>JACQOI010000036.1 GCA_016202615.1 Betaproteobacteria bacterium
CTTGATGGGGGAGGATTAAGGTGGGGGTGAATCTATTTGCGCGCATGTCGCCGGCGTTGTCACCCCCATCCTAACCTTCGATGCTCAAAGACATTTCAAAATCGCTTGACAAAAACCATAGGATCTTCCCCCATCGAGGGGGAAGGAACATTCATGTTCGCTGCGCTCGCATCTCGCCGTAACTTGCTTCGCCTGGAGCCTGCCCCGGACTCTGATCCGGGGGCGAGGGGTTTCTACCATCCCCGAAGGGAATACTAGGCGGCGACACGCTTCTGCACCTGCGGCGGCGTGCAGATCGCCGCCGCCAGCGTCACGCACGCCATCGCCGCCAACGCGAGGAACAGATACTTGAAATCACCGGTCTGGCGGTGAACGTAGGCCACCAGCGGCACGCCGCACGCGCTGGCTCCGAACGACACCACGTAGCGCACCGCAAATGCGCGCGCCCGCCATTTCTCGTCGGTATAGGCGGCCACCATCGCATCGTTGATCGGGACCTGCCCGAAGACGAAGAACATCATGCCCAGCGCCACCAGCAGCATCGCATAGTTGTCCACTGAGCCCGCCAGGAACAGCAGCGGCGCCTGCAGCGCCACCACCGGCACGAATACGCTGCGGATCGAATAGCGGTCGATCAGATAGCCGACGACGAGTTGTGCCATCGCGGCAAATGCGTACACCAGCGATACCAGCACGCCGATGCCGAGCGTGGTCCGGGTCAGCGCCGTCAGACGCTCGTCGAAGACCTTGGGCATGGAAACCGTCGTGGCATTGAATATAATGCCGCCGCATATCGTCGATACCGTGAGTATCGCGAACACGCGCAGCAGCGTGTTGCGACCGATCGCAACGCCGCCCTCGCGTTCGGCGGGTTGCGCCGCCTTGGGCGGCGCCGGCACCAGCAGCGCAAACGCGATGCCGAGCGCAACCGACAGTGCACCGGGAATCAGGAAGGCCGTGCGCCAGTTGACCCAGTATGCGAGCGCGCCGGCAATCAATGCCGCGAGTGCGATACCGAAGTTGCCGTAGACGCCGTTCACGCCGAGCACGCTGCCGACCTTGTCGCGCCCGCTGACCAGCATCGCAATGCCGACCGGATGATAAATGGCGCCAAACACGCCGATCAGCGTCAGTCCCAGCGCAATCTGGACGGTCGAACCCGCGAGCCCCGTCAGCATCGAGGCGGCGCCGATGCCGGTGAAAAACACCACCATCATGCCGCGCCGGCTCCAGCGGTCGGCCAGCCAGCCCGCGGGCAACGAACACGCGCCGAACATGATGAAGCCGCCGAGCGACAACGGCAGCATCTCGCTATAGCTGCGTCCGAACTCGGGCGCCATCGCCAGCACCACGGTCGGAAAAATCAACATGAATAAATGGTCGAAAGCGTGCCCAAGATTGAGAAACAATCGCGCGACTCGTGTCCGTTCCAATCGATTCCCCGCAGATTCGCGATTCGCGAGCCGATCAGGGTGCTCCGCCGACCCGCAAACTCCGGCTCACGACCCACCACTCACGCATCACCTTCCCATTATGTCCAACGATGCTTACGAGATCCTGACCACCGTCCGGCCGCGGGCTTGAGCCTTCAGCATCTTGTCAAAGCAGTCTGGCAGTTCCTCGAGCGCTATGGCAGAAGCGATGTCGTCGAGATACCGCGGTTTGAGGTCGGCCGCCAGCCGCTCCCATATCTTACGCCGCAGGGGCATTGGAGTATGACCCGAATCGACTCCGATCAACCGCACTCCGCGCAGGATAAAAGGCAGCACCGTGGTTGTGAATTCGATGCCGCCGGCGTTGCCGATGCTCGCGATGAGCCCTCTCTGCTGCATGGTGCGGGTGAGCCAGGCCAGTTGCTCGCCGCCCACCGAATCGAACGCCGCCGCCCACATGGCACTCTCCAGCGGCCGGCTTCCCATCTCCAGCCCGTGCCGCGACAGCACTTCGGCCGCCCCGAGCTGCTTCAGGAAATCGTGCTCGGCGTCTTTGCCGGTGACCGCCACGACGTGGTAGCCGAGCTTGGAAAGGATGTCGATGGCGAGCGTCCCGACGCCGCCCGTCGCGCCGTTAACCAGCACCTTGCCGTTGCCGAGCGCCATGCCGTTCAACTCCAGCAGCTCCATCGTCAGCCCCACGGTGTAGCCCGCCGTGCCGAGTACCATCGCATCGAACAGCGTCAGGCCTCGCGGCAGCGGCACGATCCAATCGGCCGGCACACGCGCCATACCGGCATAGCCGCCGTCATGCGCCATCGCGAGATCGTAACTGGTGCAGATCACTTCGTCGCCCGGCTTGAAGCGGCTGTCGCTTGAGGACACGACCGTGCCGCTCAAGTCGATGCCGCCGACGCACGGGTAGCGGCGCACGATCTTGCCGGCGCCGGTACCGGCCAACGCATCCTTGTAATTGACGCTCGAGTAGGCGGTCCGGATTACCACTGCGCCGGGATCGAGCTCGTCCAGCGTCATTTCGGTAAGGCGCCCCTTGCCTTTGCCGTTGTCCTCAAAAATGCGGTAAGCCTTGAACTTTTCCATGGTCGTCTCCGTTAGAAGTTCAAGGTGCGCTTGTCGACCGCGAGCGCCGCTTCCTTCATCGCCTCGGAAAGCGACGGATGGGCATGGCAGATCAGCGCGATATCCTCGGCCGAGGCGCTGAACTCCATTGCGACCACCGCCTCGGCGATCAGCTCCGAGGCCATGGGCCCGATGATATGCACCCCGAGTATGCGGTCGCTCCTGGCATCGGCCAGCATCTTCACCATGCCGGTGGTATCGCCGAGCGCCCGTGCACGGCCGTTCGCCATGAACGGAAACGTGCCCGCGCGGTACTCGAGCCCGGCGGTCTTCAACTGCTGCTCGGTCTTGCCGACCCAGGCGATCTCCGGCGAGGTGTAGATCACCCACGGCACGGTATTGAAATCGACGTGACCGCGCCCGCCCGCAATGCGCTGGGCGACCGCAACGCCTTCTTCCTCGGCCTTATGCGCGAGCATCGGGCCGCGCACCACGTCGCCGATCGCCCAGACGTTCGGCAAATTGGTGCGGCATTCACCGTCGACCGCGACAAAACCGCTCGCGTCGATCTTGAGTCCGGCCGTTTCGGCATTGAGCCCGTCGGTGTTCGGCACGCGCCCGATCGAGACGATCAGCTTGTCGAACGTCGCGCTTTGCGCCGCTCCCGCGATGTCGGTGTATTCAACGCTCACGCTTTTTCTTGTCGTGACCTTGGTGATTTTGACCCCGGTATGGATCGCGAGACCCTGCTTGGCGAACAGCCTGGCTGCTTCCTTTGCAATCTGTTCATCGACCGCGCCGAGAAACTCCGGCAGCGCTTCGAGCATCGTCACCTCGGCGCCCAGCCGGCGCCACACGCTGCACATCTCGAGCCCGATCACGCCGTCGCCGACCACGCCGAGCCGCTTCGGAACTTCAGGCAACGCCAGCGCGCCCGTGTTCGAGAGGATCAGCTTCTCATCGAACCCGGCCTCCGGCAGCGGGCGTGGATTCGAGCCGGTGGCGATGATGACGCGCTTGCCGGTCAGCGCTTCCTCGCTCTTGCCGGTGACCTTGATCTCCCAACCTTCGGCGCCATTTCTTACGAAACCACCGCGGCCGTGGAAGAACTCAATCTTGTTCTTCTTGAACAGAAACGCGATGCCGTCGTTGTTCTGCCCGACGACCTTGTCCTTGCGCTTGAGCATCTGCGCCAGATCGAGACCGAGTTCCTTGACCTGTATCCCATGCTCGGCGAACCGATGCTCCGCGTGCTCGTAGTTCTCCGAGGACTGCAAGAGCGCCTTCGACGGAATGCAGCCGACGTTGGTGCAAGTACCGCCGAGCGCAGGCTTGCCGTCCGGCGTGCTCCAATCATCGACGCACGCAGTCTTCAGCCCGAGCTGGGCGGCGCGGATCGCGGCGATATAGCCGCCGGGCCCGCCGCCGAGCACCACTACGTCAAATGTCTTGGTCATTCGTAATCCCGTGAGGAGTGAGGAGTGAGGCGCAAGGCGCAATGCAAAAGCGCAAATCCGCGCAGGTGTTCCACCTCACGCCTAATTCCATTTCCAAATCAAAAAAGCATTAATAATTGAAGTAGGGTGCGCTTGCGCACCATCCGGCAATCGGTGCGCAAGCGCACCCTACACTGAAATAATGTAACTTCTGAAGTGGAATTGGAATAACACCTCCCGCCTCACGAATCTATATGTCCAGCAGCATCCGCGCCGGGTCCTCCAGCGCCTCTTTCATCGCGATCAGCGACAATACCGCTTCGCGGCCGTCGATGATGCGGTGATCGTAGGACAACGCGAGGTAATTCATCGGCCTGATCACGATCTGGCCGTTCTCGACCACCGGCCGGTCCTTGGTCGCGTGCACGCCGAGGATCGCGCTTTGCGGCGGGTTGATGATCGGCGTCGACAGCATCGAGCCGAATACGCCGCCGTTGGAAATCGAGAACGTGCCGCCCGTCAGTTCCTCGATCGTGAGCTTGCCGTCCTGCGCGCGCTGGCCGAAGCCGGCGATTTGCTTCTCGATATCGGCGAGCGACATCTGGTCGGCATTGCGGATGATGGGCACCACCAGTCCGCGGGGACTGCCGACCGCGATACCGATGTCGAAATAGCCGTGATAGATAATATCGTTACCGTCAACCGATGCGTTGACGATTGGATAACGTTTCAGCGCGGTCACGGCCGCCTTGACGAAAAACGACATGAAACCGAGCTTCACGCCGTGATCTTTCTCGAACCGGTCCTTGTAGCGATTCCTGAGATCGATCACGGCCTGCATGTTAACCTCATTGAAGGTCGTGAGAATTGCAGCGGTCGACTGCGACTGCACCAGCCGCTCGGCGATGCGCGCGCGCAGCCGCGACATCGGCACGCGCTGCTCGGGCCGTTCGCCGAGCACGCCTATATCGACCGCCGGTGCCGGCGCACGCATGAGAGCCGGAGCCGGAGGCGGCGGCGCTCCGGCCGCCGGCTGGCCGCCCGCTCGCAGCGTGTCGAGCACGTCGCCCTTGGTGATGCGCCCGCCGCGGCCGCTGCCGGTTATACCGCCTACGTTGACGCCTTTCTCCTCGGCCAGTTTCTTCGCCGCCGGCATTACGCTGGACTCGGCTGCGGCCGATTTCGGCGCCGGCGCCGCCGTAGCCGGCGCCTGCTGCGGTCGCGCCACCGGCGCGGCCGCGCTCCGGGAAGCCGCTTGCGGCTTGCCATCGGTATCGATGGTGGCGATCACTTCCTTGCTGACGACGGTGCCGCCGTCGCCCTTGATGATCTTGGTGAGCACCCCGGACTCCGGCGCCGGCGTTTCCAGCACCACCTTGTCGGTTTCAATATCGACCAGGTTTTCGTCGCGCTTGACGAATTCGCCGGCCTTCTTGTGCCACGACACCAGCGTCGCTTCGGCAACCGATTCCGACAGTTGCGGCACCCTGACTTCGACTAGCACGCTGGCTCCAGTACCGGCGCCCACATCAGCCGTTTCCGTCCGCGCGCGAAGCAGCGCCCGCCGTCAGCGCGAGATTGATCAACTCCTTCTGCTGCTGGTCATGCAACGCCTTGTAGCCGGGGGCGGGCGTGGCCGAGGAGTCGCGGCCCGCATAGGTGAGCCTCTGGTGCGACAACAGATGACGCAACAGGTAATGCTGGATATGGTGCCACGCGCCCTGATTGCGGGGTTCCTCCTGACACCACACGATTTCCGCTGCATCCCTGTATTTCTCGATCTGCGACTTGAAATCGTCGTGCGGAAACGGATAAAGCTGCGCAATGCGCACCAGCGGGATATCCTGGATGCCGCGCTCGCGGCGCCCGGCACGCAGGTCGTAAAACACCTTGCCGCTGCAGAACACGACGCGCTTGACGTTTTTCGGATCGATATTATCGTCCCATTCTTCGTTCACGCAATGGAACCTGTCGTTCGCAAACTCTTCGAGCGGCGACACCGATTCCTTGTGGCGCAAGATGCTTTTCGGCGAAAAAATGACCAGCGGCCTGCGGTACGGCCGTATCATCTGGCGCCGCAACAGGTAATACATCTGCACCGGCGTGGCAGGCACGCATACCTGCATATTGTAGTCAGCGCACAACTGCAGGAAACGCTCGACCCGCGCCGATGAATGTTCCGGTCCCGCGCCTTCGTGCCCGTGCGGCAGCATCAGCGTGAGGCCGCACAGGCGTCCCCATTTCACTTCGCCCGATGCGATGAACTGGTCGATCACGACCTGCGCGCCGTTGGCGAAATCGCCGTATTGCGCTTCCCACATCACGAGTTCGTCGGGGCTGGAGGTGGCGTAACCGTACTCAAATCCGAGCACGGCTGCTTCGGACAATACCGAATCGATAATGACAAAATCGCCCTGCTTATCATTGATGTGCTGCAAAGGCATATAGATGCCCTGATCCCAACGCTCGCGGTTCTGATCATGCAGCACCGCATGACGGTGGAAAAACGTGCCGCGGCCGACGTCCTGCCCCGAAATGCGAACCGAGTAGCCCTCGTTAAGCAGCGTCGCATAGGCAAGGTTTTCCGCCATGCCCCAGTCCAGCGGCAGCTTGCCTTCCGCCATCAGCCTGCGATCAGCCATGATTTTCTCGACGCGCGGATGCAGCTTGAAATTCGGCGGCGCCTGTGAAATTCTGCGCCCGAGGTCCTTCAGCAATGCAAGCGGCAGCCGGGTGTCGTCGTTTTCGTTCCATTTGGTGCCGACATACTGCTTCCAGTTCGCTTCGAAGGGCGGCTTGTAATTCGACAGTATCGTCTCGTTGGTGTGGCGCCCCCCATCAAGCGCCGTGCGCAATGTCTTGACCATCCCGTCCGCATCGGCTTCGGAAATCACGCCCTCGGCCGCGAGACGGTCCGCATAGATCTTGCGCGGAGTCGGGTGCCGGTGAATCGATTTGTACATCAACGGCTGCGTCACCATCGGCTCGTCCTGCTCGTTGTGTCCGAGGCGGCGATAGCAAACCAGATCGATGACGACGTCCTTGGCGAACTGTATCCGGTAATCGAGCGCGATCTCGGTCACCAGGCAAACCGCCTCCGGATCGTCGCCATTGACGTGAAAAATCGGCACTTCGAGCATCTTCGACACGTCGCTGCAATACAGCGTCGAGCGCGCATCGCGCAGATCGGACGTCGTGAAACCGATCTGGTTGTTGATGATGATGTGTACTGTGCCGCCGGTGCCAAACCCGCGCGTTTGCGCAAGATTCAGCGTTTCCATCACCACGCCCTGCCCCGAATACGAGGCGTCGCCGTGAACCAGCACCGGCAAAACGTTTCTCCCGGTCTTGTCGCCGCGGCGATGCTGGCGAGCGCGTACTGAACCTTCGACCACCGGATTGACGATTTCGAGGTGCGACGGATTAAACGCGAGCGTGACATGCATCGGCCCGCCCCGCGTCATGACGTTCGACGAGAACCCATCGTGATACTTGACGTCGCCGGCCAGAACTTCGCGGGACTGCTTGCCTTCGAACTCGGCGAAAAGGTCCTTCGGCATTTTTCCCAGCGTGTTGACCAGCACGTTAAGCCGCCCGCGATGCGCCATGCCAATCACCACCTCCTGCACGCCGGCAGCGCCGGCGCGCTGCAGCAGGTGGTCGAGCAACGAGATAAAGCTGTCGCCTCCTTCAAGCGAAAAGCGCGTCTGCCCGACGTATTTGGTGTGCAGATAACGCTCGAGCGTCTCCGCCGCGGTGAGACGTTCGAGAACATGCTTCTTGTAGGCCGCGTCGTAGCCGGGCGTTGCGCGGGTTGTTTCAATACGTTCCTGAATCCAGCGCTTCTGCTGCACGTCGGTGACATACATGTACTCGATGCCGATGGTGCGGCAATAGGTGTCGCGCAACATCTGCAGGATGTCTTTTAACTTCATCTCGCGCGGGCCGATCAGCGAGCCGGTACCGAACACGGTGTCCATATCGGCATCGCTCAACCCATAGAACGCGGGGGCGAGCTCGGCGACATGCGGTTTCTCGTGCCGTTTCAGCGGATCGACATCGGCGTGGCGCGCGCCCTGGAAGCGGTAGGCGCCGATCAGCTGCAGCACCCCGTATTGTTTTCCGCTGAGTTGCGGCTGTTGCGACGCGCCGGCCGCGACGCCGGGCACGCGGCGTTGCCTGGCGAGCCGGGCGAAATGCTCCTGGATCGACGCATGGGAGACGTCGCGCGCGCCGCCGTCGAGCCGCTGCAGCTCGTCGAAATAACTGCGCCAGCGCGGCTCGACCGAATCCGGGTCCTCGAGGTAGCGGTCGTAGAGCGCCTCGGTGAACGGCGCATTGGCGCCGTACAGATACGAATTGCCGAACATTTCCCGGAACACGACGGCCGCTATTTGCGCTTATTTGCGCTTATTTGCGTTTACCCATCGGCACGAACTCGCGTTTGCCCTGCCCCATATAGAGCTGGCGTGGGCGCGAGATCTTCTGGTCGGGGTCGCCGATCATCTCGGTCCATTGCGCGATCCAGCCCACCGTGCGCGCCACCGCGAACAGCGCGGTGAACATGCCGGTCGGGATGCCGAGCGCCTTATAGACGATACCCGAATAAAAATCGACGTTGGGATAAAGCTTGCGGCTGACGAAATATTCATCTTCAAGCGCGATCTTCTCGAGCGCCATCGCGAGCTTGAACACCTTGTCGTCGCGCAGATCCAGCTCGTCAAGCACTTCGTAGCAGGTCTTCTGGATCAGCTTGGCGCGTGGATCGTAATTCTTGTAAACACGGTGGCCGAAACCGTAAAGCACGGTAGCGTCATTCTTGTCTTTGACGCGCTTGATGTATTGGCCGATGTGGTCGACGCCGCCGATTTCCTCGAGCATCTTGAGCACCGCCTCGTTGGCCCCGCCGTGCGCCGGTCCCCACAGGCTGGCGATGCCGGACGCGATGCACGCAAAGGGGTTGGCGCCCGACGAGCCGGCGGTGCGCACCGTCGAGGTCGAAGCGTTCTGCTCATGATCGGCATGCAGAATCAGGATACGGTCGAGCGCGCGCGTCAGGATCAGATTCGGTTTCCAGTCATCACAGGGCGTGCCGAACATCATGTAGAGGAAATTCTCGACGTAACTGAGCGAGTTCCTCGGATACATGAACGGCTGGCCCAGATTGTATTTGTAGCACATCGCGGTGATGGTCGGCAGTTTCGCGATCAGGCGGAACGCCGAGACCTCGCGGTGGCGCGGATCGTTGATATTGAGCGCGTCGTGGTAGAACGCGGACAACGCGCCCACCACCCCGCACAACACCGCCATCGGGTGCGCATCGCGCCGGAACCCCGAGTAGAAGCGAACGAGCTGCTCGTGCACCATCGTGTGGCTCATAACGGTCTTGACGAACGCATCCCGCTGTTTCTGATTCGGCAATTCACCGTAAAGAATCAGGTAAGCGACTTCGAGAAAATCGCAGTGCTCGGCGAGCTGCTCGATCGGATAGCCGCGATACATCAGTATCCCGGCGTCGCCGTCGATGTAGGTGATCTTCGACGAGCAGCTGGCGGTCGATAGAAAGCCCGGATCGTAGGTAAACTTTTTGGTTTTGGTGTAGAGCGGGCGGATGTCAATCACATCCGGGCCGACCGTGCCCGGCAAAACCGGAAAGTCAACTGAAGGAGTGCCATCGGTAAAAGACAGTGTTGCGAGTTTCTCAGCCATGTTTCTTCTCCACGGAGTCCTGAGCTTGTAACGGGATGATTATACGTGAATTCAACCTGATCGGACGCCCTGAACGCGTCCGCTCTAGCCGGGCGCGGCAGCTGCAGCAGGTTGTTATAGCGCCGGTCCGGGGGTGCTGCCCGCCCCATGACCCGAATGAGCAGTCACCGGGTGATGTCATCCTCAACGGCTGCATTCTTCCGTGGACAGCCCCTGGCGCGCCAGCAGGTCGAGCGGGAACGGCTCGGTCCCATGGAACTCCGGGGGAGCGGCGAAGAACTGGCGCGCGCTGGCCAGGTGGACCGGGATCTGCGGGTCGAGTCCCGTCGCGATGAGCTTGCGGGCGACTCGGATGCATTCGTCGCGGACCATGCGCTTGAAGCGCTCGGACCCGCGGTCTGCCTCGGGCACCTCCTTGAACTCGAAGTAATCGCGGAGATTCTGGGGCGGCTTGAGGATCAGAGTGGGCCTCTTCAGCTCGTCCTCTTCGAGGCGTCCGCGAAAAGTCGCCTGGAAGTGCATGGGCGAGAGGTCCTCGTGCGAGATGTTCCAGTCGAGTTCGTAAGGCTTGACCGTGAACATTTCGACCCTGTCATCCTCGGTGACGGCGATGGCGAAGATACTTCCCGGGAACTGAGCCTGTGACTTCCGGTAGGCCTCGAAGATGAGTTTGCCGCACGGGCGCTGCCGTTCCATGCCTTCCGTAACCAGCGCCCCGTCCGCCCGCGCCTCCTCCGGCGAGGGGGGCGTCGGAGCGGCGGCATCGGCGATCGTCGCGCTCGCCGATGTGGCTTCCACCGGGTCGTCCTCCGCCGGGAAGGACCGGAATCTCGGCGGCAGGCGGTATCTGTCCTGCCGCGACGGGTCCAGCTCTGCAGCCGTCTTGCCGGGCAGATAAGGCAGGCGGAGCGTCATGGTCGTGCCCTTGCCGGCCGTGCTCTCGATGGACAGGTCGCCGCCCAATTCGGCGACCGTCTGGCGGACGAATATGAACCCCAGCGAGTGGAGTTCGCCATCCAGGGTCGGGCGATCGCTGAGGAGCTGCTGGATTTTCTCGGGGGACATGCCCACGCCGTCGTCGCGCACGCGCAGCGCCACACGTTCGCCCTCGATGGAGGCGCTCACATTGAGCACGCCCGCCTTGCGCCCGCTCATGGCGTCGACCGCATTCATGACCAGGTTGAAATACATGCGGCGGAAACGCGGGCGGTTGCCGACGATGACCGCGGAGTCGAGCCGATCAAGCTGCAATTCCACCCTAGCCTCGGATTTCTCCACCACGTATCCCATGACAACGTCGCGCGTGAAATCGCGCACGTCCTGGCCGATGTCGAACTCCTCGCGAACGCCCGGCTTCTCCTGTTCTTCGAGGAAGGCCTCAATGCGCAGGTGCACGCCATAGAGCCAGCTGATGCAGTTGCGGTAACGGCGCCGCCAGCGCACGGAGCGTGCTTCGTCCGGCAGGAAGGCCAGCACCTTGTCCGACCGGCCCCACAGCGGATTGAGGATTAGATCGCATACGTCGCGGATGGTGGCGACGTAGCGGCGGCCAATGAGCAGGACCGTACGATCCGGCGAGAAGCTTTTCACCGCGTTCGAGTAGTCCTGGAGCGCCTTGCGCATGACGCCGAACTTCACCTTCAGCTCCTGGACGTCCGCGGCGTGCAGAACCTGCGCCTGCGCGATGTTGTAGATCTCGAGGTCGGTGTTCAGGGTCACGTGGTAGTGCAGAATCTCGTTGAGGAAACCCTCGACGCGAAGGTCGTGGATGAGAAACTTGATCTCGGCGACTTCCTTCTTGATCCCTTCCGTGTAGTCCGGCATGGCCGGGGATGAAACGCTCCGTCGACCTGTCGTCATTGTTTAGGCCCCTTCCTGAAACAAAATTTCCAGCGGCATATCGGATCTGCCCAATCCGGCTCACCAATGTCGCCGGGGTAACCCAGGACCACGCTTTCAAAGCGGGCAAAACTGCGCCAATGGCACGCCGGTCTTCGCCGACGCGGCATTCCACCCTGCCGTACCATACCATTGCCCACGGCTCTCTGTTTCCGCGGTACGCCTTCACGCCAAAGGCGGTCCTGGTGCGCCCTGTCGGGCGCACCGCACCCGGGAAATGGCTTCTTGCACAAGGAAACGCGTTTCGTATTGAGCTAGATCAAGCGGGATCGATGCAAATGGCGTGACAATTCAATCGGAGCTGATTCGAGGATGATGTCTAATCCGCAGTGTACGCTTAATTTCAGCAAGCGATAGGAGATCGGGCAAATGGCACAGTTGAAAGACAAGTTGTCGGAAAAGATTAAAGCGTTCCGTCCCCGCACCGCCAAACTCACCAAGGAATACGCGGACGTTGTCATCGACAAGGTCGATATCGGGCAGTGTATCGGTGGGGCTCGCGATATCAGGTGCCTGGTCACCGACCTCTCCTACCTCGATCCGCAGGAAGGGATTCGCTTCAGGGGCAAGACCATCCCCGAAACCTTTGCGGCCCTCCCGAAGGCTCACGGCTCCGTTTATCCGACCGTCGAGTCCTTCTGGTACTTCCTCCTGACCGGCGACGTTCCCACCCAGGCCCAGGTGGACGAAGTCGTTGCACAGTGGAAAACGCGCCAGGAAGTTCCCCAGTACGTGTTCGACATGATCCGCGCCATGCCGCGGGACAGTCATCCGATGGTAATGCTCTCCAGCGCGATCCTGGTTTTGCAGAAGGATTCCAAGTTTGCCGCTTACTACAACGCGGGCAAATTCAACAAGATGAACGCCTGGGAACCGGTGTACGAGGATGCCAGCGACCTCGTGGCCCGCATCCCCGTCATCGCCGCCTTCATTTATAACCTGAAATACAGGAACGACCAGCAGATCGCCATCGATCCCAAGCTGGACATGGGCGCCAATTTCGCCCATATGATCGGCCAGAGCGAACAGTATAAAGACGTGGCCCGCATGTACTTCATCCTGCACTCCGACCACGAATCCGGCAACGTTTCGGCCCATGCCACCCACCTTGTGCATTCGGCATTGTCCGACCCCTACTATGCCTACTCTGCCGGCCTCAACGGCCTGGCAGGCCCGCTCCACGGCCTTGCCAACCAGGAAGTGCTCGGCTGGACCATGAAGTTCCAGGAAAAGTTCTGTAAGGGCGTTGAGCCCACCAAGGAACTGATCACCAAGGCCCTTTGGGAGACCCTCAATTCCGGCCAGGTCATTCCGGGCTACGGTCACGCCGTTCTGCGCAAGACCGATCCGCGCTATATGTCGCAGCGTGAATACTGCCTCAGGACTCCGGGCCTCAAGGACGATCCGCTGTTCAAGCTGGTCTCCATGATCTTCGAAGTTGCACCGGGCGTCCTTACCGAGCACGGCCACACCAAGAACCCCTGGCCGAACGTCGACGCGCATTCCGGCGTCATCCAGTGGTACTACGGCCTCAAGAACTGGGACTTCTATACTGTCTTGTTCGGCGTGGGTCGCGCCCTCGGCTGCATGGCCAACATCACCTGGGACCGCGCTCTGGGCTATGCCATCGAGCGTCCCAAGTCCGTCACCACCAACATGCTCGAGAAGTGGGCTGCCGAAGGCGGCAGGAAGCCGTAATCGCGGAGAACGCCTCCCGAATCATGCCGTGCGCAGCAGCTGCAGGAGGTTGTCATACCGCCGGTCCGGGGGTGCTGCCCGCCCCATGACCAGACCGAATCTTACCAGCAAATGCTGCATTGCATGGGAACCGGCAACATCATGTATAAAAGCAGTCGATCGCCTTGGGGCGCCGGCCGCGCGCTGCCGCTCCGTTACTATCGGCAGCACCCTGAGCAGCATGCCAGCTGTATTTAAGCTTGCCCTGAGCTAGATCAAGAAAAGTAAACAGCGCTTATGGTTCGATACTTTGTTCCGATCACGGTCGAAATGCCGCCATGAATACCCTTGCCAATCCGCGCGCCGTTTTGACACCCGCCGGCCAAGTTCGCTATCATCGCGCGGCTGGATCGTTCGCAGGCCGCGCTCCGAAGCAGTTCTTTTGGCGCACGCGCCTGCCGCCCGTCATGCTCTTAATTGATTGTTTTCTAACGCTTCCCGGGAGCGCCCTCAAATGAAACATCCTGTTCGCGTTGCCGTGACCGGCGCCGCCGGCCAAATCGGCTACAGCCTGCTGTTCAGAATCGCCAGCGGAGAAATGCTCGGCAAAGAGCAGCCCGTCATCCTGCAGTTGCTCGAAATTCCGGATGAGAAGGTGCAGAAGGCCTTGCGCGGCGTCATGATGGAACTCGATGACTGCGCGTTTCCGCTGCTCGCGGGCATGGTCTCGGGCGACGACCCGCAAGTCGCGTTCAAGGACGCCGATTACGCGCTGCTGGTAGGCGCGCGGCCGCGCGGCCCGGGCATGGAACGCAAGGACCTGCTCGAAGCGAACGGCAAGATCTTCGGGCCGCAGGGCAAGGCGCTCGATGCGGTCGCGAGCCGCGAAGTCAAAGTGCTGGTGGTCGGCAACCCGGCCAACACCAATTGCCTGATCGCGATGAAAAACGCGCCCCGCCTCAAGCCCACCCAGTTCACCGCGATGATGCGGCTCGATCACAATCGCGCGCTGACGCAGGTTGCGCAGAAAGTCGGCAAGCCGGTGTCGAGCGTGAAGAAAATGACGATCTGGGGCAATCATTCGGCGACGCAATACCCCGACCTGTTCCAGGCCGAGGCCGACGGCAGGAAGGTATGGCCGCTGATCAACGACCAGCAGTGGCTCGAGAAAACCTTCATCCCGATCATTCAGAAGCGCGGCGCCGCCATCATCGAGGCGCGCGGTCTGTCTTCGGCCGCCAGCGCCGCCAACGCCGCGATGGAGCACATGCGCAATTGGGTCTACGGCACTCCCGACGGCGACTGGGTCAGCATGGGCATCGCCGCCGACGGCAGCTACGGGATCGCCGAAGGCGTGATGTTCGGCTACCCGTGCGTGTGCAAAAACGGCAAATACGAGATCGTCAAAGGGCTCGACGTCAGCGACTTCAGCCGCGCGCGCCTGCAGACGACGCTCAAGGAACTGCACGAAGAGCGCGATAGTGTGAAGCACCTGCTCGGCTGATCGGCAAGGCAATGGGAATGAGGGGCAGACCACCGGCTGAGGTTCCGCCTCCTTTTTTCACGCATCAGGAACCCACACGGAGGCATCCATGAGCAGCAACGACGCGCCGGCCGGCGTAAAGCCCAAGAAATCCGTCGCTCTGTCCGGCATTACCGCCGGCAATACCGCGCTGTGCACCGTCGGCCGCAGCGGCAACGACCTGCACTACCGCGGCTACGACATTCTCGATATCGCCGATCAGTGCGAGTTTGAGGAAATTGCTCATCTATTGATACACGGCAAGCTGCCTACGGCCGCCGAGCTCGACAACTATAAACGCAAGCTGCGAGCGCTGCGCGGATTGCCGGCAGCGGTGAAAGCCGCGCTTGAATGCGTGCCGGCTGCAGCGCATCCGATGGACGTGATGCGCACCGGCTGTTCGGTGCTCGGCACCGCGTTGCCGGAGAAGGACGATCATAACCTGCCCGGCGCACGCGACATCGCCGACCGGCTGATCGCCTCGTTCGGCTCGATGCTGCTCTACTGGCATCACCACAGCCACAACGGGCGGCGCATTGAAGTCGAGACTGACGACGATTCGATCGGCGGCCACTTTCTGCATCTATTGCACGGAAAGGCACCAAATGCAAAGTGGGTGCGCGCCATGCACACCTCGCTCAACCTCTACGCCGAACACGAGTTCAACGCTTCGACGTTTGCGTGCCGCGTCGTTGCCGGCACCGGCTCCGATATGTACTCGGCGATTACCGGCGGCATCGGCGCGCTGCGCGGTCCGAAGCACGGCGGCGCGAACGAGGTCGGCTTCGAAGTGATGAACCGTTACAACACGCCGGACGAGGCCGAAGCCGATATCATCCGGCGCATCGCCAGTAAGGAAGTCGTGATCGGCTTCGGCCACCCGGTGTACACCATCGCCGACCCGCGCAACCAGGTGATCAAGGAAATTGCGCGCACGCTGTCGAAGGACGCCGGCGACATGAAAATGTTCGACATCGCCGACCGCATCGAAGCCGTGATGATGCGCGAGAAGAAGATGTTCGCGAACCTCGACTGGTTCTCGGCGGTTTCCTATCACCGCCTGGACGTCCCGACCGCGATGTTCACGCCGATCTTCGTCATTTCGCGAACCAGCGGCTGGGCCGCGCACGTGATCGAGCAGCGCATCGATGGCAAGATCATCCGCCCGACCGCGAACTACACCGGCCCCGAGCCGCGCAAATTCACGCCGATCGCCGAGCGCGGGAAAAAAGCGTGAAAAAGTGAACGGGTGAACGAGTGAAGCCTCCTCACCCCGGCCCTCTCCCCCGAGAGCGGGGGAGAGGGTGGTTCGTTTCACTTGTTCACTTGTTCACTCGTTCACCCGTTCACTTTTTGATCACCTGATCGCACGAAATTTCGCAGACAACTCAAATTACCCACGGAGCACCATGTCAACGCACATCTCAAACGTCCGTCCCAAGCCCGATAAGGTGCTGGTCGATATCGCCGACTACGCGCTGAAATACAAGATCAAAAGCGCCGAAGCCTATAACACCGCGCGGCTGTGCCTGATGGACACGCTCGGCTGCGGTTTCGAAGCGTTGTCCTACCCCGCGTGCACCAAGCTGATGGGGCCTGTTGTTCCCGGCGCGGTGATGCCGAACGGCGCCAAAGTGCCCGGCACGTCATTCCAGCTCGACCCGATAATGGCGGCATTCAACATCGGCTGCATGATCCGCTGGCTCGATTTCAACAACGCCTGGCTTGCGGCCGAATGGGGCCATCCGTCGGACAATCTCGGCGGCATACTCGCGACCGCCGACTATCTATCGCGCCTGAACGTCGCTGCGGGCAAGAAACCGCTTGTGATGCGCGACGTGCTGGCCGGCACGATCAAGGCGCACGAAATCCAGGGCGTGATCGCACTCGAGAACAGCTTCAACCGCGTCGGCCTCGACCATGTGGTGCTGGTCAAGGTCGCCAGCACCGCGGTCGTCACCACGATGCTCGGCGGCACGCGCGACGAAGTGATCAACGCGGTATCCAACGCCTGGATCGACGGGGGAAGTTTGCGCACCTACCGCCACGCGCCGAATACCGGCTCGCGTAAATCGTGGGCGGCGGGCGACGCGACCAGCCGCGCGGTGCGCCTTGCGCTGATGTCACTAAAGGGCGAAATGGGCTACCCGTCTGCACTGACGGCCAAGACGTGGGGCTTCTACCACGTGCTGTTCAAGGGCAAACCGTTCAAGTTCCAGCGCAAGTACGGCTCGTACGTGATGGAGAACGTGCTGTTCAAGATTTCGTTCCCGGCCGAGTTCCACGCCCAGTCCGCGGTCGAGTGCGCGGTAAGGCTGCACCCCAAGGTCAAGAATCGGCTCGACGACATCAAAAAGGTCGTGATCACGACGCACGAATCCGCGATCCGCATCATCGACAAGAAAGGCCCGTTGAGCAATCCCGCCGATCGCGATCACTGCATCCAGTACATGACCGCGATCGGGCTGATTAAGGGCAATCTGACCGCCGCCGATTACGAGGACGAGGTAGCGAAAGATCCGCGCGTTGATGCGCTGCGCTCTAAAATGACATGCGTCGAGAAAAAGCAGTGGAACCGCGACTACCTCGACCCGGACAAACGCTCGATCGCGAACGCCGTGCAGGTGTTTTTCAAGGACGGCAGTAAAACGGAGAACGTCGAAGTCGAATATCCCGTCGGCCACCGCCGCCGCCGCAAGGAAGGAATTCCGCTGCTCGAAGCCAAGTTCCGCACGAATCTCGCGCGGCGGTTTCCCGCCAAACAGCGGGCTGCGATACTCGATCTGTGCGGCAACCAGCAGCGACTTGAAGCCACGCCGGTCCACGAGTTTGTGGATCTTTTCGTCATTTGAGGTTGATGCCGGAGATCGCCATGAAACGGAAAATTTACTGTCTCACATCGTCGGCAATGATGCTGTGCGTGTTGCCGCTCACGGTTGCGGCCGCGGAACTCACGCCCGGCCAGTACGAATACACCATCAAGATGAACATGCCCGGGGTGCCCAACATGCCGACGCAGACCGTGCAGCGCTGCCTCAGCGCCAAGGAGATTGCCGGCAACGCGGCGTTCCAGGCGCCGCCCACCCCCAATACTGATTGCCAGATGAAAGATCTCGCCCAGACCGGCGGCCGATTCTCATACAAGGTTTCCTGCACTAAACCCGAGAAGCTCGATAGCACGGTTAAAGGCACGTTCACTGCGACGAGCATGACGATGGACATGACGACGTTGATGGCAAACACGCCCGGCCCACTGACACAAACGATTACCGCCAGACGCATTGGGGATTGCAAGCAGTAACTTGAGCCTTCAGCGGTCAGCATTCAGCGAATGCGCTACCACCTATTTTTAGCTGACTGCTGACTGCTGAAAGCTGAACGCGGAGTCTTATTCCAATTCCACTTCAGAAGTTACATTATTTCAGTGTAGGGTGCGCTCGCGCACCCTCCGGCAATCGGTGCGCAAGCGCACCCTACTCCAATTATTAATGCTTTTTTGATTTGGAAATGGAATTATATGCCGCACAATCTGTTCAATTCGCTCAAGGAATTCAAGCTTGCCTCCGGCAAGACCGGCAAATTCCATTCGCTCGCCGCACTCGAGGCCGCCGGCCTCGGCAGGGTCTCGCGCCTGCCCATTTCACTGCGCATCGTGCTTGAATCGCTGCTCCGCAATTGCGACGGCAAGCGGGTAGCCGAGCAAAACGTGCGGGAGCTTTCGGCATGGCAACCGAACGCCTCACGCACCGAGGAGATTCCGTTCGTCGTCGCCCGCATCGTTCTGCAGGACCTCGCCGGCTTCCCCGCGCTCGCCGACTTCGCGGCCATGCGCGGCGCGGCGCGCAAGCTCGGCGCCGACCCGAAACGGATCGAGCCGCTGGTACCGGTCGATCTCGTCGTCGACCATTCGGTGCAGGTCGACCACTACAACTCGCCCGACGCGCTCAGGCTCAACATGGAAATCGAGTTCACGCGCAATGCCGAGCGTTACCGCTTCCTGAAATGGGGCATGCAGGCCTTCAACACGATGAAGATCGTGCCGCCGGGCATCGGCATCGTGCATCAGGTCAATCTCGAATACCTGGCGCGCGGCGTGCAGCAAAAGGACGGCGTCTATTATCCCGACACGCTGGTCGGCACCGATTCGCACTTCACCATGATCAACGGCATCGGCGTCGTCGGCTGGGGCGTCGGCGGCATCGAGGCCGAGGCCGGCATGCTCGGCCAGCCGATCTATATCCTGACGCCTGACGTGGTCGGCGTGCACCTCACGGGCCGGCTGCAGGAAGGCGTCACGGCAACCGATCTCGTGCTGACCGTTACGGAAACGCTGCGCAAGCACAAGGTGGTCGGCAAGTTCGTCGAGTATTTCGGCGACGGCGCCGCATCGCTCGCGGTGACCGACCGTGCCACGGTGGCCAACATGTGCCCGGAGTACGGCGCGACCATCGGCTTTTTCGCGGTTGACGACGAAACCGTGCGCTATTTCCGCGCCACCGGCCGCACTGAGGAGGAAATCGACGCACTCGTGAACTACTGCAAGGCGCAGGGCATTTACGGCATTCCGCAACCGGGCCAGTGCGATTACTCGAGTATTGTCGAGATCGACCTGTCGAAGGTGGTACCGACGGTTGCAGGGCCGAAGCTGCCCAACCAGCGCATTCCCCTGCCCGGACTCAAGGAACGGTTCCGCTCACTGATGCTGCAACCGGCGGCGGACGGAGGCTATGGCAAAGGTACTGACGGGATAAGCAAGCGCATCGCCGCCGGAAAATCAGGGCTCGATGTCGGTCATGGCGACGTGCTGATCGCGGCGATCACATCGTGCACCAACACTTCGAACCCCGCCGTGTTGCTCGGCGCGGGGTTGCTGGCGAAGAAGGCTGTCGAGCGCGGTCTGAAGGTCAATCCCCGCGTGAAGACTTCGCTCGCGCCGGGGTCGCGTGTCGTCAACGAGTATCTGCAACAGTCGGGGCTGCTGCCGTATCTTGAGCAAGTCGGCTTCTACGTTGTCGGCTATGGCTGCACCACCTGCATGGGCGGCTCGGGCCCGCTCGACGCCGCGATCGAGGACACGGTCACGAAGAGCGACCTGATCGGTGTCGCGGTGCTATCGGGCAACCGCAACTTCGAGGCGCGCATACACCAGGCGCTGAAGGCAAACTTTCTGATGAGCCCGCCGCTGGTGGTCGCGTTCGCGCTTGCCGGCACGGTCGACATCGACATGACGCGTGACGCAATCGGCGCCGGCAAGGACGGCAAGCCGGTGTACCTGAAGGACATCTGGCCCAGCAATGCCGAGATCGCCGCCATAATGAAATTCGCCAACGACCCGGCCAACTTCCGCAAACTCTACAGCAATCTCGCCGAATCAAACCCGCTGTGGAAAGATGTGCCCTCCGTCGCGGGCGAAGTATTCGCATGGGAGCCGGAGTCCACCTATATCAAGGAGCCCCCGTTTTTCGAGGGCTTCAGCATGCAACCCGCAAAGCCGGGCAACATCCTCGGTGCGCGCGCGCTCGGCCTGTTCGGTGATTCGGTGACGACCGATCACATCAGTCCGATCGCCACCATCAAGTCGAACTCGCTCGCCGGCAAATACCTGCTCGAGCGCAACGTCAAGCCCGCCGACTTCAGCAACCTCGGCATGCGCCGCTGCAATCACGAGATCATGCTGCGAGGCACCTTTGCGCACGTGCGCATCAAGAACCTGATGGTGCCCGGCAGCGAAGGCCCCGTGACCAAACATCAACCCTCGGGCGAGCAGACGACGATTTTTGAGGCGGCGATGCGCTATCAGCAGGAAAACGTGCCGCTGCTGGTGTTCGCAGGCGAGGAATACGGCACCGGCTCGTCGCGCGACTGGGCCGCCAAGGGCACGCAACTGCTCGGCGTAAAAGCGGTGATCGCGCGCGGCTTCGAGCGCATCCACCGCTCGAACCTGGTCGGCATGGGCGTGCTGCCGTGCCAGTTCAAGGGCGACACCGCCTGGCAGAGCCTCAACATCGGCGGCAGCGAGACGTTTGACCTGCTCGGCATCTCGGACGACCTTAAGCCGATGCAGGAAGTGACGCTGGTAATCCACCGCAAGGACGGCTCGTCGCAGCGCGTGCCGCTCACGCTGCGCGTCGATACCCCGATTGAGTCCGACTACCTGCGCCACGGCGGCATACTGCAGTACGTGCTGCGCGAAATATTAGCCGCCGCGGCCTAATCGGCGGCAACCGTATCTATTCAAAGCGGTCTTGGCCACAACGAATCATCCACTGGAGGAGCAGACATGGAAAACCGGGCTTTATACGAACGAGGCAAGAAGACCCGCGGGCAGGTGGTGGGCGCGGAGCGTGAAAGCGTCATCAAGGCGACGGAAGACAGTTTTTCGACGCCGATCCGCGAGCTCACCACCAAGTACGTGTGGGGCGAGGTCTGGTCGCGCAAGGGTCTGCCGCGGAGGACCCGGAGCCTGCTCAACATCGGTCTGCTGACGGCGCTCAAGTGTCCCGAGGAACTGAAGACGCACCTCCGTGGCGCACGCAACAACGGCTGTACCAAGACGGAAATCCGCGAGGTGCTGATGCAGTGCGCGGTGTACTGCGGAGTGCCGGCGGTGCGTGAAGCGGTGCGCTGTGCCCAGCAGGTGTTTGCGGAAGAAAAGAAGAAAAAAGCCGGCCGGTTGCGTCGGGAACCACCCGTTGGAAAGTATTAACGAGAAATCCCGGCGTCGCGCACGAAATCGTTGATGCGTTCCGGAGTGGTGACGACCAGACGCAGCGTGCCATCCGGTTCCACGGCAAGCGGTGCGATGGCTACTCCCATGCCCGCATGTCGGTACACGCGCCGTTCGCCGGCGCCGGGCACGAGCGGCGCGCCGTAGAGCCTGGGCACGCCGGGGTTGGCGTTGGCCGCGCGCACGATGGCGGTTCCCTCATCGCGCGAAGTATCGACTTCAAGCACCACCAGCCCGGCCGTGGGTAGCACCGCGTCCATGCCCATGCGTTGCCGATTTTCCAGCAACAGATAACGCCGCGCGTCGAGCCCGATGCGCGCAACCAGCGGGGCCGACCCGCTTGCAAGCGGCTTCAACGTAAGCTCGCGCGTCTCGCCCGGCTTGACTGCAATCACCTGGTCGGCGCTGATCCAGCCCAGTTGCAATCGCGTAAACGAGGACGGCGCCGGCGGCGGCAAGGTACGCCCGATGAAGTGCTGGCTCATGATGTCCCACGGCCCGGTGTGGATTGCGAAATGCTCCGGCAGCATCGGGAACGAAGGCGGACTGCTCTGGAGGCGGTAATCGTAGAGGTCGGGCACCGCGCGCTGTCCGCCGCTGGCGCCACCCAGCGCGTGCAGCAAATCGTGAACCACGTGCCCGAGGTGCGCGTTCTCCGCGCTGACGATGACCGCCCCGCCATACGAGCCGCCTCCGGCCAACCGCACCATCTCGAGGCTCGCCTTGCCGCCGCGCACCATCGACAGCATGCCCGGATTGGCCGCATAGGCGATCATGCCGTAGCCTTCGCCGGGCCGCGTGGCCACGCCGATCACGATCCAAACCAGTTGAAACGCGCCCAAATCGACGTCGCGCCGCGCCGCGCCCAGCGCCTCGCTCACCAGCCGCCGCACGCGGTTGCGGTCGACCTGGAAGTTGAACGGGCTTACCTTGTAGTCTTCCACCGGCCCCGGCATGTCGTACCAGCCGGCGAGCTTTGACTCGAGCCAGGCCTTGCCGTAGGAGGCCGCGCGAATATAGCGGCCGATGCGCGCGATTTTTTCTTCGATCTGAGACAGCGACGACGTCGGGGCCGTGCCGGGAAACCGCACCGCCACCACCAACAGCCGTTGCGGACCCAGTACGGAAACCGGATCCGCCACGCCTGCATATGACTGTTGTGGCGCGAATGCCAGGACACTCAGCGCCACCAGGTGTGAAATGAATCGATGCACGGAGCTCATGATCGAACGTGAATGGATCGCGCGCGGCAGGACGGATATAGAAAGTGTAATGCCGGTTACGGCGTTTCGCAATGCAGGCGCGTGGAGCCTCGAAGTGGATCTCAGACCGTACGTCGAAAAGTCTTAGCTTCCAACTCTGGGCGGAACCGCCGATGAACGCCGATGGACGCGGATGTAATTAACCGCCGCGTCCGTCGGATAGGGCGCGCGCGGGATCGTGAGATGAAAAACACACGCATATCGACCTCACCCTCTCACGCCCTCCCGCTCTCGCGCCGCAATATATTCCGCCACCGGCTGCTCCGCACGGTCGAGTGGACTTTTCACCCCGCGTCCACCCTTGTTCAACACGTGGGTGTAGATCAAA
>JACQOI010000388.1 GCA_016202615.1 Betaproteobacteria bacterium
AACTTGAAATAAACTTTTTGCCAAATCAATGCCAATTGTCGTAATCTTCATTTCGGACGCTCCTTTCCTTTTCCGTGGATTGAACCCATTTCCACTCTGGCACATTGATGCCGTCGCGGGAAGGGGGCGTCCATCCCATTACCTTCATCGTCTCCGGGGCGCCAAATCTTTTTTATTGAGCGGCTTTTGTGTCGGTGTCCGCCACCGTGTATTTGATTGCGACTACCCAATACGACCGATTGCACCATCGTGCGAGCGCATCGGTGAAGCACGGTTCGATCGGGCTAATAGTGGAAACGGCACTGCGCGATTTGCAGCACGCCCGCCTCGATTCGATAGACCAGGCGATGCTCACGAGTGATGCGCCGAGACCAGAAACCCCTCAAGTTGCGCTTCAAAGGTTCAGGTTTGCCCAGTCCAGCGAACCGATGGCGCTGAATGTCTTCGATTAACGTATTGATCTTGTCGCGCACGCGAACATCGGTACGTGACCAATAGAGATAATCCTGCCAAGCGCCCGGCGCCCAGACTATTCTCACCGGATCAGCTTGTGCGCCCGGCCGCGGCCTGCCTTCAAGTCGCGGATCGCCTTGGAAACCCGCGCGGCGTTTTTGGGGCTCGACAACAGATAGTCGGTCTCCACATAGCTGTTGAAATCGTCAAGCGATATCAGCACGGCCGGCTTACCGCGCTGGCGAGTGATGATCACCGGGCGATGGTCATTGTTGACCTTGTCCATCGCCTCGGCCAGTTTGGCGCGCACAGCGGTATAGGAGATCACGTCCATAGTTCACCTGTACAGAGTTAGGTACACGTAAGATAATAGCACAAGTTGCCCTGCGCATTAGTCGCTGGCACGATTAGACGAATTGCGGCAAGGACGCGAACTATCGCGTCATCCGATCGCGAGCGCGGCCATGAACTCGTGGACCGGGGTTGCCTCGAAGCGCGCCTGGTCTTCGCAAATCGAGAGTATTCTGTCGCGTTGCTTGGGCGCAAAGCAAAGATTCAATCCGTTAATCAGCTTGCGCCTGAATATCTCGGCGGTTTCAGCGCGGCGTTTGGGGTGCCCCGCGGGATATTCGACGTCCACGCGCGGCGTGCTTGATCCGTCCTTGAAGTGGATTTTCAGCCCGTTGGCGCTCGAGCGCCTGGCTGGATCATAGAAGCCCTGCGTGAAATTCGCGTCCTCTATCACCACCATCTTATCCCGCAAGGCGTCGATACGCGGATCGCTCGCGACCTCGTCCTCGAAGTCGGCGGGGTTCAAGCGGCCTAAGATGAGACCGAGCGCGACCACGTATTGCACGCAATGGTCGCGGTCCGCCGGGTTACGCAGTGGCCCGCTCTTGTCCATGATGCCGATCAAAGCCCGTTGACTGAAAATCTCTATCCGTTCTATCTCGTCCAGCCGGTCACGCACCAGCGGATGCTGCTGGAAGGCGCACTCGACCGCCGATTGCCCGTGCATGCCGGCGGCGACGAATTTGAGCATGGCGTTCTGTATCACATACGCGCCATACGGCCGCTGGAACGCAAACGGCTTTCCATCGAGATAAGTATCGTAGAAGCCCCATTTCTTTGCCGACAGGGCCAGGGGGTAACCCATCTCGCCCTTGACTGCCATGAACGCGAGCCGTACCGCCTGCGCCGAAGCATCCCCGGCCGCCCATCCTTTGCGCGAGCCGGCACAAGGCGCTTGACGGAAGACGCGCAGTCCCGCGTCCAGCCACGCGTTGGAGGCCGCGTTGAATACTTCATCGTGGCCCCCTCCCAGCATGCGGGTGACGACCGATGCGGTGGCGACCCTGGTCAGTATGACGTGATCGAGTCCCATCCCGCTGAAATCGTTTTCCAGCGCGATGCAGCCCTGTATCTCGTACGCCTTGATCAGGAACTCGAGCACGTCTCTCATCACGAGCGGCGCGCACCGCTCCAGCAGACGCCGGCGGCTCAGGTAATCGGCGGTCGCGAGTATCCCTGCGACGTTATCCGAGGGATGACTGCCCTGGGCGGCGGTGAAGGTGTCGTTGAGATCGAGCCAGCGTACCAGCGTTCCGATGTTGAAAGCCGCGCTCGCGGGATCGAGCTCAAAACTGGTGCACGGCACGCGCGCGCCATGCAGCATGCCGGCTCCCGGAACGAGCGGACCGAGCAGCTTGGTGCATTCGGTGTGCCGGGTTGCTTCGCACGCACACGCAATCGCATCGACCAGGCACCGCCGCGCTGCGGCAAACGCCGCGGCATCCTCGATACGGAAATTGCAAACATAGGTCGCGATATCGGTGATTTCGCGGTCCGGTTGCAACGCGGTCTTTGGTGCGGGGCTGTTCATTGTCTTATTCGGCGCGAATGCTTCGTGGAACACGGCTTTTACACATGCTACACCCAAAACAGACGTGATGGCGGATTAACGCGAAAAACATCTGACGCCAACATAGATTCGGCCCTTGACCCGTTCCACGAGCCGCAGTAGCATTTGTTCAAAATGATCGTTCCAGTCGTTCTCGCTTCGCCCCTTCCTGTACAGGAGCCAAACATGATTCGGCGTGCCCGTTTCGTCATCGTTCCCCTGCTCTTCATAGCGACCGTTTCGCCTGTGACTTGGGCACAAGTCTATCCGGCGAGACCGATTCGCCTGATCGTTGGATTGCCGCCGGGTGGCGCAATCGACATCGTTGCACGCATCATTGGCCAGAAGGTTGGCGAAAGCGTGAAACAGCAGATCGTTATCGACAATCGGCTCGGCGCTAGCGGCATCATCGCCTCCCAGATCACTGCGAAAGCCGCTCCCGACGGCTACACGCTGTTCATGCACGCGATCACGAACCACACGATCAGCGCCAGCCTTTACAAAAAACTGCCGTACGACTCGGTCAAGGATTTTGCCGCCGTGATCCTGGTTGCGTCGGCGCCGATTGTTTTGGTCGCCAACCCATCGTTGCCGGCAAACTCCGTCACCGAACTGATCGCTCTGGCGCGCGCCAGGCCCGGCCAAATCAATTTCGCTTCCAGCGGCAGCGGCGGCACGACGCACCTTGCCGGTGAGTTGCTGAAGTTTATGGCGAACATCAATCTCACGCACGTGCCGTACAAGGGTGGCCCGCTGGCTATGACGGATGTGATCTCCGGACAGATGCAGTTGCTGTTCTTCTCCCTGCCTGGAGCACTGCCGCAAATCAAGGCTGGCAGGGTCAAAGCGATCGCCGTGACCTCGACCAAACGTTCTACTGCGGCGCCCGAGATTCCTACGGTTGCCGAGTCGGGTCTCGCCGACTTCGAAGTAGACGTAGTTATTGGCTTGCTCGCCCCCGCGGCGACACCGAAGCAGATTGTCGGCAAACTCAATGCCGAGATCCTGCAAGCACTGCGCAGCAGCGATGTAACCGACGCCTTCGCCCGACAGGGTCTTGATCCGCTTGGCAGCACACCGGGCGAATCTGAAAGTTATCTGAAGTCGGAAATTGCGAAATGGACCAAGGTCATCCGCGCTGCCGACCTGCGTTCTGATTAGTGCACACAGTTACGAGGCGCACCACCAGCTTGTGCCGGGAATCAAAATCGTCCTGATCAAGCAGCGCCCAAGGTTGCTTTGACGGACAGCAGCGTCCGCGTTCGAAACAGTGGTTCGAT
Organism: Betaproteobacteria bacterium; assembly: GCA_016202615.1. Classification (GTDB taxonomy): domain Bacteria; phylum Pseudomonadota; class Gammaproteobacteria; order Burkholderiales; family SG8-41; genus PALSA-1004. Next base: position 3,634 of record JACQOI010000388.1, read on the forward strand.
GAGAAACTGGTCATAGGGCTGAGCAAAGTGGTTTAAGCCCCACCGTGGCGAAGTGCGGCTTGTAAGCGGACGCTACCTGCACGCATTGTGTATGTGGTGGTCCGATACAGGTGATTGCGGGCGCCCTCGCCGGGGCGGTATGATTCCCGCGGGACAACGGTGCCCGAGCAGGGCCTTGCACATGAGAGAGAAGAGACAACCATGATGTCCAATGTCAGCCTCGGCTTCGATCACGTCCACCTCGTCAGCAAAGACCCGCAGGCTACCGTCAGGTGGTATGTCGACAAGTTCGGCGGCAAAGTCATTCGGGACCTGGTCATGTACGGCGCACCCCAAATCTCCGTGGTGCTTGGCACCGCCATGCTCATCGTGCGCGGCCAGCGTCCCGCCGAGCTGGCGATGGAGAAGCCCGGCCTCCAATGGGGCGTCGATCATTTCGGCCTGCATGTGAATGGCGATTTCGACGGCTTTTGCGCGGAGCTCCGGAGCAAGGGTGTCGCGTTCACTCGCATGGATCCCGCGTTCGCTCGCCTGGACCCCACCGAGCCCAAGTCGATGATCCGCGTCGCGAATATCCAGGCACCCGACGGCGTGAAAGTCGAGCTGCTCCAAAGGAACGACCAGCCGTAGAGTAGTGATGGCACGACCGGTCGGACCGCAAGAACGCGAACCTGAATTTCTTCAATCACGCATTTCTTCGGGAAAGAGGCAGCATGAAACTTTGGTATCAAAGCACGTCGCGTCACGACGACAACAACCCGTACCGGGTTGCATTGAAGAAGATCCTGGCGCGGGCCGTCGACCCGGGTAGTGAAATCGAGATACACAGCATTACGGAAACCGCGGGTATCGCTGCCGATTACCGGGTAATGGAGTACCTGGATACACGGCAGGCAATCTTCAACGCGGCGCAGGCGCAGAAACAGGGATATGACGCATTTCTGGTCGGAAATATCCTCGAATGCGGGCTGCGGGAAGCGCGGGAAATGACTGATATCCCGGTACTGGGCTTGACTGAAACCAGCCTTAGCTTTGCCGGCGCGATGGGCGCCAACTTCGCGCTGATTACCATCAATGAAAAGTTCACGCCGCGGTTAGTCGAAATCATCCACCGCTATGGTTTCGGTCAGCGCCTGGCAGGCATACATCAATTGCAGACAAATCCAGAAGACCTCAAGCGGGCGTTCGCCGAGCCTCAACTCCGCCGCACCATACTCGCTCAGTTCACAAAAGCCGCTCAGGCAGCGTCGGCTGGAGGCGCCGAGGTTTTGATCCCGTGCGGTGGCGTGCTGACGACGCTGCTGATCGAGCAAGGCGTGCATCAGATCGAACGCATACCGGTGGTGAACGGCATCATTGAACTCGTGAAGTTCGCCGAAATGGCGGTCAAGGTCCGCGCGCTCACCGGGCGCTTCACGAGCAAGCGACTGAGTTATGCTCCGCCCACGGGCGAGACATTAAGACGTATTCGTGAGTTCTATGGGCCCGACATTTATCCCGGTGCTGAATAGGCAAAGGGTTTCGAAGTAACACTAGGCTGGTGTAAGGAGGATCGATGAAGCAAACAATAGAAACAATAAGCAATCTTTTGAGGAGCCCACATGAATACTTTCACACGTTCGATAGCGGGTGTCATGCTTGCCTGGGCCGCGCTACTGCCAATTGGCGTGGCGGCCGCCGCCACTGACTATCCGGTAAAGCCCATACGCATGCTCGTCGGCTTCGCGCCGGGCGGGTCTGCGGACATCATTGCGCGGGCTGTGAGCCAGAAACTGTCGGACGCGTTTAAACATACCGTGGTGGTTGACAACCGCAGCGGCGCGTCCGGCATCATCGCGACCGACCTCACCGCAAAAGCGAGTCCCGATGGCTACACGCTGCTCGAGGCTACGATGACTACCCACGGCATCGGTCCCAACCTCTACGCGAAGCTGCCCTATGACGTAGTCAAAGACTTCGAGGCCGTCGCGTTAATGGTGCGCATCCCGCTGGTGATGTTCGTCAGTGCTGCGGTGCCCGCATCGAACCTGAAGGAATTCATAGCGCTCACGAAGTCCAGTCCCGGCAAGTACAGCTACGCCTCGGCAGGCGCCGGCAGTCCGCCGCATCTGGTGGCGGAGCTGTTCAAGCTCAAGACCGGAGCGCAGCTGCTGCACGTGCCCTATAAAGGAACGGGCGCCGCGTTGCCCGATGTGGTGGCCGGGCAGATCCATATGATGGTGGACGGCCCGCCGCCCTTTATTCCCCACGTCAAGTCGGGGAGGTTGAAGGCGCTCGCAGCTGCGAGCGAGAAGCGC
>JACQOI010000392.1 GCA_016202615.1 Betaproteobacteria bacterium
GGCTTGAGATAGTTCATCTGCCGGAAGTGCGCGAATCGCGCCGGGCAAGTTCGCGCCCAGTGCCATAAGAATATCGAATTCATGGTCGTGGTGGATCTTCAGGCGTTTAACCATGTATTCCCGCAGCACGCCTTCCGGCAGCAGGTTGCTGAAGAAAGGTGGCAGCTTCATCCGACTCGAATAAACTTCCCGCAGCTTTCGCTCAGTCGCCTCTTCATCTCCCGGCGTGTTGAAGGACAAGCTCAGAGTCGGCCGGCTTGATCCCAAGTTGATATAGCTGTCATCGAAGGCGAACAAGTTTTTCCCGTCTTGAAAGCCCGTGAGGTGGCCGACCAGTACATCGCCCAGCAGTATCTTCAGGACGCGGGCATCAGCCATGCGATTGCTCCTCGTCGTCCTTTACTTGGTAGCGTTCTAGCAGGGAAGGGGGCTTGGTTGAAAACGCAGGCTCGCGTTTGGCCTTGAGAAGAGATTCAACTTTTGCGGCGTCCTCCCGCGGCACAGGGACCAGTTCCATGTCGAGCGCCTGGGCCAGCTTCAAGAGAGTGGATAGAGTGACATCGCCTCCGCGCTCGAAGTGCGACACTTGCCGTTGTTGAATTCCGCTTCGGCGTGCGACTTCGATCTGCGACAAACCCAAGGCAAGCCGCCTCGCTCGAATGATCTCTTGGACTTTTGGTTTCATCGTATGAGCTAAGGTCTTCAAGATTAGGTTATGTATAAAAATGCATCGAATATACATTTCAATATATAATAATACATTAAATTTTTATAAAATGTAACTAAAGGCATAATAAGTGGCTTCTACGCTTGACGGCATTAACACTTAATTCCGATCGTTGCTGTATTGTTGCAATGCACTAGAAACGTTTCAATAATATTTGCAATTATAAACGAAACGTTGCTAGAATGTTTTCATGAAATTCCATGCGGAGCCCCCACCATGTCAGAGGCAGTCGCAATCAGCCCCATAGAGCTCGGTCGTTACCTCAATCAGGTGCGCGATCGTGCCAACATCAAGCAGGCGGAACTGGCGCGCAAGATCACTTGGTCGCCGGCCGTTCTGTCCCGCGTCGAGAGTGGAGACCGCGCTCTTGCGCCAGAAGAACTCCAGATTATTCTGGCTGCCATCGACACGCCAGAAGCGTCGCGCCTAGGCGAGGTTCTGCAACGTGAATGGAAAATTCTTCCCCGTCCAGCCTTGGACCATCCAGACCAAGACTTGCTGTGGGAGGCAGAGCGTGTCGCCATTGAGTTGGTCCAGCTGCGTGACTGGCCGGACGTTCGTCATGCGTTCGAGCGGCGTCTGTCAGAATACATCGACGAGTTGAAGCATACAGCCGGGCTTCTCTTGAAGCGCGATCACCAGATCGCTTTCATCGGCAGCATCGGCATCGGCAAGTCGACCGCGATTTGCCGCATGGCTGGTTTGGAAGTCGCGTCACCTGACTCTGCACAACCAACTCCGGTACTGGAGGCCGGAGCCGGCGGCATCACCATCTGTGAAGTGCATCTTCGTGCTGGCCCCGGCTATGGATTGCTAATCGATCCTCGCCGTGATGAAGAAGTTCGTGCGGACACAACTGATTTCGCGGAGTACGTAATTGACTCCGATTCGGCGGTGACGTACACCGACTCATCCGAAGATGCCGACGCTCAGGGCATATCAAAGGAGATCGAGAGGGCGATACGCAATCTCTCGGGCCTGCGAATTCGCCGCGAGAAAGGGCCGGACGGAAAGCAGCTGCGCCGCGATGAGGCCAAGGAACTTGCGAAGGCATACCCAACGGTCCGAGAACTGGTGGTGGAAATTCTCGCTCGCATGGAGCTGCATCGCCGTGACAGGCGGGATATTTGGTACGACTCGTCCACCGGAAAAGAGCCGCTGACCTGGCTCAAGGAAACCTTCGAGGCTGTCAATAACGGGCGTCACCCGGACTTCACGCTCCCCAAACGAATTGAAGTCGTCGTGCCGAAACCCCTCATCGACGCTGACGATCTCTCCGTCCGTCTGATCGACACAAAAGGCATCGACAGAACCGCGGCCAGGGCGGATCTCGAAAACCTGCTCGACGATCCACACACGGTCGCGATCCTTTGTTCCGGATTCAATAACGCCCCGGCGGCTGAGGCGCGGTTACTCCTCGAACGCGCAAAGGAAGCCGGCGTGCGCGGCCTTGAGGTCCAGGCAGCCCTTCTGGCTTTGCCCCGCCCAAGCGAGGCGCTGGCCGTCAAGGACGAATCAGGCGTGCGCGTCGACACCGCTGATGAGGGCTACATGCTCAAGGAAGAGCAGATCGCGATGAGTCTGCAGCCGTTGCGTCTGGAAAATTTGGCGATTGGCTTCTTCAACGCGTATCAGGATGACCCACAGCGTCTCCGATCCTTTCTGAAAGAGCGCCTTGAGCGGATGCGCAAGACATTCCGCGCCAGGATGCATGAAGTGTCGAGCAACGCCCAAACGCTTCTGCTGAATCACGAGCGTGAACAGGTCCAGGAGGTAATGCGCCAAGCGGCATCGACCTTGCGCACCTGGGCCAGCCGCAACGCCAAGCCGCAGGTGCTGAATGCGCATGTACAAGACAGTCTCATGGAGCAAATCGCCCGTGCATACGCAAGTACCGTGCGCGCATCGGTACGTCGCGAGGGTGACTGGCACAACCTGGACTACGCTCACCATCTTGGCTTCGGGGCGCGCAGGATGGCGGCGCTTTCGCTTGGGCGAGTCGTCGACGGATTTTCCGAACTGTGCAAGACGCTTGCCGCCGATCCACAATACGCAGAAGCTAGCGATCTGATCTCGCAGGCAGATCGTGTCCTTTTGGCCGCGTACGAGGACCTGCTGCGCAAAGTCCAACTGATGGGGCAAACGGCGTTTCGAGATGAACTAAAGCTCGACTCGAACTTTTGGGCAACTTGTAACGGCGAATGGGGTCGGGGGCCGGGTTACAAGCAGCGCGTGGCCGGTCACAGCGAAGCTTGGTTCAAGAATGATCCTCGACTGGAATTGGAGGTTGAACTGCTGGCAATGGTCGCGCGCGAGTGGGGGCAGGCGCTTGCGAGGGTGACGGGGCTGCTGGAAGGCGGCGAACAGTAGGCAACCAGCGAAGACCGGGTGCATCTGTTCATCGCCGGCCCGAATAGCTTTACGTTCTACCTCGGTCAGCATATCCAGTTGCTCAAACCGGTCACTTTATATGAGTTCGACTTCGCGTCTCCGCGAAACAAGTCGTACCAACCGTCGCTGTCCTTTCCAGAGGGGTAGAAGCATCTAATTTGGAGCTGATGCCGACTTGTTTTCAGTGTAGGTGGCAGTGTAGGTCGTTGGCCAATGTGCTCGAAAACCCAGTGCCAGCGCGGGCTTTACACCCATGCATCATCGGCGTGTGCTGCGGGGCGCTCATGGTTTGCGGCGGCTGGAATTTCAAAGCCCGTATTGTGCCTGTAACCGGGAGCGGCGGCGACTTGGCCCGGCACTTGCAATTGCGCCATCCCTTGCAGGACTATTTGAGCGGGTTCCCAATAACGTGACGGGCGTTTATCATGTCCTATCCTTGTTTTGGGAGGGGATGCTCGATGAAGGCTATGGAAATGCTCCAGGAGTATTGGGAGCAATTAAAAAGGCTATGGGTTTACGCCCAATACTGCGTAGACAACGATATACGAACGCTTGTGTGCCGTGACTTCTGGATGTGGACCGTCTATATCTCCCTCGCCCTCGGACTGCTGATCGCCGTGATCGTCGGGAAGAAAATCTTCAGGGAGCAGCTGGAATTTTATCGAAACAAAAAGCGGCTGGAAGCTCGTAAGATCGTGGCCGATGCGGAAACGATAGAGCAGGCCAGATGGAAAGGTGAGAGCGACAGTGATCTTGAACTGTCCCAGGAGGAACTCGCGGCAAGGATGCGCGAAGCGATGAAAGCGCGCGCCGAGTTGGCTGCCGCAAACTCTAAGAAGGACAGCTAGTCGCCGGGGACACGATAGCCGACCTGCGGGTCGGGTATGCGAAGTACTTGATGGAAAAAATGAAGGACTCGCAGGGATGGGAAATCGCCGCATTGCGCATTGCGTCCAACATCGTGAGCATGATTACCACAGGCAAACCGGCGCGCGAGGCGGTCGCCGCCCTCTGGCGCGACATAGACCTCGACGGGGGCGTAGGGACGATCCGGGAAACGAAGAACGGCGATCTACCGCATTTTGAACTACCAGTCCGTCCGCCGCGAGTCCTCCCTAATGGATCATGATTTGTGGGGAGTCCCCGGGGCAACTCCGCGCCGCTCCAATGACATTGTCTTACGTGCGGGCAGCCGGACAGGCTTACCGCTCGTCCTCGCGCGGCTCGCGCACCTCGATGCGCGGCGTGACGTCGGTTTCGTCCTCGGGCACAAAAATTATCCTTTCGCTTTCTCGTTGCCTATGGGCAATGATATCGGCGCATCATGGAAGCGCCGGCCCAAAGCCACTTAAATCTTCCGGCTGCGCCGCGTTCATCGCCGTCATGCCACCAGCCTGAATCCGACCATCGAGAAGTGAGGATCGAACGTGAAGGCGACGCGAATGCGCGCGCGTTTCATGATGACAAAGCTCGTCGCATCGACCGCCGAGAGCTTGTGCAGGTCGGTGCGCCGGAAGTATTCCCACGACTGCTCGAGATCGCGCAGTTCGCACGGAAGAATCTTGACCGTGCGGGGCTTGTAGATCGACGCTTTCCAGGCCTGCGCCACATCCCGGTTGGCATTGCGTTCGAGGAATGTGAATGTCTCTATGACGACGGGAACGGAGGTGTGAAGTTTCGCACCAGCTCCACGCAGGATGTCCCACTGCTCGCGGGCCTGCGCGTGCAATGGATCGCGCGTAAGCGCAAGGGCAATCCACGCCCCGCTATCGACGAAAACGGCTTCGTCTTGCCGCATCAGGGCTGGTCGTGGACGCTGTCGTGCTCCATGGACGTCCGCCGTGGCTCGCCGTCCCAGATCGCAACCGGGCCGGCGGTCTGCGGCTTCAGCACGGCCTTGCGGATCGCATCACGGACGAGTTCCGCGACGCTGCGCCCCGAGCGCGCGGCGGCCTCGCGCAACGCGTCAAGCTCTTCCTTGCGCAGATAGACCTGGGTCTTTTCCATGTATGTCACTTTAACCGGGTTAGTGACATACGTCAAGCCGGCGCATTGCCTCATCTAAGAAATCTGAGCCAAAATCGCGACAGCAAATGCGCTTATTTGTCGTGAATTTAGGACTCGTCCCGCCGCAGACTATTCAGGCGCTGGATCAACTCGTCCATTGCGGTTCAAGACTTTAGTTTGCCTTGTAGATGCGGCGCCAGCGCTTGGATCAATTGCGCGAACACCTTGGGGTTGCCGGCGACGATGTTGCCTGATTCGAGATAGCCGCTGTTGCCTTCGAGATCGCCGACCAGCCCGCCCGCCTCGGTGATCAGCAGGCTGCCCGCCGCCATATCCCACGGACTCAAGCCGAACTCCCAGAAGCCGTCGAGGCGTCCCGCTGCGACATACGCGAGATCGAGCGTTGCCGCCCCGGCACGGCGCAGCCCGCTGGTTTTCTGCGTCAGGTCGCGGAACATCGCAAGGTAGGTATCGATGTGCGCAAACTCGCGGAAAGGGAAACCGGTGCCAATCAGGCTCTGCTGCAGCTTGATGCGCTTGCCCACGCGGATGCGGTGGTCGTTCAGGTAGGCGCCGCGCCCGCGTGATGCGGTAAACAGGTCGTTGCGCGCCGGATCGTAGACTACCCCCTGTGTCAGCACGCCCTTGTGCGAGAGCGCGATCGACACAGCGTACTGGGGAAAGCCGTGCAGGAAGTTGGTGGTGCCGTCGAGCGGATCGATGATCCACTGGAATTCCGACTTGCCGGTGGCGCCGCTTTCCTCTGCTAAAATTGAATGGCCCGGGTAGGCGTCGAGCAGCATCCTGATGATCACCCGCTCGGCCTCGCGGTCGACTTCTGACACGTAATCGTTGATCGCTTTCTGCGTCACCGACAGGATGTCGAGGTTTTGCGCGGCGCGGTTGATGATGTTGCCGGCGCGGCGCGCGGCCTTCACCGCGGTGTTGAGCATGGGATGCATAAAACAGCTTTCAGCGGTCAGCGATCAGCTTTCAGCCAACCCGCGTGACCTAACGAGGCAGACGCAAAGGCCGGTATTGTAGTGAATAACAGCGGCCCGCTCAAAAATATTCGCGTGGTGCTGACGCGGCCGAGTCATCCCGGCAACGTCGGCGCGGCGGCGCGCGCGATGAAAACGATGGGCCTGAGTACGCTCGCGCTGGTCAATCCGCGCCGGTTTCCGCATCCGGATGCCGACGCACGGGCTTCCGGCGCGCTCGACGTGCTGCGGCACGCGCGAGTGTACGACAGCCTCGCTGCGGCACTCGGCGGTTGCGTGCTGGCGGTCGCAACTTCGTCGCGCCAGCGCGAGCTGCGCCATGAATTGATGACCGTACGCGACGCGGCGCGCGAGTTGCTGGCGCAGGCCGCATCGCACCCGGTTGCGATCGTGTTCGGCAATGAAACCTCGGGTTTGAGCGGCGAAGAAGCGAGCTTGTGCCAGCTGTGGGCCTGCATTCCGGCCAACCCGGAGTATGCGTCGCTCAACCTTGCCGCCGCGGTACAGATCTTCGCCTATGAATTGCGCATGACGCTGCCTGCGGGTAGCCGGCGGCAGGCGCCTGAGTTCGAGCCGGCGACCATCGAGCAGGTCGAGGAAATGTATCGGCACTTCGAGCAAACCATGACGCACGCGGGTTTCCACGATCCAGCCAATCCCAGGCGCCTGCTGCCGAGGTTGCGGCGGCTGTTCGCGCGCGCGCGCCCCGAAGCCGAAGAGGTCAACATCCTGCGCGGATTTCTGAAGGCGGTCGACAAACTGCGACGCTGACGTTCCCGCGGGCAACAGGCGCTCGGCTGCTTGGAGCAACGCTGGCGACTGCTGGCTCTGAATTGTTGACTAAAACAGTGGGTTTTAGTACTCTTTCCCCCTTATTCGTTGGAAAATCAATCATGTTCGCCAGGATCAAGGAAGAAATCAGCGTCGTATTCGAACGCGACCCCGCAGCCCGCACGAAGTGGGAAGTCGTTACCTGCTATCCGGGATTTCATGCGCTGTTGTTCCACAGAGTGGCGCACTGGCTGTGGCAGGCGGGACTCAAGTGGCTGGCGCGGCTCACCTCGCACTTCGGGCGGTGGCTGACCGGCATCGAGATCCACCCCGGTGCGCGCATCGGGCGGCGCTTTTTCATCGACCACGGCATGGGCGTGGTGATCGGCGAAACGGCGGAGATCGGCGACGATTGCACGCTGTATCACGGCGTCACGCTGGGCGGGACCTCTTGGAATAAAGGCAAGCGTCACCCCACGCTCGGCAATGGCGTGGTGCTCGGCGCCGGCGCGAAAATCCTGGGCCCGATCACGATCGGCGACGGCGCGCGCGTCGGTTCAAACGCGGTGGTCGTCAAGAACGTGCCGCCTGGCGCCACCGCGATCGGCATCCCAGCGCGCATTGTCGAAAAAGAGGCGAGTGATACAGCCGGCTTTTTGGCCTACGCAGTCGGCAGCGACATGAACGATCCGGTGACCAAAGCGATCCACAAATTGATCGACCATAGTGTGAGCACTGACCAACGCATAGAAAAAATTCTTGAGCAACTTCAACGGCTTGGTGTTGACTGCGGGGAAGTCGCCAAGCGCGATAAATTGGACGCGAACCACTTGAACAAAATTGTTGACTAATTCAATCAAGTATCATATAGTTGACAAAGTCAATCATGTATTAGGTCGATTGACGTAGCTATTTGATTCTTAAGAGAGGTTTACCATGAAGCTGACAACTAAAGGGCGGTTTGCAGTGACGGCAATGGTCGATCTTGGGATGCAGCATGGCAGCGGTCCGGTGACGCTCGCCGAAATCAGCCAGCGCCAGAAGATCTCGCTGTCTTATCTCGAGCAGTTGTTCGGCAAACTGCGCCGCCGCGCGCTGGTCGACAGCGTGCGCGGTCCGGGCGGCGGCTATTGCCTCGCCAAGGACATGGGGCATGTGTCGGTTGCCGACATCATCCTTGCGGTTGACGAGCCGATCGACGCGACGCAATGTGGCGGCAAGGAAAACTGCCGCGACGACGAGAAGTGCATCACCCACGACCTGTGGGCCAAGTTGAACGAGCGCATCTTCGATTACCTTGGCGTGGTCACGCTCAAGCAATTGGTCGACGAGCAGCAAGCAAAGCAGAACGGCGTGGCGCAAGTGCACGACATGCGCGAAACCATGCCCAGGCGCGAGCGCACCACGGTCTCGGCTTGATTTGATGCAATGACGCACGTTTACTTCGATCACAACGCGACCACGCCGGTCGACGACCGGGTGCTGGCGGCGATGCTGCCGTACCTGCGCGAGCAATACGGCAACGCGTCGAGCCGCCACGAGTTCGGCACACTGGCAAGGAAAGCCGTCAACCAGGCGCGCGAGCAGGCCGCGGCACTGGTCCGCGCGCAGCCCGCGCAGGTGATTTTCACGAGCGGCGGGACCGAATCGAATAACGCGTTCATCAAGGGCGCTGCCGGAATGCTCAAGCCGGGGCAGATCGCGGTATCGGCGATCGAACATCCGTGTGTTGCGAAGCCGGCGCAGGAACTCGCGCGCTCCGGCTGGAAAGTGCGCAAGCTCGCAGTCGACGGCGACGGCCGCATCGATCTTGGCGATGTAGCGCAAGCGCTCAAAGAGCCGACCGGCATCGTTTCGGTGATGCTTGCCAACAACGAAACCGGTGTGATCCAGGACGTCGCCGCGGTCGCGGAAAAAGCGCGTGCCGTGCGCGCTTGGATGCATACCGACGCGGTGCAGGCGGCCGGCAAGATCGCGATCGATTTCAATGCGCTCAATGTGCATGCGATGACGCTGTCGGCGCACAAGATCTATGGCCCGAAGGGTGTCGGCGCGCTGGTGCTCGACAAGCGCATCGAGCTCAAACCGCTCATCAGCGGCGGCGGCCACGAGCAGGGCTTGCGCTCAGGCACCGAGAACGTGCCCGGCATCGTCGGTTTCGGCGCCGCGTGCGAGCTGGCCGCGCAGCGCAGGCAGGAGCTCGCGCCGCGGCTCTCCGCTATGCGCGATCAGCTGGAGCGCGGGCTCATCGGCATCGGCGCGGCGATTTTCGGCGCCAGGACGGCGCGCATTCCGAACACAAGTTATTTTGCGTTCCCCGGGATCGAAGGCGAAACGCTGGTGATCGAGATCGACAAGGCCGGATACGCGATTGCGAGCGGCGCCGCGTGCTCGAGCACCAGCACGGAACCGAGCGCAACGCTGCTCGCGATGGGCATTGCGCCCGAGCTTGCGCGCGGCGCAGTGCGCGTCAGCTTTGGCAAGGACAACAAGCCCGGACAGGTTGAAGAATTTTTGAGCGTGCTGTCGGCGACGGTTGCGAGGCTGCGGCGCCTGACGGCGATTGCAGTGTGATGTTGGAACCCCAAATGAACACGGATGCACACAGATGGATCGAAAATGCTTACGGGTTCTTATCCGTGTTTATCTGTGTTCATCCGTGGTTAATTTGATTTCAAGGTATTAGATATGGCGATTACATTGACTGAAAATGCGGCAAAACAGATCCAGAGCCAGCTCGCGAAACGCGGCAGAGGTTTGGGTTTACGCGTGGGCATAAAGAAAGTCGGCTGCTCCGGCTTCGCCTACACGTTCGACTACGCCGACGAAGTGCGCGCTGGCGATCAGCTGTTCGAGCTCAATGACGCCAGGGTGGTGATCGACGCCGACAGCCTCGCGTTTCTTGACGGCTCGCGTCTCGATTTCGTCAGGGAAGGCTTCAAGCAGGTGTTCAAGTTCGAGAATCCCAACGTCGACAGCACGTGCGGCTGCGGCGAGAGCTTTAGTGTCAAAACCGAGAAGGCTTAGCAACCACAGATGAACACAGATCAACACAGATTGTATGCCGGATTCTTATCCGTGTTTATCTGTATCCATCTGTGTCTATCTGTGGTTAATTGAAGTTGGAGTTTTGATTTGAGTTCAGTACTGCAAAATCTGGTGAATCAGCCCTACCCGCACGGTTTCGTCACCGAAATCGAGTCCGACGTCGCGCCCAAAGGACTCAACGAAGACACGATCCGGCTGATTTCGACCAAGAAGAACGAGCCCGGGTGGCTGCTCGAGTTCCGGCTCAAGGCCTACCAGCAGTGGCTGAAGATGGAAGAGCCGAAGTGGCCGAACGTGAAGTACCCGAAGATCGATTTCCAGGCGATCAGCTACTACTCGGCGCCGAAGCCGAAGAAGCTCGCCAGCATGGACGAGGTCGATCCGGAGCTGCTGCGCACGTTCGAAAAGCTCGGCGTGCCGATGAACGAACGGGCTGCGCTCGCCGGGGTCGCGGTCGACGTGATTTTCGACAGCGTGTCGGTGGCGACCACTTACAAGCAAAAGCTCGCCGAGGTCGGCATCATTTTCTGTTCGATCTCGGAAGCGGTGCACGAGCATCCCGAACTGGTGCAGCAGTATCTCGGCACTGTGGTGCCGCTCGGCGACAATTACTACGCTGCGCTCAACTCGGCGGTGTTCACCGACGGCTCGTTCTGTTTCATACCGAAGGGCGTCAAATGCCCGATGGACCTGTCGACTTACTTCCGCATCAACACCCAGGAATCGGGGCAGTTCGAGCGCACGCTGATCATCGCCGAGGAAGGCGCGTCGGTGTCCTATCTCGAAGGCTGCACCGCGCCCAAGTTCGATACCAACCAGCTGCACGCGGCGGTGGTCGAGCTCATCGCGCTCGACAACGCCGACATCAAGTACTCGACGGTGCAGAACTGGTACGCGGGCGACGAGAAGGGCATCGGCGGCATTTACAACTTTGTGACCAAGCGCGGGCTGTGCAAGGGCGTGAATTCGCGCATTTCGTGGACCCAGGTCGAAACCGGCTCGGCGATCACCTGGAAATACCCAAGCTGCGTGCTGCGCGGCGACAACTCGGTCGGCGAATTCTATTCGGTCGCGCTCACCAACCATTACCAGCAGGCGGATACCGGTACCAAGATGGTCCACCTCGGCAGGAATACGCGCAGCACCATCGTCAGCAAGGGCATTTCGGCCGGCCGTTCCAACAACAGCTATCGCGGATTGGTCAGGATTGCGCCTAGCGCAGCCGGTGCGCGCAATTACTCGCGATGCGACTCAATGCTGGTCGGCGACCAGTGCGGTGCCAATACTTTTCCGTATATCCAGGTAAACAATCAGAGCGCCAAAGTCGAGCATGAGGCGTCGACGTCCAAGATCGGCGAAGACCAGTTGTTCTACTTCGCGCAGCGCGGCATCGGCGCCGAGGAAGCGGTGTCGATGATCATCAACGGATTCTGCAAGGATGTATTTCAACAATTGCCGATGGAGTTCGCGGTCGAGGCGACCAAGCTGCTGGGCCTCAAGCTCGAAGGAAGCGTCGGATGATTTATCAGGACAGCAAAACGCTGCTCGCGGTGCGCGGACTGCGCGTGACCGTAAATGACATCGAGATACTCAAGGGCATCGATCTCACGGTCAAGAGCGGCGAAGTGCACGCCATCATGGGGCCGAACGGCTCGGGCAAGAGTACGTTCGCCAAAGCGCTCGCCGGTCACCCGGCGTATGTGGTCACGGGCGGAGAGGTGATGTTCGAAGGCAAGAACCTGTTCGAGCTTGCGCCCGAAGCGCGCGCGCGTGCCGGCGTATTTCTCGGCTTTCAGTATCCGATCGAGATACCGGGGGTGGCCAACAGCCAGTTCCTGCGCCTTGCCTACAATACAGTGCAGGCGCAGCGCGGCAAGGACGAGCTCGACCCGCTCGAGTTCGACGATTTCGTGCGCGAAAAGATGAAGCTCCTCGAGATGAATCCGGATTTTCTCGACCGCAGCGTGAACGAAGGCTTCTCCGGCGGCGAGAAGAAGCGCAACGAGATCCTGCAGATGGCCCTGCTCGAGCCGAAGCTCGCGATACTCGACGAGACCGATTCCGGGCTCGATATCGACGCGCTGAGGACCGTGGCCAACGGCGTCAACCAGCTCGCCACCTGCGACAACGCGATCGTGCTGGTCACGCACTATCAGCGCATGCTCAATTACATCGTGCCCGATTATGTGCATGTGATGGAAGGCGGTCGCATCATCAAGACCGGCGGCAAGGAGCTCGCGGTCGAGCTCGAGACGCGCGGCTACGACTGGGTCGGCGTCGAATACAAGATCAACGCCCGCCCCGCAGCATGAACGTAACTTTCAATAATAGTCGTAGGGCGGCATTCCTATGCCGCCGGGTATTGTCGGCAAGGGATTGCCGACCTACTTTTCCTGGCAGCACGCATATATGAGTGCGGTAACCAGCAATAGCTATCTCGAAAGCCTGCTGCAGGGGCAGCCGCACCTGCCTGCGGCGCCATTGGCGTGGTTCAACGAACTGCGTGCCGATGCGGTCGATCGAGTCGGCGCGCTGACGGTGCCGACGACGCGCGACGAGGAGTGGCGTTTTACCGACATCTCGCCGCTCACCAAGCTGTCGTTCCACCCGGCGCGAAATGCGCCGCAGCTCGATGCCGCGACGATCGACGGCTTTGTGCTGCCTGAAGCCGGCGCGCGGCTCACGTTTATCGATGGCGTTTACGCGCCGCAGTTTTCGTTCAACAATGCGGGTGTTGTGGTCGAGAATCTCGCGGTGGGCGTGACCAGGCATGGCGCGCAGATAGAGCCGCACCTTGGCCGTCATGCCGAATTCCGGGGCGATGTATTCGCTGCGCTCAACACCGCATTCCTGCACGACGGTGCATTGATTATCGTGCCGCGCGACGCGTCAGTCACGGCGCCGGTGCATCTGCTGTTCATCGCGACACAACAGGAAGCGGCAAGCTACCCGCGCTGCCTGGTGGTTGCCGAATCCGGCAGCGCCGTCACGGTGGTCGAGGATTTCGTGGCGTTGCAGCCGGACGCAGCGTATTTCACCAATGCGGTCAGCGAAATCGTGCTTGCGGACAATGCGCATCTGAACCATGTGCGCGTGCAGCGCGACAACGGCGCGGCATTCCACATCGCCAACTGCGCGGTGTCGCTCGCTCGCGCGAGCCGCTATCGGTCGGTCAGCGTCGCGCTCGGCGCGCGTATTTCGCGTTACCACCTGAACGTGCTGCAGGCGGCCGAAAGCGCCGAATGCACCATAGACGGCCTGGCACTGATTGCCGACCGCCAGCTCGCCGACACCCATACCTGCATCGACCACGCCCAGCCGCACGGCACGAGCCGCCAGCTGCACAAGTGCATCGTCGGCGGCGCCGCGCATGCGGTGTTCAACGGCAAGATCATGGTGCGCCCGGGCGCGCAGTTGACCGACTCATCGCAATCGAGCCGCAATCTGCTCTTGACCGGCAAGGCGCGTGTCGACACCAAGCCGCAACTGGAGATCTTTGCCGACGACGTCAAGTGCGCGCACGGCGCGACCGTCGGCCAGCTCGAAGCCGAGGAAGTGTTCTACCTGAAGAGCCGCGGGCTGACGGAGGCCGCGGCGCGCAATCTGCTGACTTACGCGTTCGGCGCCGAAATCATAGCCCGCATTCCGGTCGCGTCGCTCAAGCATTGCCTCGAGCAGACAGTGCTCGCACAAACCAACCGTTAGAGCCACGACCGAGCGATACGCAGATGAGTAACGTTGCCCAAGCCCTCACCCCTGCGCCCGCGAAGGGCGGAAATGGTCTATTGACCGTTTCCGGCAAGCTGGACGTGGAGCGCATTCGCGCCGAATTCCCGATTCTCAAGCTCAAGGTCGGCGGCAAGCCGCTGGTTTACCTCGACAACGCGGCTTCGAGCCAGATGCCGCAGCCGGTGATCGACCGCCTGGTGCGTTACCGGACGACGCAGCATTCCAACATCCACCGCGCGGTGCATTACCTCTCGGAGACCGCGACCCACGAGTACGAGGAAGCGCGGCGCAAGCTGCAGCAGTTCATCAATGCGCGCGAAGAGCGGGAAGTGATTTTCACCAGCGGCACCACCGATGCGATCAACCTGGTGATGCATGGCTACGGCCGCAAGTTCGTCGGCGCCGGCGACGAGATCATTCTGACCACGCTCGAGCACCACTCGAACATCGTGCCGTGGCAGATGCTGTGTGAAGAGAAGGGCGCGAAAATCCGCGTGGTGCCGATCAACGACGCCGGCGAGCTGTTGATCGACGAATACGAGAGCCTCTTCAGCGAGCGCACCAAATTCGTCGGCGTGATGCACGTGTCGAATGCGCTCGGCACCATCAACCCAATTAAAGAAATGATAAAGTTTGCGCGCGATCGCGAAATTCCGGTGCTGATCGACGGCGCGCAGGCGGCGCCGCACATGAAGCTCGACGTGCAGGACCTCGACTGCGATTTCTACGCGTTCTCGGGCCACAAGATATGCGGTCCGACCGGCATCGGCATCCTCTACGGCAAGGCCGCGTTGCTCGAGAAAATGCAGCCGTTCAAGGGCGGCGGCGACATGATCCTGTCGGTGACGTTCGAGAAGACCACCTACAACACGATTCCGCATAAGTTTGAGGCTGGCACGCCGCCGATCGCAGCCGCGATCGCGCTCGGCGCCGCGGTCGAGTACCTGTCGGCGATCGGCATGGAGAAGATCGCCGCGTACGAGCTCGACCTGCTCAACTATGCGACCGAGCAGGTGAACCGCATTCCGGGCGTGCGCATTATCGGCACCGCCGAGAAGAAAGCCGCGGTGCTGTCGTTCATGGTCGAGGGCGTGCATCCGCACGACGTCGGCACGCTGCTCAATCAGGATGGCGTCGCAATCCGCACCGGCCACCACTGCGCGCAGCCGGTGATGCAGCGCTTCAAGATTCCGGCGACGTCGCGCGCGTCGTTCGCGTTCTATAACACCATGGCGGAAGTCGATGCGCTGATCGCGGGCGTCCGCAGCGTGCAGAAGGTTTTCTCGTAATGGCCGATACGAAAGCCCTCTATCAAGAGGTCATCCTCGACCACAACAGGAAGCCGCGCAATTACGGCACGCTTGAGCACGCGAGCCACAAGGCGGAAGGGCACAATCCACTGTGCGGCGACCACATCAAAGTGGCGCTCAACCTCGACGGCGACCATATCGACGGCATCGCGTTTCAAGGCGAGTCGTGCGCTATCTGCAAGGCCTCGGCGTCAATGATGACGGCGACCGTCAAGGGCAAATCGCGCCGGGACGCCGAAACGCTGATCCGGGAATTCCGCGACATGGCGATCGGCAAGCTCGATCTCACCAGTCAACCGCATCATCTCGGGCGGCTCACGGTATTCGCCGGCGTGCGCGACCTGCCGACGCGCGTCAAGTGCGCGATCCTGCCGTGGCATACGCTGCACGCGGCGCTCAATTCGATCGCGAGCACCTCGACCGAGGCCGAGGACGATCCGATGCATGCGCCGATCGGAAACGCCTGAAAAGCGATTAGCTTCTTGGGTTAGCCAAAATGCCGAAAATAGCCGAAATCGAGGGCACGCCCAACCCGAACGCGATGAAGTTCATCCTCAAGGAGCCGCTGACCTGGGGGATAACGCGTTCGTACGACAACGCCGGGCAGGCGCGGGACGACCCGCTGGCTTCGGCGCTGTTCGATATCGAGCACGTGACCAACGTGTTCTACGTCGATCACTGGATCACGGTCACGCAAGACGGCGGGGTCAACTGGCAGGAACTGATGCGCAAGGTCGCCGAACCGATCCGCGCCGCGCCGGCAGCGGACGAGCAATCCGAGCGACTCACGTCTGACGCGACCACCGCGATCGCCGGCCTGAGTTCCGAGGATCAACAGCGGCTCGACAAGATCAACGAATTGCTCGACGAGCAGGTGCGCCCGTACCTGCAGGGCGACGGCGGCGATCTTTACGTGCTCGGACTCGAAGGCAACAAGCTCAGTGTGCATTACCAGGGCGCGTGCGGCAGCTGCCCGAGCTCGATATCGGGCACCCTCACAGGCATCGAGAATCTGGTGAAGTCGATAGAGCCCGACATAGAGGTCGTCGCGGTCTGAAATACTGACATGGACTTTCCTCGGCGAGTCTCCGCGTCCGCCGCGTCCTCTGCGATGGGAGTTTGAATTAACCTGGGTCAAGTCGGCGACTGGCTGGCCGGAAAATCAGGAAATACTGGTTCGGCAGGAAGGTATGCTCCTGGGCAAGCGTATATCCGCTATGACCGCGTCGGACTTGAGCGCCAGCGCGCGAATGACTTCATGCGGCTTTTGCCATGCATCGCGCTTCGGATCATCGAAAACCCGCGCCCATTTTTCAGCGTCGCCGAAGCTGTGCCGATGAGTGTCTGGAGTCTGCGCGACGGCAGGCGCTGCCAGCAACCCAGTGCAACTGAATAGAACGAGGAACGCCGTAAGCAATGAAGTTCGAATCATCGTTCTGAGTGTTTTGAATTCAATCCAATACATGCGACACGAGCCCGTCCGCGAGCTTCGGTTCGAACCAGGTGGACTTCGTCGGCATGACCTCGCCCGCTTCGGCCACGGCCATCAAGTCTTCCATGCGCGTGGGATGCAGCGCGAAGGCGGCGGCCATCTCGCCGCTGTTTACGCGCTTCTCCAGTTCCGGCAGGCCGCGGATGCCGCCGACGAACTCGACGCGTTTGTCGCGGCGCAAATCCTTGATGCCCAGAATGGGTCCGAGCAAGTGGTCGGACAACAGGCTCACGTCAAGGCGGGCCACGGGGTCGCCGGCGGGAATCCGCGCGCGGTGGATCGCCAGGCGATACCACTGGCCGGCGAGATACAGACCGAATTCGGCCGGCTCGGCCGGTTTCACCGGCGAGGGGCTTCTTTCCACAGAAAAGTTTTCCCGCACACGCGCCAGGAAAGCCTCGGCGTTCATGCCGTTCAAGTCGGCGACGACGCGGTTGTAGGCGAGAATCTGCATCTGGTGGTGGGGGGAGATCACGGTCAGGAAGTAGTTGTAGTTTTCCTCTCCGGTGTGGCGCGGATTAGCGGTGCGGCGCGCGGCGGCGACGCGCGAGGCAGCCGCCGAGCGGTGGTGGCCATCGGCGATGTAGAGGGCGGGCATGGCGTCGAAGGCCCGGGTCAGTCGTGAATGAATTTCGGCGTCGCGCACCACCCATAGGGAGTGGCGGATGCCATCGTCGGCGGTCGCGCCCGCGTCGGGTGCGCCGGCCGAGCAGCGGGCCAGGATGTCATCCACCTCCGGCGCGTTCGGATAAGCGAGCAGCACCGGGCCGGTCTGGGCATTCAGCGCTTCGATCTGGCGCACGCGGTCGTTTTCCTTGTCCGGTTGCGTGAACTCGTGTTTGCGGATGCGGTTCGCGTCGTAGTCCGTCAACGAGGCCGCCGCCGCCAGGCCAGTCTGCACGTGTTCGCCCATGATGAGGCGATACACGTAGTAGCAGGGCGCCGGGTCGCGGGCAAGAATGCCTGCACGCAACATGAGAC
>JACQOI010000393.1 GCA_016202615.1 Betaproteobacteria bacterium
GAAGAGGATAACAGATATGCGAATTTGCCCGCGCTTTTCCCCAAATTCGACCGTTTCGAGTGAGTTTATCATATATAGTCAGCCGGTTTTGCTTTTAGCAGCCTGTACGGACCGTTAAGTCCGACAGGCTGCTAGCAGCGGTCGCCAGCTATAAGCAGCCCGGTCGTTAAGGAAATGCTGATGATTCAGAAAGCAGGAATCGCATGCAACGTCGCCGTCGTCGGCGCTGGTTTTGCCGGCCTGACCGCGGGCGTACGCGCGGCGCAAGGCGGGCGCAAGGTGCTGGTCTTCGAAAAGTCGCCAGAAGAATTCTACCTATGCAATTCACGACTTACGGGCGGGGTGTTTCACGTCGCGCTGAACGACATTTTCAGCGACGAGGAGATGCTGGAACGCAAGATCATGGACATCACAGGCGGTGCGGCCAAACGAGAACTCGCGCGCGCGATCGCTCGCGATACCAAACGCGTCGTTAGCTGGCTGCAGGGATTCGGTGTCCGGTTCATCCGGGCGAGCCCCGATCCCTGGCACAGCCGCGTCCTCGCGCCGCCCGCAATTGCGCAACTGGGGCGGAGATGGCAGGGCCGCGGCGGTGACGCACTGCTGCGTACGCTCGAGACCGAGCTGAAAAAGGTGGGCGGCGAAATCCGGCGCGGACACCGAGCGCACCAGCTGCGAAGGGAATCGGATCGCTGTGTCGGCTTTACGGGGGTAACCGCTAACGGACAGGAATTCGAAGTCACCGCGCAGGCAACCATCCTCGCGGACGGCGGATTTCAGGCCGACCCAGAGCGCCTGCGCGGGCCCATTACTCCGGCCCCGGAAAAAGTTGTGCAACGAAACGCAGGTACCGGCACCGGTGACGGCCTGCGCATGGCGCAGGCGTTTGGTGCCGCAATCACGGACCTGAACGCTTTCTACGGGCATTTACTATCGCGAGACGCGCTGAGCAATGACGCCTTGTGGCCCTATCCCTGGGTCGACCTTTTGGCGAGGTCCTGCATGGTGGTCGGTTCCGACGGACGGCGTTTCGCGGACGAGGGGCTCGGCGGCACCTATATCGCCAATCAAATTGCCAGGCTTCCCGACCCCGCGTCCAGCACCGTCGTCTTCGATCAGGCGGGCTGGGACGGGCCGGGCACTGAGCGTTTCCTGCCGCCCAATCCCAACATGATCAAGGCGGGCGGCACGGTCTTCAAAGCGAAGGCGCTGCCCGAGCTGGCTAAGCTGGCTGGTATTTCCGAAGCGGGCTTACTAAGCGAAGTCGAAAGCTATAACCGGGCATTGAAGCTCGGCACCCTGGAGCAGATGAGCCCGGCGCGAACCACGTCCTTGTGCAAGCCCTATGCTATCGAGAAGGCGCCATTCTACGCGATCCCGCTCGCCGCGGGCATTACCTACACCATGGGCGGAATTGCGATCGACGAATGTTGTCGCGTGCTCAGAACCGATGGTACGGTCATTCCGGGTCTTTACGCCGCCGGCAACACCACGGGCGGCATGGAAGGTGGCGAGAAAGCCGGCTACGTGGGCGGCCTGTGCACATCTACCGTGACTGGCTTTCGCGCCGGGGAACACATCGTTGGGGCACTGGCAACCTGAATGATTACTCCGAATGTAATAAATGGGGCCGAGGTCGCGCGCGGCAGCATAGCCCCGCAGATGACTCCGGCGCCATTCATTACACAAAATAACGCAGGAGGAGAAATGAACCGGCGATCATGGATCAGTGTTACGGCGGGACTGGCGGCCGCGCTCTCGATCGCGGCACCGCACGGTGCCGCGCAGGGAACGGCATATCCGGCCAAGCCGATCAGAATGACCGTCTCTTCAGGCGCGGGCGGCGGCCTGGATTTTGTCGCGCGCCTGGTTGCAACCCCGCTCTCCGAGGCCCTGGGGCAAAGCGTGGTCGTGGACAACCGCGCGGGCGCGAGCGGGAGCATCGCCGCGGGACTCGCCTCGCGCGCGGCGCCGGACGGGTACACGGTGATGATGTTGAGTGCCAGTCTGGTGGTGTACGGCATCGTCAACAAGACGCCCTACGACCTGTTCCGCGACTTCGATCCGGTCACCCAGGTCGCTGCCAGCCCGTACATACTCACCGTGCATCCCTCGCTGCCGGTCAAGTCGGTGACGGACCTGATCGCGCATGCGAAAGCGAACCCGTCGAAGCTGAATTTCGCGTCAACAGGCAATGCCTCGCTGGCGCATCTTGCGGGCGAGTTGTTCGCGATTTCCACCGCAACGCAACTGGTGCATGTGCCTTACAAGGGCGTCGGCGCCGCGCTGACCGACATGCTGTCGGGACAGATACAGTTGAGCTTTCTGAGCGGCGGCTCGGTGTACAGCCAGGTCCGGGCCCAGAGGCTGAGGGCGCTGGCCATCGCCAGCACAACGCGCGCAAAAATGGCGCCCGAATTGCCGACGATGATCGAGGCGGGCGTGCCGGGATACCTGGTTACCCACTGGCACGGCCTGCTGGCGCCCCGCGGCACGCCGCGGGCCGTGATCGATCGCCTGCACCAGGAGATCGTCAAGGCAGTTCAGCGGCCGGAGGTGGCATCCCGGCTGGCTCTCGACGGAACCGAAGGCGTGGCAAGCTCACCGAAGGAATTCGCGGCACACCTCAGGTCCGAGCGTGAACAATGGTCGAAGGTAGCCAAGGCGGCGGATATCCGCGGCAATTAGCGGAAAACACGTAATATTTTGATCGGTAAAAGTGCCGCCCGGTTATTCTGGTTTCGATTCTTCCGCAAACACCGCGTTGGGCGCGCGCACCGCTTCCCGCATTGCCCCGACCCCGCCGAATATTGCCTAAACCCAAGGCATTAAATTGCCGTTAAGCATGCCATGAGGAAAACTCCGGGTTAGCCGGCGGCGGGCTGGCGATGGGGCGCGGGCTGGCCGATGAATAAGCGTTGATCCTGACGGCTCGTGCACCTGGAGCAAAAAGGCCGCTGGGCAATCTGACCGGCCGGGCCGCGATCAGAACAACGTGATCAGCTTTGCCGCTGCGTGCCGCGCGCCGCGAACATCACCGGAATGCCGGCGCACAGCATGGCGATGCCGACGATGGCGCCGATGCTGCCGGGGTCGAGGCTCATCGCGTAGTTGAAGCTCGAATACAGCATGTAGACGCACATCGCGCAGAACAGGATAGGCGTCAGCGGATAGAGCGGCACGCGGAACGGGTCGGCGTTGACCGGTGGCTTACGGCGCAGCACAAACAGCGAGATGCCGGTTAACAGGAAGAACAGCCAGAACGCAGGCGCGGTGTAAGCAACCATGGTCTGGAAACCGTCGGGCGTGAATGACGCGAGCAGCACCAGCAGCAACGCGATCGCGCCCTGCAGCAGCAGCGCATTGACCGGCGAGTCCGACCGCTCGTGCCATTTGCCCAGCAAGCCGAACAGCGCGAAATCGCGGCCGAGCGCGTAGTTGGTGCGCGCGCCGGTGAATACGGTTGCATTCAATGTTGATAGTGCAGCCGCCACGACCGCCGCGCCGAGCACCAGCGCGCCGCTGTCGCCCCAGGTCACTTTCATCAGGTCGGTCGCCACTGCTTTCGATTCGCGCATGCCGGTAAGGCCGAGCGCGTTGAGATAAGCAAGGTTGAGCAGCAGATACAGCACCGTGATGATCAGGATGCCGATGATCAGCGCGCGCACGATGCCGCGCCGCGTGTCGCGCATCTCCGCGGTCAGGTAGGCCGCTTCATTCCAACCGCCGTAAGTAAGCAGGATGAAAATCAGCGCGAGCCCTGAAAACAGCGGCACAGATTTGTCAGCCGCAGCAGGCGCCGCGGCCACCGCCGCCGGCGCCGCCGTGAGCCCCGCCACCACCACGCCGAGGACGGAGAGCGCCAGCACCAGGGTGAGTGTATTTTGCAACCACTTGCTCTGGGTGGTGCCGATGACGTTGAGCCCGGTAATCAGCGCCACGGCGAGCGCCGCGTAGATGGCGGAGCTTTTTTCGCCCAGCGACAGCATCTGCGTCGCATAGTCGCCGACCACGAACGCGATCGCGGCGATCGCGCCGGTCTGGATCACGGTCATGCGCGCCCACGCAAACAGGAAACCCGGCCAGTCGCCGAAGGCGCGGCGCAGGAAAAAATACTCGCCGCCGGCATTGGGATAGGCGCTGCCGAGCTCGGCATAGCACAGCGCGCCGACGAACGAGATCACGCCGCCGGCGATCCACAGCGCCAGAAACACACTTTCACTGCCGGTGCTGCCGGCAACGATCGGCGGCGCCCTGAAAATGCCGACACCGATCACGATGCCGACGATCATGGCGACCGCGTCGCCGAGCGAGAGGCTGGCCCGCGGTTGCGCGCCCTGCGCGGCGGCCGGCGACGTCATTTCGGACTCGCCGCGCGCTGCGTGAGCTTCGCGCGCCATGGCAACTGTTTCTGCGCGCCACCCTCGCCCAGCCGCAACGTGCCCTCGATGAGGTCGCCCTTGACCGTGCCTTTGAATACATGCCGCGTCGAGTTGTCGCCCGGTTTGGTGAGGAACTGGAAGCTCACCTGGTCGCCTTCGAGATTAGGCACCCGCAGCGTGATCTTCTGGCTGCCGCTTTTGGCCACGCCGTCGAACATCTGGAAGCGCTGCGTGAATTCGAATTCCCAGTTTGCAGGCTGTGTGCCGGTCGCGACTTGCGACTGCCAGCGCCCGGCGATTTTCGCCGGCACGATCCAGCGATATACGTAGCTCTTGCCGGGGTTGCCGACCTTTTTCTCGGGCACGTCGAGCGTGTGCATTTCGTCGGCATACCATTCGCCCATGTCGTAGTCGTGGGCAACCACCCGCGTGCCGGGCTTCAGGTTCAGGATTTTCGGCCGCAGCTTCTCGTTCATTTCCGGCAGCAGATAGCTCGTGATCACGGTCGCCTGGCTCAAATCGGTCTCGAACAGGTTCTGCTCGATGAACCTGACGCGGTCGGCGACGCCCTCGCGCCGCGCATTCTCGTTGCTCAACTTGAGCAGCACGGTGTCGAGGTCGACGCCGAAGCCGCGCGCGCCGAATTGTTTCGCCGCGGTGATCACCATCCGGCCATCGCCCGAGCCGAGATCGATGACGAAATCCTTGGGCCCGACTTTCGCCATGCGCAGCATCTCCTCGACCACGATCTGCGGCGTCGGCACATAGACCACGTCGCCGACGCCTTCCTGCGCCGATAACAGCGACGGTAACGCGAGAGTCAGCGCCAGTCCGGCGCCCGCCATCCATTTCATTTGCTTCATTACGTTCTCCACGGTAATTATTCGATACGCATTTTCCCGCGCTCGACACGGGTTGCTTCCCAATCGAGCGTCGTTTCCCCATTGGCGCCGCTGATCCTGACGCGCCCGGTAACCTTGTTGCCTTCGACGCGGCCGCTGAACTCGTGCCTGACCTTCCGTCCGAAAAACTCGCGCGTCAACGTGAAGGTAATCAGGTCGCCACGCAGCGTGGCGCCGTGCCCGGTCGCGGTGCCGCCGTCAACCAGCGCCTCGCCGCTCAGCTCCTGGAACATCTGGTTGACCCTGGCTACGTAGAGGCGCGTCGTGCCGCCGACCGGCAGGCGCCATTGCCATTTGCCGGCAACGTCCGCCGGCACGTACCACAGATATATCTGGCTCGCCGGCGGGCCGTAGGACTTGTTCGGCACCGCGACTTCGCGGCGCAGATCGGGCTTCCAGTCGCCCATGTCGAAGTCGTGCGATACCACGCGCGCGCCGGGCCGCATCCGGCTCAGGATACCCGGCCGCAACCGCAAGTTGATCCGCGGAAACAAGTACAGTGTGAGCACGGTTGCCTTGCTGATGTCGACATCGAACAGGTTGCCCTGCAGGAACGTGATCTGCCCCGCGACGCGCTGGCGCTTCGCTTCCTCGTTCGCGGTGAATACCAGGTCCATGTCCAGCTCGACCCCCATGCCGCGCGCGCCGAAGCGTTTCGCGGCGGCGATCACGATGCGGCCGTCGCCGGAACCGAGATCGATCAGGTAATCGTCGGTGTTGACGAGCGCCATCTCGAGCATGGTGTCGACGACGTTTTGCGGTGTCGGCACGTACGGCACATCGGCGGCCTGCTGCGCCGGCGCGACGCGCGAAAGCAGCAGCACGCACAGCGCCAACGGCAATAAACACCTCATTCCACGCTTCGCGCTCACCATGGGTTCATGCTCAGGACGCGGGCGCAATCCGGGTTGCGCGCCATTTGATCTGTTTCTCATCGCTGCCGATGCCGCGCCTCACCACGCCCTCGATCACGTCGCCTGCCACCCGGCCGTCGAAATAGAGGTTGGTTTCGACCGGCCCCGAATCGTCTACCATCACGAAGTTCACGCGGTCGCCCTGCAGCTTCGCATTCCACAATCCGGCAACTTTCTTGTCGTAGCGCGCAACACCGTCGATTTCCTGGAACTTTTGCTTGATCTCGATCTCGTAACTGCGCTCTCCGGCCGGCAACGCGACGCTCGCGCGCCAGCGGCCATCGATCTGCGCCGGCACGATCCACAGGAATACGTTCTTGCGCACCGTGGACTTCTGATCGGGCTGCCAATCCTCCATGTGGAAGTCGTGCGACACGATGCGCGTGCCGGGCTTCAGCTCCTTGAGCAGCCGCGGCCGCAGCCTGATGTTGACCGACGGCAGCAGGTACATCGTCACCACGCTGGCCCGGCTGAAGTCGAACTTGAACAGATCCTGGCGATGGAACGCAATGCGGTCGGTTACACCCGCAAGCTGTGCGGCATAAACGCTCTCGGCTATGCGGTCGGGATCGAGGTCGACGCCGACGCCGCGCGCGCCGAATTTCTTCACCGCCGCGATCAGGATGCGCCCGTCGCCCGAGCCCAGGTCGATCACGAAATCGTCGGGCCCGACGTTGGCAAGCCGCAGCATCTCCTCGACCACCACCGGCGGCGTCGGCACGTACGGCACGTCGTAGCTGAACTGTGCCGCTGCGGGAACGCCCGCGGCAAACGCGATCAACGCGGCCAACCAATACAACCCGGCGCGCATCGCCTAACTTTCCTCGCTAGGAGTTTGTCGGACTTGGGTCGGACAAACTCCTAATGCAAAACCGCCTGCATGAATATGGGAGAAAATTGCCAAGAAAAACCTCATTTCTGGCCCGCTCGCGTGCGTTTGGGAAGGCAAGAGTGGTTGATAATCGGGGCACATTCAAAATCGGCGGGCGGTTTTGCTGTTAGCAGCCTGTCGAATGCTAAGTCCGACAGGCTGCTAGCGTGCAAAATGCGAGTCGCCCGCCAGCGGTTCTCGACCTGTGCGTTGCCGATGCCGCTTTTCACCGTGCCCTCCATCAAGCTGCCGGTAACGCGCCCGTCGAAATGATAGCTGCGCTGCCCGTCCACGATCACAAAACTGATGCGGTCGCCGGCAAGCCGCGCCTCAAACAACGGCAGATACCCGCCAGGCACGCGCGCGCCGCCGCGAATCTCCTGCAACTGCTGGTTGAGCTCGAACTCGTAGCTGCGTTCTCCCTCCGGCAGCGTCGTCTCAAGCCGCCACTTGCCCGCGACCTGCGCCGGCACGACGTAGAGGTAAAAGGTCTTGGTGATCACGACGGTGCGGTCGGGTTTCCAGCCGTCGAAGCCGTAATCATGCGCGACGATGCGCGTGCCCGGCCTCAACTCGGCGAGCAGCTTGGGACGCAACCGGTTCACCAGCGAGGACAGCAGATACATGGTCACCACGGTCGCCTCGCGAAGGTCGGTGGCGAAAATGTCGCGATGATAAAAACGCGCACGGTCGGATACCCCGGCCTCGCGCGCGTTCTCGTTCGCCAGCGCGACCAGTTTTTCATCGATATCCACGCCGAAGCCGCGCGCGCCGAAGTGTTTCGCGGCGGCGATCACGATGCGGCCGTCGCCCGAGCCGAGGTCCACCACCACGTCCTGCGGCCCGATCGCGGCCACCCGCAGGAGCTCTTCCACGTCGAGCCGCGTGGATGGAAGGTAAGGCGTCGGAACATCCAGCGCCGCGGCCTGCGCCGCATCGGCGAACCGCGGCCAAGATCCGGCCGCCCACAGCGCGAGCAGGCACGCGACCACGCTTATCACCGTCCGCCAGCGCGCCTTGGAGATCATGGCTGCATCTGCCGCTGCAGTTCCTGCAATTCGGGTTTCTTGAGCAACGTGTGCGCCGGCACGCCAAGCTCGACGCGCGTTGCTTCCCACCCGAGTTGATGCTGGGCGGCCGCTCCGGTAACACGCACCGTGCCGCTGATTGCATTGCGAATGATGCGCCCGGAGTATTCGTAGCGCACCGCGGCAGTCCTGTTGTGCACCACAAAATTGATTTCCTCGCCGGTCAGCCGCGCGTTCTCCACGGGCCATGCGCCGCCGCCGGCCGTGACCGTGCCGGTAATCTTCTGGAAATTCTGCGCCAGCGTAAGATCGACATCCGCGGACTTGCCGGCCAGCGGCAATTGCCAGCGCCATCTGCCGGCCGCGTTCCCCGGCACCACCCAGAAGAACACCTTGCTTTTCTTGTCGCGCCCGACCGGCTTGTCCGGCGCATCCAGCACCATCTGCTCGTCAGGCGGCCAGTCGCCCATGTCGTAATCGTGCGACACCACGCGCGTGCCGGGCTTGAGCGTCGCCAGCAGCTTCGGACGCATCATCAAATTGACTTCGGGCAGCAGATAAATCGTGACGACGCTTGCCGCGGTGAGATCGGTTTTGTAAATGTCGCGCTCGTAAAACACCGCCCGATCGGCCACGCCGGCACGCGCCGCCAGCCGGTTGCTCAACTGCACCAGACGGCGGTCGTGATCGACGCCAAAACCGCGCGCGCCGTGCTTCTTCGCCGCGGTGATGATCATGCGCCCGTCACCCGAGCCGAGGTCGATCACGTAATCGCCGGAACCGACCTTCGCCACCTCAAGCATGCGGTCGACGACGTTCTGCGGCGTCTGCACGTACGGCGTGTCACCGAAATCCTGCGCCTCGATCGGGCCGGGAATCAGCACTGCGCCGAGCAGCAAAGCCCCCGCCGCAACCGCGGCAAGCCGCCGCGCCGCGGCCGCCATTGCATAAACCGGCGTCATGCTAGCAGCCTGTCGGACTTAGCATTCGACAGGCCGCTAAAGGAGTTTGTCCGACCCAAGTCCGATAAACTCCTGGTGGATCGCGGCTGCGAGCCGGGCAGCGCCTGGTGAGTAGCCGGTTTTCGCGCCGCGGGTGGCGTTCCATTCGAGCTGTCCCTGGGTGCGGCTGCCCGCAAGGCTTACGGCGCCGTCGATGCTGTTACCCGCGACGCGCCCGGAAAACTGGTGCTTGAGCGGACTGCCGTTGACTTCGGTGCTGAAGCTGAAACTGATCTGATCGCCGCGCAGCTTCGCATCCTGCAGCTTGACGCTGCGGCCGCCGACGCGCACCATGCCCGAGATCATCTGGAATTTCTGGTCGAGCGCAAGCTCGTAGGCCTGCGGCTTGCCGCCGATCGTGAGCCGCCATTGCCACGCACCGGCGACCCTGGCGGGCACGATCCAGAAATAAACCGAGCTGTTGCCGCCGGCGCTGCCGTATTTTTCCTTCACGTACATCTCGACGAATTCGTCGGGCTTCCAGTCGTCCATGGAAAAATCGTGCGACACCAGGCGCGTGCCCGGCTTCAGCTCGAGCAGCTTCGGCCGCAGCTCGAGATTCACGCTCGGCAGCAGATACATGGTAATCACGCTGGCGTCGCTCAAATCGGTTTCGAACAGATTGCGTTCGTGGAACGCCACGCGGTCGCTGACGCCGGCCTTGGCCGCGTTCTCGACGCTCTCCTTGATGCGCACCGGGTTCAAGTCGACGCCGAAGCCGCGCGCGCCGTATTTTTTCGCCGCGGTCACCACGATGCGGCCGTCGCCCGAGCCCAGGTCGACCAGGTAATCCTGCGGCCCGACTTTGGCCATCTCGAGCATGCGCTCGACCACTTCCTGCGGCGTCGGCACGTACGGCACGCTCGGCTCCGCCGCGAAAGCGCCCCAACCGGCGCCGGCAAGCGCGAGCACGGCGGCCGCGCACAGCGCATGACCGGGAAATCTATTCATATCTGTTATCCTCTTCTGCAATTCTACTGGCCCCGGTTTTGCATTAGGAGTTTGTCGGGGCTAAGTCCGACAAACTCCTGGCGCGAAACTGATCCGGTTGAACGCGGCGCACCCCGCGGTTTCGATTCAATCCGCGCTCGCCTCGCCGCATGAACTCTGGTAGATTTGCGCGCTGACCGACAGGCGCAAACGAGTCATTATACCCGACTGCCCCCTACCCATGCTGCTGCAGGCCATCATTTTCATCACCGGCGGCGCGACCCTGGCGCTGGAATTGCTCGCCTCGCGCATCCTGACGCCCTATTTCGGCGTCAGCCTCTATATTTGGAGCGGCATCCTCTCGATCACGCTGGTGTCGCTCGCGCTCGGTTACTGGATGGGCGGCAGGCTCGCCGGCGGCAAGAAAAACAGCGCGCAACCTGACAGGCTCGCCTTCCTGTTCGCGCTGATGCCGGCAATTGCAGCGCTGGCGATCGTCGCCGCGTGCCTGGTCTACCCCTATTTGTTCTACCGGCTCGCGCGGCTTGATCTCGTGTTCGGCGCGTTCATCGCCTGCCTGGTGCTGCTGTGCGTGCCGCTGCTCGCGGCCTCGGCGATGAACCCGCTGCTGGTTGCGATCCTGCTGCGCCGGTCGGCGGCGCGCAACGAGCTGGCCGACGCCGGAGCGGGCCGGGTGTTCTTCGTCAGCACCATCGGCGCGGTCGCCGGCGTGTTGCTGACCGTGTTCGGACTGATCCCGTACCTGAGCAACTTCGCCGCGACTCTGGCGGTGGCGGCGATACTCGCCACGCTGCCGCTCGTCATGCTGTTCGGCGCAGCGACCAGGATCGCCCGGCGCAAACCGCTCACCGTCACAGCCGCAGCCGCGCTGGCGGCCTCGCTCGCCCTGCTCGCCGGCGCCGATGCCTATACCGGCCGCATGTGGCCGGTCAGTTACGGCGGCGCAAGCTGGACGCACGAAGCAAGCTACCGCTCGCTGTTCGGCACCGTTAAAGTGCTGAGAAGCGAAGCGCGCGAGAACGGGCAATTCTCGCGCATCTACTTCCAGGATGGCCTGATCCAGAACATGGTCGATTCAAACAACCAGTCGATGTCGCTCTACACCTATGCGCTCGAAGCGTTGTCCTACGCCTACCGGCCCGGGCTCAACTCGGCGCTGGTGCTCGGCATCGGCGCCGGCATGGTGCCGATGCGGCTCGCCGGCCACGGCATCGGCGTCACCACCGTCGACATCGACCCCGCCTCGCTGCGCGCGGCGGCCGAAGTGTTCGGCTTCGATCCCGTCAGGACAAATGCGCACCAGGCCGACGCGCGCACCTTCCTGCGCGAATGCCGGAACGGCCACGACGTAGTGATCGTCGACCTGTTCCACGGCGATGGTGTGCCGGACTATCTGGTGACGCGCGACTTTTTCCGCGACCTGAAGCGCTGCCTCGGGCCTGACGGCATCGCGGTATTCAACACGTTCGCCGATCTCGACTACCCGCGCGCCTACGCGCATTTTCTGACGACGCTGCGCACCGAACTGCCGTACATCGTGCTCCACCGTCCCGATTACGGCCTGTCGCGGCATATCAACAGCTTCGTTGTCGCCGGCAGCAAGCCGCTGCCGCCGCCCAGCGGGGTCGACCTTGCCCACGTGCCGCCACGTCACCACGACACGCTGTCGGCAATGCTGCGCGATCCGCGCCCGCTCGACCAAAAACTGCTCGAGCACGGACGCGTGATCACCGATGCCCGCAACACGGTGGCGGAAGACATGGCGACAAGCCAGATCATCTACCGCCGCAACGTGGTGGAAGCGCTGCCGGCGGCGTTTCTCGTGAATTAAACCAAATTGCAACCGCAGATGAACACAGATAAACACAGATAGAAAAACCGACAGTCGCGCCGGACCCTTCGACCTTGCTCAGCGTTGACTGCGGCCGAAGACCGTTCAGAAGCTCAATTTCAAATCGATCGCATCGGCCATCACGACCGGCTTCAAGGGTGCCCGTCCGCTTTTCCTAACGGCCTTGGTCTTGACCGCGGCTTCCGCCTGGGCTTTCTTGAAAGCAACGATTCCGTAACGTTCCAACGTATGTAGCGTGCGCGTCAGATTGCTAATGCGGCGACCAGTAAGCTGCTCCAGCTTGCTGATCGATTCTGGGTTGTGTTCCCGGATCACCTGCAACAGCGCCTGGTTTTCTTCCGATAGCACGTTCGCCAAGGACTTGATGGAGCTGAACCATACCTTCGGTTCACTGGCGGAAGGCTTGTATTTTCCCTTGGCAATCGCGATCGTGCGCGCCTTCATTTCTTCGTAGGGCATGATGCCTACTTTCAACGTCCTGGTAGTCATATCGTTACCCTTCTTCCTCGCGCATGATGCGATCCACCTCAGCCCAAAAATCCTCGATGAGCTTGCCGGCATTGTCGAACCGGTAAGGACGGCCGGGGTCATTCCTGCCCCGGTGCACGTGGTCATAAACCCTGACCTGCTCAACGAACCGTCCGCCCGCGCGCCGTACCGCATGCGAGTTGTCAAAACCCATCAGCCGCACGCCGGTCTTGCTGTGTAGCGTCAGCGAATACGATAAGCCATGCGGCCTCGCCGCGGTGGCTTCGTTACGCTTGACGACGAACTTCACAAAATGCCCCTGCTCCGAGATGACAAGTGTCTGCCCATCCAGGTCAAGCAGCGTATCGAGCGACTCGTCACGTCGCGGCATGTCCGACTATATCATCAAATGATATATTCATGCAATCGGGAAACCTCAGCGCGGTAGCGGGAGACATGGCGACGAGCCAGATCGTTCACCGCCGCAACGTGGGGGAAGCGCTGCCGGCGGCGTTTCTCGTAAACTGACGCGCGGCCGCGCTCAGTCGGTGATGACTTTCGCGGCTGCCGTGCGGGACGCCGACCAGCGCGCCGGGGACTTGGCTCCCGGCAATTCGACGCTGCCTTCCATCGTGCCGCCCTTGACGCGGCCGGTGAAGCTCGCACTGCCCTTGCCGTCGGGCAGCGCGAAAGTGAATTCGTCGCCGCGCAATGTCAGATACTGCGGCCGCAACGCCTTGCCGCCCGTGGTGACGCTGCCTTCGACGTTCTGGAAGCGCTGCTTGAGCGTGAGTTCGTAGGTTTCGCCGCCCGCGACCCTGACCTGCCATTTTCCGGCGACGCGCGCCGGCACGCGCCACAGGTAAATCGTCGCCATCGGCACGCCGTTGACCGCCTCCTTTTCCGGCACGTCGAAGCTCATCTGATCGTCGGGCGGCCACTCGCCGAAGTGGTAATCGTGCGACACCACGCGCGCGCCCGGCTTGAGTTCGTTGAAAATCTTTTCGCGCAGGCTCAGCATCATGCCCGGCAGCAGGTAGAGCGTCACCACCGAGGCCTTGCTCAAATCGGCCTTGAACACGTCCTGCAACAGGAAATGCACGCGATCGGCAACCCCGAACTTGCGCGCCGCATCGTTGGAGAGTTTGACCAGCTCGGGATCGATATCGACGCCCATGCCGCTCGCCTTGAACAGCCGCGCCGCGGTAAGCACGATGACGCCGTCGCCCGAACCGAGGT
Organism: Betaproteobacteria bacterium; assembly: GCA_016202615.1. Classification (GTDB taxonomy): domain Bacteria; phylum Pseudomonadota; class Gammaproteobacteria; order Burkholderiales; family SG8-41; genus PALSA-1004. Next base: position 13,609 of record JACQOI010000393.1, read on the forward strand.
CGATCACGTAATCGCTGGACTTGATGCCGGCCATGAACAGCATCTGATCGACCACCACCTGCGGCGTCGGCACGTAAGGTCCGCCGCTCTTGGAATCATCGGCGGCGTGACTCGCAAGCCCGCCGATGAACAAGACCACGGCCAACATGAAATACCGCGCTATTCGTCCTATCACACTACACATTTAACGATACTCCCAGGAGTTTGTCGGACTTAGCCCCGGCAAACTCCTAATGCAAAACCGGGGCCAGTAGAATTGCAGAAGAGGATAACAGATTTGAGCGCATTGAATACCGAGCGGTTCATCCTGGCGCGCTCTACATCCATATCATGGAGGGCGTTTTCATGCGCTCGTCCAAGCGTGCCGCCGGCGCGGGATTTTGCGCGTAGACCTTGCCCGACGCACCCACCGCACGCGCCAGCAACTCCGTGTTATACCCCGCCCCGGCAGACAGATCGAACACCGTCATGCCCGATCGCACGCGGTAAAACGCGAGCATCTGAGCCGGCTTGCGACGCACATCGGTTGCGCGATCCGCTTCGCTGCGGTCGATGCTCGCCACCAGCACCTCGAAATCGGGCGCCGAGGGCTATCGCGGCAACTTGTCCTTGCACTCCTGCAACACCTCGAGCGGCGAGCGGATGCCCTTGAATGCCCGCTCAACGACGTCCTTGATGCGGTCGAGCTCGTTACTGGTGAACTTGCCGCTCAACTCGAGCTTCCCGGCTTCGGCGAGCACCACGTGGAGCGAGTGGCCCTGGTCGCGCAGTTGCTGTGTCGCATAGGCGATGTCGGCGAGCTGCTCGCACGTCACCGCCGCCGCCGCCATAGCGCAATGAAACCCGAGAACCAGAGATACGATCAGGCGCACAAGCAGCAACAGTCCGGAATTGTCCGCGCTATGTTAAACCAGTCTCGCCGCCGATGCACTTAGCGCGCAACCTGCGCATGCACCGGAACCGGATTGGTCCCGCAAAACCCCTGGATTCCGGCTGCCGCCGGAACGACGTTCAGGCCTGCTTGTCGAGCCCGACCTCGGCGCGCCAGTCCTTGCTCTTGAACACCAGCGGCTTTAATGCCAGCAGCACCAATATGCCCCCGATCGCAAACATCGTGACCGCGATCGGCCGGGTGAAGAAGATCGCATAGCTGCCGCCCGACATCGCGAGCGACTGGCGCAGCGACAACTCGAGCATCGGCGACAGCACCAGGCCGAGCGCGATCGGCGCCAGGTCGTAGCCGAACTTGCGCAGGACGTAACCGAACCCGCCCATGCCGAGCATGATCCACACGTCGACCACGCTGCTGCTGACCGAATAAACGCCGAGGATGCAGAAGCACAGGATCGCCGGATAAAGGTATGAATACGGAATTCGCAGCAGGTTGACGAACAGCCCTACCAGCGGCAGGTTGAGGATCAGCAGCACCACGTTGCCGACATACATGCTGGCGACAAAACCCCAAAACAACTCGGGCTGCTGCGCAATCAGCATCGGCCCCGGCAAAATGCCGTGCACCATGATCGCGGCCAGCATCACCGCGGTGATCGGGCCGGTCGGAATGCCGAGCGCGAGCATCGGCACGAATGCGCCGGTTGCCGCCGCGTTGTTCGCCGACTCGGGGCCGGCCACGCCCTCGATCGCGCCGTTGCCGAAACGCTCGGGGTGGGCGGACATTCTGCGCTCAATGCCGTAAGACACGAACGACGAAATGATATGCGCCGAGCCGGGAATGATGCCGATCATGAATCCGATCAGGCTGCCGCGCGCAATCGGCCCTGCTGACAGGCGCAACTCTTCACGCGACGGCACCAGCTGGCGTAATTTCGGTTTCTGCACCGCCGGCGGCGTCGCCTGTCCCGCCGTCAACAGGATCTCCGACAGCCCGAACAGCCCGACCGCGACCGGCACGATGCCGATGCCGTCGCCAAGCTCGATCACGCCGTAGTTAAAGCGCGTGTAACCGCTCATCGTATCGATGCCGATCATCCCGAGCAGCAAGCCGACCACCGCCATCGTCAGCGTCTTCACCATCGAGCCGCCGCTCATGTACGACAGCACCAGCAGTCCCATCATCAGCAGCGCGGTGTATTCGGGCGGCCCGAAGCGCAGCGCGAATGACGCCAGGGTCGGCGCGAGAAACATCAGCGCGATCACCGACAGCGTGCCGGCGACGAACGAACCGATCGCCGCAATCGCGAGCGCCGCCCCGGCGCGCCCGTGCTGCGTCATCGCGTAGCCGTCGATGCACGTCATCACGGAGGCCGCCTCGCCCGGAATACGCATCAGGATCGACGTCGTCGAGCCGCCGTACATCGCGCCGTAGTAGACGCCCGCGAGCAGCACGATCGCGATGATCGGATTCAGGCCGAACGTCGCCGGCAGCAGCAGGCTGATGCCGGCGAGCGGACCGAGCCCGGGCAGCATGCCGACCAGCGTGCCGATCACGCAGCCGGCGAACGCGTAAGCGAGGATCGACGGCTGGAGCGCAACCGAGAAGCCGAGCAGCAGATTCCCGAGGACGCCTTCCATCACAGGCCCCACGGTCCGCGCGGCAGCTGGACCTTGAGCAGCGTCGCGAAAATGAAATACGAGATGAACGCGAAACCGAGCGCGACCAGCACGGCCGGCAGCGGCCGCTTGCGCTCGAGCACGCCGAGCAGGAACAGCAGCAGCGCGATCGTCGTAAGACGGTAACCGATGCGCTCGATCACGAACACGGCGACACCGCACGCAATCAGCAGCGCAATGGCGCGCCTGCCCTCGGTCCAGTCGATGGTATTGAGCAGCGGCGAGGCGCCGCCGCGCAGCGCGACCAGCAGCCCGAATGCGCCCAGCGCGATCGCGAGCAGGAGCGGCATATAGCCCGGCCCCGGCGCCGCCAGCGAGCCGAGCGGGAAGACGCGGTTCTCCCATGCCACCAGCAGCGCGATCAGCACGAGCACGACGCCCGAAATCTGATCGCTGCGCAGTCCGCGCTGCGCGCCGAGGCTGGCCGGGGATCCGCTCATTCAGCGGCTATTTTTTGTCTTCGACCTTGCCGACGACCTTGACCAGCGCGGCCAGCCGCTTGCCGTCGGCTTCCCAGTACTTGGCGAATTCAGGCGCATCAAGGTAATTGATCGGCGAGTTAACCTTGGCCATGGTGCTCTTGAAATCCGAGTCCTCGACCGCCTTGCGCGCCGCGTCGCGCAGCACCTTCATCACCGCCTCGGGCGTGCCCCTCGGCGCAAACATCCCGGCCCAGATGTAGTATTCGATGTCGTAACCGAGTTCCTTGAACGTGGGAACGTCGGCATACGCCTCGTGACGCTTGCCTCCCCAGCCCACGATCGGGCGCATTTTCCCCGCTTTGACGTGGCCGCTGATCGCCGCGGGCCCGCCCACCGTCAGTTCGACGTGCCCGCCGAGCAGCGCGGTGATCGCCGGGCCGCCGCCGTTAGTCGGCACGTGACGCATTTTCAGCTTGGCCGCGTGCAAAAACATTACCATCGGCATGTGCAGCGCGCCGTAAATGCCTGACGACGAAAACGACATCTGCCCCGGCTTCGAGCGCGCCAGCGCCACCAGTTCCTTCAACGACTTCACCGGCAGCGACGGATGTACGACCAGTATGGTGGGATCGGCGGAAATCAGCGCGATCGGCATGAACTGATCGAGCGAGTATGCCGGCTTGCGGTCGAACAGCGCATCGGCCGCGGGAATGACCGTGATGCTGGAGAGCGCCATCAGTATCGTGTAGCCGTCGGGTTTGGCGTTGGCCACCACCGCGTTGCCGACCGCCCCGCCCGCCCCGGTCCGGTTGGCTACCACCACCGGCTGCTTGAGCACTTTCTCCATCGCCGCAGCGGTGGGGCGGCCCGTGATGTCCGCGACCCCGCCCGGCGGGAAAGGTACGATCATGGTGATCGGGCGCGATGGATAAGCGTCCTGCGCGTGCGCGGGGACCGCGACGAGCGCGAGCATTGCGGCAAACAGGCAGCGTTTCATGTGTCCTCCAGATTTTATCGGTATGGTTGCTGCTGCGATTCTACCTAGCAGCCTGTCGACTTGGCGCTCCGACAGGTTGCTATAAGC
>JACQOI010000037.1 GCA_016202615.1 Betaproteobacteria bacterium
AGTCCGCACAGGCTGCTAAAAGCAAAACCGGCCGAATATGCAGATCAAAAACCCCCGCGGCAGTCGAACGGCAAGAAAAGCGAGGGTAAATTTGCACGTTGGTCATCTTTTTTGCCCCTTTTGCCCGCGGCCGGTTTTGCCTTAGGAGTTTGTCGGCGCTAAGTCCGACAAACTCCTAGGCGATCGAGCACCTTGGCGAAGTGGGCGCCGCTCCCGCCGGCGGGGACATAGGAAATGGATTTTGCGGCGAGCAGCGTGCGCTTCAGGGCTTCGGGCGACGAGACGTCGGGCTTGGGGGCGCCCTTGCGAACGGCCACACTGACGCCCGTGTTGGCGAGCACAGTCACACTGTCGGCAACGATTTTGCCGTCCTTCACCAAGGGGTCAACGATCCGCTCCTGGGAACCAACGATGACATCGACTATTTCGCCATCCCGGACACGCTTTACGAACGGGGGCCCGTTGTCGAACGTCATCGCGAGCTTGTATCCGGTCGCGCGCTCGAACTTCGGCCCGAGGTCTTCCATGACCTTTTGTATCCCGAAGCCGCTAAACACTTTGATCTCAGCGGCATCGGGGACGCCCGCTTGCGTCAAATACACGAGGGCTGCAAACCCCGCCGCGACTATTCTGATTGAATTTTTCATGACGCTTCTCCTTATGATCTCAAACCGATCGGACCGACATTCTCCCGGTGAGCTCAGTCAACCTGCGCGCCTGATACCTCGGCTGCTTTCTTCCACTTCACGATTTCGCTTTTCACGAATGCAGCGAACTCCTCCGGCGTGCCGGGAGCAGGCTCTGCGCCCTGCGCAAGCAGTGCGGCCTGGAGCGCGGGCATCTGCAGTATCTCGACGATCTCGCGGTTGAGCTTGCCGATGAGGGCCGCCGGCGTGCGCGCCGGAGCGAACATTCCGAACCACGCCGTCGCTTCGAACCCGGGCAGTCCCGCTTCGGCTGCGGTTGAAATGTCGGGGACCCCCGCAAAGCGCTTCGTGCTCGTGACCGCATAAGCTTTGACCTTACCGGCTTTGATCTGCGTCAGGGCGATAGGCACCGGAATAAAGGATACTTGCACCTCGCGTCCCAATATCGCGGTCAGCGCCGGGGCAGGGCCTTTATATGGTACGTGCACCAAATCGATTCCGGCTTGAAGAATAAAGAGGGCTGCCGTCAGATGAGCGCCGGTACCGGTGCCTGCGGAAGAATAATTGATCCCGCCCGGACGCTTTTTCGCGTAATCGAGGAACTCGCGCAGATTTGCAGCCGGCACGGATGGGTGCGCAATCAGCACCGGCGGCGATTGGGCGACCAGGGCGATCGGCGCGAAGTCTTTCACCGGATCGTACGGCAGATTCTTGTACAGGCTCACCGAGCCCGCGTGCGTGGCGAGTCCTCCCATCAGCAACGTGTAGCCGTCGGGCGGTGCTTTGGCGGCAACTTCAGCGGAAATGGTGCCGCCGGCGCCCGCGCGGTTGTCGACCACGACCGGCTGGCCCCAGCGCTCGTTAAGCCGCGGTCCGAGGTGGCGCGCATACATATCAGCCATGCTTCCCGTCGCCGCGGCGACAATGCGAACCGGTTTCGTAGGGTAGGTTTGCGCATGAGCAGGAAGGCTGAATAGGAGCAAGCCTGCAGCGATTGCCCTTGCGATGCCTATGAAGATGTGCCGCTTCATGATGTTCCTCCCGCAAGAACGCGTGGTCTTCCGGCGTGAATTTACGAGGTGATATTGACACCGCGGATTGGGGTGCGCAATGATCTGACTTTTACTGCCGCATGAATTCCAGTCATGAAGATGGAGTTGCGTGACATCGAGTATTTCGCCGTGGTCGCTGAGCACGGTCAGGTGGGACGCGCAGCGGAAGCGCTGGGATTGGGCCAGCCGGCGCTCAGCAAAAGCCTGCGCCGGCTGGAAGAAGCAGTGCAGACAAAATTGCTCCGTCGGACACCGAAGGGCGTCGAGCTCACAGAGGCAGGCGCCGCACTTCTGTCACGCGTGAGCCGGCTTCGACTGGCGCTGGGTGATGTTGCCCGGGAAGTCGCGGATATCGGCCAAGGGCGTACCGGCCATTTACGCATCGGCGCGCTCCCGGGATTCGTCGAACACCCGCTGTCGGCGGCCTGCAGTGCTTTATTAGAGGACGCCCCGAACGTGACGCTGACGGTCACTGTCGAGACGACGCACGTGCTGCTGTCGGCCTTGCGCAACGGGGAACTGGACCTGGTGGTCATCCCCACGACGGCGTCGCCTCACGGAGATCTCATCCAGGAGCATTTGTTCGACGACGAATTCGTCGTCATCGCGTCCGTCAATCATCGGCTGGCCAAGCGCAAGCGGGTGGCGATTGCCGATATCGCGCAAGAACGGTGGGCATTGATGGGGCCCAATGCCCCGGCGACACATGAGTTCCATCGGGCGTTTCAAGCCAACGGCTTGCCGCCTCCCCGGATCACGATGATGGCCACTTCCTTGTTTTTGAGGGACCATCTGGTGGCCTCCTCCGATATGCTGGGATTCAGTTCAAGGCGAGTCGCACATTATGCCGCACCCCGTCATCGCTTCGCGTCAAGGAACTGACGTGGATTCGCCACGTCGGCGTTAGTTACCGGAAAGATGCCTATTTGTCGCCCGTCGCTAAGCGATTCATCGAGATCCTGAAGACGACGGCGCAGGAAATCGCTACCGAAAAGCTGTGACCTGTAACCCGGTAACCGGTTACGAGCCTTCCCTGAATCTTGAATCCTTGATCCTGAATCCTCGCTACGCGCAGGATTTCCCAATACGCCCGGGCTTGCGCGTGCAATGGATCCTTAGACAGCGCAAGGGCGATCCATGCCCCGCTGTCGACGAACACGGCTTCGCCCTGCCGCATCAGGGCTCGTCGTGAACCGAATCGTGCTCGACCGAGGTGCGCCTGGGCTTGCCATCCCAATCGCCACCGGGCCCTCCGCCTGCGGCCTAAGCACAACCTTGCGGATAGCCTCCCGCACCAGCTCCGCAACGCTCCGCCCTGAAGACCCAGCGCCTCTTGCCGTTCCTTCGCGTGTTTGGCGTCCTTTGCGGTGAAGCTTTGCCGTAACTAGCGCACCAGCACGGTGTGACGCGCCTCAGGCAGCATGCCCGGATAGTCGCGGCTGAAATGCAGCCCGCGGCTTTCGTGCCGCAACTGCGCGCTGCGCACGATCAGCTCGGCGGTCTGCACCAGGTTGCGTAGCTCGAGCAGGTCGTTGGTGACGCGGAAGTTGCGGTAATACTCGTTGATCTCGTCCTGCAGCAGCTTGATGCGGTGCAACGCGCGCTCGAGCCGCTTGTTGGTGCGCACGATGCCGACGTAGTCCCACATGAAGCGCCGCAATTCGTCCCAGTTGTGCGAGATCACGATTTCCTCGTCGGCGTCGGTGACGCGGCTTTCATCCCATTCCGGCAGCGCGGGCAGGGCCACCGCGCGCTGCTCGAGGATGTCCTTTGCCGCCGCCATCCCGTATACCAGGCATTCGAGCAATGAGTTGCTCGCGAGCCGGTTGGCGCCGTGCAGCCCGGTGCATGAGGTTTCGCCGATCGCGTAGAGCCCGGGAATATCGCTACGACCCAAGCGATCGGTCATAATGCCGCCGCAGGTGTAATGCGCGGACGGCACCACCGGGATCGGCTGGCGCGTGATGTCGATGCCGAGTTCCTTGCAGTGGATGTAAATGTTCGGAAAGTGTTCCTTGATGAATTCGGCGGGCTTGTGCGTGATGTCGAGATGGACGCAGTCGAGGCCGTGCTTTTTCATTTCGAAGTCGATTGCGCGCGCGACGATGTCGCGCGGCGCAAGCTCGGCGCGCTCATCGTGCGATGGCATGAAGCGCGTGCCGTCCGGCAGCTTGAGGATGCCGCCTTCGCCGCGCACCGCTTCCGAGATCAGGAACGGCTTGGCGTGCGCGTGATACAGGCAGGTCGGATGGAACTGGATGAATTCCATGTCGGCCACGCGGCAGCCGGCGCGCCAGCCCATCGCGATGCCGTCGCCGGTCGAGGTATCCGGGTTGGTGGTGTAGAGGTAAACCTTGCCGGCGCCGCCGGTAGCGAGCACGATATTCGCGGCGGAAAGCGTTTTCACGTGCGCGCTGATCGTATCGAGCGCGTAGCAGCCGTAGCAACGATTGTCGGACAACCCGAGCTTGGCGCCGGTGATCAGATCGATCCCGATATGGTGCTCGAGCAGCTCGATGTTGGGGTGCGCCCTGATCTTGCCTTCGAGCGTGGCCTGCACCGCCTGGCCGGTGGCGTCGGCGACATGGATCACGCGCCGGTGGCTGTGGCCGCCCTCGCGCGTCAGGTGGTAGGGGAACTCGTTGCCGGCTTCCTGGGTGAACGGCACGCCTTGCCCGATCAGCCAGTCGATGCAGGCGTGGCCGCGCTCGATCACGTAGCGGGTGACGCCTTCGTCGCACAGCCCGGCGCCCGCGATCTGGGTGTCGCGGATGTGGCTGTCGGTGGTGTCGTCGCCGGCCAGCACGGCAGCGATGCCGCCCTGGGCCCAGCTGCTGGCGCCGTCGAGCAGCTGTTTCTTGGTGACCAGCCCGACCTTGCGCTGCTGCGCCAGGTGCAGCGCCAAGGTCAGCCCGGCCAGCCCGCTGCCTATGATCAGGACGTCAAAACGATGCGCCATCGGGATTACGCATAAAAAGCAGCATTCTATAACATAGCTCTTTGCATTCCGCCGGTACCGCAGCCTGCAATAACCCTACTTTCCGGTGAACTAATCCACGGTTGCGCTTGTCTGTCGCATAACGGTTACGTATCGCGTTCCCTGAAACGCCGGCTGGGGTATACTTAGTGCTTTGTTTTCGCGGGCTTAGCGCCTGCAAAGCACAAGAACTCAGGGACCGGTTTCATGGGCGATCGTGAAGTCGACCATCAGCTGGTCGAGCGGGCGCAACGCGGCGACAAGAAGGCATTCGAGCTGCTGGTGATCAAATACCAGCGCAAGCTCGCACGATTGTTGTCGCGCTTCATCCGCGACGCGAGCGAAGTCGAGGATGTAACGCAGGAGGCCTTTATCAAGGCATACCGCGCATTGCCGTCATTCCGCGGCGACAGCGCGTTTTATACCTGGCTATACAGGATCGGCATCAACACGGCCAAGAATTACCTGGTCGCGATGGGGCGTCGCGCGCCGACCATGACCGGCGTCGACCACGAGGACGCTGAAAACATCGAGGAAGGCGATCAACTGAAGGATTTAATTACGCCGGAAAACCAACTGATGAGCCGGCAGATCGCCGAAACGGTGAACTTCACGCTGCAGGAACTGCCTGAGGAATTGAGGACTGCGATTACGCTGCGCGAAATCGAAGGCCTGAGTTACGAGGAAATTGCACAGATCATGAATTGTCCGATAGGCACGGTGCGGTCGCGTATCTTCCGCGCGCGCGAAGCAATCGCCGAGCGGCTGCGGCCGCAGCTCGGCACCCCCAAAGACAGGAGATGGTGATGGATCGAATCTCAGCGTTCATGGACGGCGAAACCAGCCGGATGGAGGCACACCAGACGATCTCGCGCCTGAAACAAAGCGACGAATATTGCGAAATCTGGAAAACCTTCCATCTGATCCGCGACGTGATGCGCGGCGACCCGGTACTGCGCGATGAATTCACCACGCGCCTGCATGCGCGGATGCGGCAAGAGCCAACACTGTTGGCGCCGCGCATGACCTGGCGAAAATCCGCGTATTTCGCGCTTTCCGCCGCCGCCTCGCTCGCCGCAGTTGCCGTAGTCCTGACGCTGGTCCTCGCCGACAACCCCCTCAAGCCCCAAGTCCAGATCGCAGCAACACCCAAACCCGAAGTCGTCCCGGTCAGTCAGACCGCGGCGCTGCCGCAGCCGGTACCGGCAGCGAACCAGAGCAGGGTCAATGAATATCTGAGGGCGCACCAGGAGTTCTCGCCGAGCACGACGCTGCAGGGTGTCGCGCCGTACGTGAGGACGGTATCGGCAACGCGCGACAACGGCAACCGGTAGGTAACGCAGCATGCACATGGCATTACCGGCGTTTCTGATGCTGCTCGGCAGCATCAGTCACGTCGAAGCGGCCGACAGCGGAGCGCCCGCCGACGCGATGGCGTGGCTCAAGAAAATCGCCGCCGCATCGCGCCAGATCAATTACGCCGGCACCTTCGTCTACCAGCACGGCAATCAGGTCGAGACTTCGCGCATCGCGCATTTCGCCGACGCCGGCGGCGAATACGAGAAACTCGAGACCCTCGATGGCCCGCCGCGCGAAATCGTGCGCAATAACGACACTGTCACCTGCTATCTGCCGGATATCAAGACCATCGTGATCGAGAAGCGCGTGGCGCGGCGTTTCCCGGCATTGCTGCCTGGACAGCTTTCCGGCATCTCCGACAATTACGTGGTGAAGAAGGGCGAGCAGGACCGGGTCGCAGGATTCGACTGCCAGGTCGTCGCGCTCGAGCCCAAGGACAACCTGCGTTACGGCCACAAGTTCTGCGCCGAGCTCGCAACGGGCCTGCCGCTGCGGGCCCGCATGTACAGCGACAGGAACGAGATGGTCGAATCGTTTGCGTTCACTCAGCTCAGGATCGGCAGCGGCATCAGCAGGGACATGGTCAAGTCGCGTTTCGCCGGCAAGAGCCAGACGTGGCGCGTCGATAAATCCGCGCTCGAGCAGAACGAAACGAGCGCCGATACCGAGTGGGTGCTCAATAATCAACCGACGGGCTTCAAGAAGCTCACTGAAATAAAGCGCTCGATCGCCGGCCGTTCGGTCCAGGTCTCGCATATCGTCTACTCCGACGGGCTCGCCGCGGTGTCCGTTTTCATCGAGCCGATGCCGAAATCGCCGCCGCCCGCGGGCCCGACCTACCAGGGCGCCGTCAACATTTACGTCAGGTCGCAGGCCGACCAGATGGTAACCGTGGTGGGCGAGACCCCGGCGCGCACCGTCAAACAAATTGCTGAGTCGCTCAGTCCCAGGGAGCGCTAGGAGTTTATTAAGAATGGTCAGCCGGTTTTGCTTTTAGCAGCCTGTACGGACTGTTAAGTCCGACAGGCTGCTAGCGCCACGGCAGCATCCGCGCAACAAAGTGGTGCACATTCGAATGGCTTGCAGAAACCCCCTTGCTTGAGAGAAAAGGACGTTAGATGTTGAGAAAATTCGTGTTATTCCTAATCCTGCTGCTGCCGCTCCCGGTCGCGGCGCAACTGCCCGATTTCACCGATCTGGTGGAGAAGCAGGGCCCGGCCGTCGTCAATATCAGCACCACGCAAACGGTGCGCAACCCGCTCGGACTGCCGCAGATCCCGCAGCTGCAGGAAGACGACCCGTTCTATGAGTTTTTCCGGCGTTTCATTCCGAGTCCCGGACCGCGCGAGTTCCAGTCCAATTCGCTCGGCTCGGGCTTTATCATCAGCACGGACGGCTACGTCCTGACTAACGCGCACGTCGTCCAAGCCGCCGACGAAATCAACGTCAAGCTCACCGACAAGCGCGAGTTCAAGGCCAGAGTGATAGGCGCCGACCGCCGCACCGACGTGGCGCTGATCAAGATCGAGGCGAGCGGTCTGCCGGCGGTGAAATTCGGCGATCCCGGCCGCCTCAAGGTGGGCGAATGGGTGGTTGCCATCGGCTCGCCGTTCGGCTTCGAAAACAGCGTGACCGCCGGCATCGTCAGCGCCAAGGGCCGCTCGCTGCCGCAGGAAAACTTCGTGCCGTTCATTCAGACCGACGTCGCGGTCAACCCCGGCAATTCGGGCGGCCCGCTGTTCAACCTGAGAGGCGAAGTCGTCGGCATCAATTCGCAGATCTACAGCCGCACCGGCGGCTTCATGGGCTTGTCGTTCGCGATTCCGATCGACGTCGCCAACGATATCGCCAATCAGCTCAAGACCACCGGCAAAGTCACGCGCGGCAGGATCGGCGTTGTGATCCAGCCGGTGACCCGGGAGCTCGCCGAATCGTTTGGCCTGCCCAAGCCGAGTGGTGCGCTGGTGAGCTCGGTCGAAAAAGGCAGTCCCGCCGACAAAGCCGGGATCGAAGCAGGTGACGTGCTCCTCAGGTTCGACGGCAAGAACGTGAACTCGTCCGAGGACCTGCCGCGACTGGTCGGCGCTACCCGGCCGGGGGCGAAGGCGACGGTGCAGCTGATGCGCAACAAGGCGACGCGCGAAGTATCGGTCGTAGTTGGAGAAATGCAGGACGAAGCGCGCACCGCGCAAATCCAGCAACGCCGCAGTCCCGGCGGCAAGCCGCCGGCGGAGTCGGTGAGCCGCTTCGGCATGACGTTGTCGGAGCCCACGGCACAGCAGCGTGAGCAGCTCAAGATCGCGGGCGGCGTGTTGGTCGAAGACGCGCAGGGTGCCGCCGCGCGCGCCGGCATCCGCCGCGGCGACATCATCCTCGCCGTCAACAACCAGGACGTGAAATCGCTCGAGCAGTTCGGCCAATTGATGGGGAAGTTCGAGAAAGCCCGCGTCGTGGCGCTGCTGGTGCGGCGTGGCGGCAACGCGCTCTATATTCCGTTCCGCGTTGAGTAAGGCCAGACTTACCATCTACAGCCGCGCGTACTGCCATCTGTGCGATGACATGATCGCCGGCCTGCGCGCGCTGCAGGCCGCAACCGCGTTCGAGCTCGAAATCGTCGACCTCGAGAGCGCCTCGGAGCTCGAAGCGCAATACGGCGAGCGCGTGCCGGTGCTCGTCGGCGCCGGCGCCGAGCTCTGCTATTACCACCTCGATGTCGGCAAAGTTAATGAATATTTGAGCAAAATCCGCTAGAATTCACATTTTTCGCCTGAACAAGGGCACGAGCAGCGTGCCCTTTTTGTTAGCTGCCAGCCGTCAGCGATCAGCAATCGGCAAAATCGCTTTAGGGTTTTAGCTGACCGCTGAAGGCTGACCGCTGAACGCTTATGAACCACATCCGCAACTTTTCCATCATCGCCCACATCGACCACGGCAAATCGACGCTGGCGGACCGCTTCATCCAGCTCTGCGGGGGCTTGAGCGACCGTGAGATGGAGGAGCAGGTGCTCGATTCGATGGACCTCGAGCGCGAGCGCGGGATCACCATCAAGGCACAGACCGCGGCGCTTGACTACCACGCGCGCGACGGCAGCACTTATCAGCTCAACCTGATCGACACGCCCGGTCACGTCGACTTTTCCTACGAGGTGTCGCGCTCGCTGGCGGCGTGCGAAGGCGCGCTGCTGGTGGTGGACGCATCGCAAGGCGTCGAGGCGCAGACGGTGGCCAATTGCCACACTGCGACCGAGCAGGGCGTCGAGGTGGTGCCGGTGCTCAACAAGATCGATCTGCCGTCGGCGGAACCCGACCGCGTGATCGCGGAAATCGAGGATATCATCGGCATCCCGGCCAAGGATGCGGTGTACGCAAGCGCCAAGACGGGTGAAGGCGTGCAGGACATACTCGAAGCGGTGATTGCGCGCATTCCGCCGCCGCGCGGCGAGCGTGAGGCGCCGCTCAAGGCGCTGATCATCGACTCCTGGTTCGACAACTATGTCGGGGTGGTGATGCTGGTGCGGGTGGTCGATGGACAGTTGCGGCCCAAGGAACGCATCCTGCTGATGTCGGCGCAGGCGCAATACCTGTGCGAGAAGGTCGGCGTTTTTACTCCCAAGTCGCGCGCCAAGGAAAGCCTGTCGGCGGGCGAAGTGGGCTTCATCATCGCCGGCATCAAGGAACTCAAAGCCGCGCGCGTCGGCGACACCGTCACGCTCGTCGCCCGTCCGGCCGCTGCGCCGCTGCCCGGCTTCAAGGAAATCAAGCCGCAGGTTTTTGCCGGACTGTATCCGGTCGACTCCAATCAATACGACGCGCTGCGTGACGCGCTCGAGAAGCTGCACCTGAACGATTCGTCGCTGCGCTACGAGCCGGAGTCGTCGCAGGCGCTCGGCCTCGGCTTCCGCTGCGGATTTCTCGGCCTGCTGCATCTCGACATTGTGCAGGAACGGCTCGAACGCGAATACGGCATGGAACTGATCACCACCGCGCCGACCGTGGTCTACCAGGTAATGCTCAAGGACCGCGCGGTGATCGAGATCGAGAATCCGTCGAAACTGCCCGACCCTTCGATGATCGAGGAGATCCGCGAGCCGGTCATCACTGCGTCGATCCTGGTGCCGCAGGCTTATGTCGGC
>JACQOI010000396.1 GCA_016202615.1 Betaproteobacteria bacterium
CGTCGAAGGCTACGAAGACTTCATCCAGACCGATGCGTCGATCAATCCCGGCAACTCGGGCGGCGCGCTCGTCAATCTGCGCGGCGAGCTCGTCGGCATCAACAGCGCGATCATCGGCCCGGCCGGCGGCAGCGTCGGCATCGGGTTTGCGGTGCCGTCCAATATGGCGCGCGCGGTGATGGGCCAGATCGTGCGTTACGGCGAAGTGCGGCGCGGCCGGCTCGGCATCGAAATGGGTGATCTCTCGCCGGAACTCGCGAAGAAAATCGGCATCGGCGTGCTGGAAGGCGCCGTGGTCGCCACGGTGCAGCCGGGTTCCCCGGCTGAAAAGGCGGGGCTGCGCGCGCAGGATGTGGTGATCGCGCTCAACGGCCGGCCGATCCGCAATGCGGCCGAATTGCGGGCGCGCCTTGGCCTGACGCCGATCGGCGACGAGGTGGAGCTGCGGGTGAACCGCGGCGGCGAGACGCGCGCGCTGCGCGCCCGGATCGCGGCGCCGCAGGAATACGCACAGGGCGAAGGACAATCGATTCCGCAACTCGCCGGCCTGCAAGTGGTCGAAATCGAGCGCGGCAGCCCGCTTTACCAGCGCATCCAGGGACTGATCGTCGCGGCGGTGGAGCGCCAAAGCCGGGCGTGGCAATACGGCTTTCGCCCGGGCGACATCATCTACGCCGTCAACAACAGGCGCATGCGCACGCTCGCCGAGTTTCAGGCCGCGCTGCGCGGCGCCGAGCGCGGCTATGCGGTGAGCCTGCTGCGCGGCGACTCCAGCGTCACCATCACCATCCGCTGACGCGGTGGGGGCCGGCACGCTCTCCCGCCCTTCACCCTTCACCCTTCACCCATCACCCTTCACCCTTCATCCTTCGCCTTTCACCCCTCGTCCGCGCAGCGCGCGCTCGCGAGCGGCGACCGAATGCCCGGTGTTCCCCCGCGCTCCGCAGGGTCGCCCGGCACGTGTGGTACAATGTCTTACGGCAACACCTGGAGGTTTATCCATGGGTACTCTAACGATACGTCTCGATGACAAGCTCGAGCGGGAGCTTGCGCGTCTGGCCAAGCGGACCGGCCGCACCAAAAGCGAAGTCGCGCGCGAAGCGCTGCGCCGGCAGTTGGCGATTCAAACCTTCCGGGCGCTGCGCCGCGATGCCATGCCCTACGCCGCCGCCGCCGGCTACCTGACGGATGAGGATGTGTTTCGCAGCGTGTCGTGAGGGTTTTTCTTGACACCAACGTCCTCGCGGCCGCCGTCGCCACGCGCGGCCTTTGCAGCGAATTGCTCGAGAGCGTCATACATGACCACGAGCTGGTGACATGCCAGGCGGTGCTGGTGGAACTCAAACGAGTTCTCTCCGGCAAGCTGCGCCTGCCCGCGCCGGTTGTCGAGAGCTTCCTCGGCCTGTTGAAAACCGAAGCCCGGGTAGTCGAGTCGCGGAAAAAGCCGTCCATACCGATCAAGGATGCCGACGATATTCCGATTCTTGCCTGCGCAATCGACGCGGCGGCCGACGTATTCGTTACCGGCGACAAGGAATTGCTCGATCTCCGGCGCATCGGCAAACTCGCCATCATCTCGCCGCGCCAGCTCTGGAACCGGCTCGCAGGCCTGGAGTAACTCTGCATTCAGCACTAGCAGCTTGATGCAAAACTCATCTGTTTGTCATTGCGAGCGCAGCGCGGCAATCTTGTTTCTTGTGAAATCAATGAACTGCGAGATTGCTTCGTCGCTTGCGGCTCCTCGCAATGACATGTGTGAGCGTTTTGCATCAACCTGCTAGTGGCCCGACGTGGCCATTCAGCATTCATCATTCCGCATTCAGCATTGGACCTTCCCTCATCCCTTATCCCTCCGCCTTCATTACGGAACCGAGAGATCGTGAGGTCGGAAGTGGAGTTTTTTCCATTTCACGCTTTCACGCTCTCCCGGACTTGTCCGCCTTCGCGCCCTCCCGCTCTCACGGGTTCATTACCCTCGCGCTCTCCCGCCCTCCACCCTTCACGCGCTCACCGGACAGGGGTCAGGGGTCAAGTCTTGCCTTTTGCTCGGCAAAAGGCAAGACTTGACCCCTTTAGACTCTTAGACTGATGACCCCTTTAGACTGACCCTTTAGACTGACCCTTTAGACGATTTAGAGAAGTCGGCAAATCGTGAGTGGAACAATGCGCGCTCGATTCCGTCCATGAACCACTCGCTCCCTAAAGGCCAGCCGCGGTTGACCGTGTCTCGTATCTCACCGAGTTCGCTCCATGAAAAAATTACACTGACCCCAATGTCAAATGTCACTACCTTAAACCTATTCCGGCGTGTAGGGTGCGCCTGCGCACCGATTCGCGCCCCGGTGCGCAGGGCGCACCCCACAGGAATTGTTCGGCGCTCGCATGCGACGTACTTGAAGTAGTGCCATGGTACACTGACCCTATTTATTGATAACATCGCTGCTTCTGCAATCGGAGGAGAGCAAATGCTGTTTACTTGCGGGCCGCGCTCGTGCGCGGCAACCCGTGCCGCGGCGCGCAAAGTCGTCAGGCGCGGCAACAAGAGCTTCGCGGTCGATCTGCACTGCCACGTCCACACGCCCGCCGCGGACGAGCTGGCGAAGAAAACGGACAAACCCGGCAGCGCGGACTGGACGGCCCGCTACGCCAACCCTCGCACGCAGGATCATCAGCTGAAGCTCCGCGCCCAGCTCGACCGCAAACTGACATCGGTCGAGCAGCGCCTCGCCGACATGGACAAAATGGGCATCGATGTGCAGGCTGTTTCGACCTCACCGCTGCAGTATTACTACGCGCTCGATCCCGATCTGGGCCGCCTGACCTCGCGCGCAATCAACGAGCGGCTGGCGGAAATCGCCGCGTCGCACGCCGACCGCTTCGTCGCGCTGGGCACGGTGCCGCTGCAGGCGCCCGAACTGGCCGTGGCGGAGCTGGAATATTGCATGAAGGAGCTCGGTTTCCGCGGTATGGAGATCGGCACCAACGTCAATGGCACGGACCTGTCGGATGGGCGTTTTGAAGCGCTCTTCGCGAAAGCGGAGCAACTCGGCGCGCTCATCTTTCTGCATCCGACAGGCTTTACCGACACCCGGCGCCTGACCCAGCACTTCCTCACCAACGTCATCGGCAATCCGCTCGACACCACGGTCGCGCTCGCGCACATCGTTTTCGGCGGCGTGCTCGAACGTCATCCGCGGCTCAAGTTCGTCGCGGCGCACGGCGGCGGTTATCTCGGCCACTATCCCGCGCGCATGGATCATGCATACAGGGTACGTCCGGAGTGCCACGACCACATCAAGCGGCCACCGTCGTTTTACATGAAGAAAATCTACTTTGACACCATGGTGTTCAGCCGCGAGCAGCTCGAACATCTGGTCAAGCTGTGGGGCGCGGACCACGTCGTGATCGGCACCGATTATCCGTACGACATGGGTTATTACGAGCCGGTCGATTTCGTCGACGACGTGAAGTCGCTGACGCGCACGCAGAAAGACGCGATCATCGGCGGCAACGCCGCGAAACTGCTGAAGATCAAGCCGCGCAGCAGGCGCTAGTTATCCGATCTGCCGCGCAAGATGGACAAGAAGCTTGCCGTGCGCGCATCATGGACGCCCAGGAGTTTGTCGGACTTAGCCCCGACAAACTCCTAATGCAAAACCGGCGCCAGTGAAACTGCGGAAAAGGATAGCGGAAATGCGAATTTACCCGCGCTTTCCCCCAAATTCGACCGCTAGCAGCCTGTCGGGACTGTTAAGTCCGACAGGCTGCTAGCGGTGAATTTTTTTGAGAGGAGAATTGAGATGCGTACTTTGAAACTGTTAACCGCAATTGCCATCCCGGCGGTGCTGGCGGTGCCGGCGGCGCACGCCGCACAGCCGGGCTACCCCGAAAAACCGATCCGGTTCGTCATCGGCAGCGCGCCGGGCTCGGGTCCCGACATAATTGCGCGGGTCCTGGCCGAACGCTTGTACGGGGCGTGGGGCCAGCGAGTCGTTGTCGATTCCCGGCCCGGAGTGGCCGGGATCCTCAGCGCCGATCTGGTATTGCGCTCGGCGCCCGATGGGTACACGTGGATGATGCTGACCTCGCAGCTGCTGGTCGCAACCGCGGTATATCCCAACGTCAAGTTCAACCTGGGCAAGGACTTCGCCTCGATCAGCCTGATTGGAACGGTACCGTTTGTTCTCGCGGTCAATCCTGAACTGCCTGCGAAGTCGATTCGCGAGCTGATCGAGCTCGCGAAAAAAACGCCGGGAGCGCTCCAATATGGCTCGGCCGGCACGGGCGCCACCGAGCATCTCTCCGGGGTCCTCTTCACGCGTTTGACGGGCACCAACATGCTGCACGTGCCCTACAAGGGCATCGCCGAGGCCCTCGCTGCCACGATGGGGAAAGAGGTGCATCTCACCTACGCGGTCCTCCCGGCCGCGCTGTCCATAGTCAAGTCCGGGCGGGTGAGGGCGCTGGCCGTCACCAGCCTGAAGCGTGCCGCACTGCTTCCGGACGTGCCGACGATCTCGGAAACGGTGCCTGGCTACCAGACCCACGGATGGTACAGTGTGGTGGCCCCCACCGGCACGCCGCCCGCGGTGCTCGCCAAGGTAAGCGCCGAAGTCGTCAAGGCGGTCAAGGAGCCGCAATTCGGCGAACAGCTCAAAGCGCTGGGACTCGACCTCGTCGGAAGCTCGCGCGCGGAACTCGATGCGTTCCGGCGCGACCAGACGAAGCGGATCAACGAAATAGTCAAAGCCTCCGGTGTGGATGTTAAATAGAGGAGAATAATTGGGGACGGAGCCGACACTATCTTAAGTAGCTCAACCCCTCAACGCGGTGGACGCTGAGGACGCAAAGGCGCGCGGGGTTAGAAGTAGGTCGGCAATCCTTTGCCGACAATTGATGATGGCGGCATAGCCCCGGGACACGTTAGCGGAACGCCCGTCTGCGGGAACGGGGCTTGGGCGCGCTGCCCGCAAGCGGCCGGCTACGCCGGTAACGAGTCCGCGCGCCATGCCGCCCTACTGCCGCATGAGTATATAGGAGAAAAATAATTGGATCACCGTCCGCGGCTTCGCCGGCGTCAACGCGTACTTCTTCACCGTCTCCTCGTCGAAGCCCCGGACGGATAAGCGGCGCCGCTGATGGCGCGGCACTTGTGCTAGACTGACCGCGCTTTTCGATTCCATTCCCTCTCGTTCGATCATGCCGGAAGCAACCACGCTCAAGGTCAACGGCGTCCGGCATACGGTATGCGCCGAGCCCGACACCCCGCTGCTCTATATCCTGCGCAACGACCTCAAGCTCAAGGGCGCTAAATTCGGCTGCGGCGTCGGCCTGTGCGGCTCGTGCATGGTGCTGATCGACGGCCATAACGTCATGTCATGCGACACGCCGCTGTGGGCCGCCGCCGGCAAGTCGATCACCACCATCGAAGGGCTCGGCAGCCTCGCTGCGCCGCATGCGCTGCAACGCGCATTCATCACCGAGCAGGCTGCGCAGTGCGGCTATTGCTTGAGCGGCGTCATCATGAGCGCCGCCGCGCTGCTCGAGCGCAACCCGGATCCGAGCGAATCCGACATCAAGCAGGCGCTCGCGCGCAACCTGTGCCGCTGCGGCACGCACACGCGCATCATCAAGGCGGTGCAGCGCGCAGCCGGAGAGTTGCGGAAATGAGCGCGGCGGCAAAACTTCCCGGCAGCCTCAACGCCAACCGCCGGCTCGACCGGTGGCTGCGCTTTAATGCGGACCGCACCGTGACGGTCCGTACCGGCAAGGTCGAAATCGGCCAGGGCATCGTCACTGCGATGGCGCAGATCGCGGCCGAAGAGCTCGACGTCGCGTTGACGCGCGTGCGGATGGTGTCGGGCGACACGGCACTCACGCCGGATGAAGGCCACACCTCCGGCAGCCGCTCGATCGACGAAGGCGGCAGCGCGCTGCGCTACGCGTGCGCCGAGGCGCGCCATCTGCTGCTGCAGGCGGCATCGCAGCAACTCGACATCCCGGCGGACAAGCTCGTCGTCGAGGACGGCGTGATCAGCGGGCTCGACCGCATCCGCAAGCTCTCGTACTGGGAGCTGCCGCATGCCGAGCTGCTCAACCGGGAAGCGACCGCCGCGATCAAACCCAAGCCGGCGGCACGCCACACCATCGTCGGCGCCAGCGCCGCGCGGCTCGACATCCCGGACAAGGCCACCGGTGCGCCGCGCTTCGTGCAAGACCTCGAGCTGCCCGGCATGCTGTTCGGCCGCGCGGTGCGGCCGCCGTCCTACGACGCGCAGCTCACCGCCTTCGACGCTGACGCGGTGCGCAAACTGCCCGGCGTGGTCGCGGTGGTTCGCGACGGCAACTTCATCGGCGTCGTCGCCGAGCGCGAGGAGCAGGCGGTCAAGGCGCGGCAGGCCGCGCAGCGCGCCGCGCAATGGAAAGAAAGTCCGTTGCCCACGGATGACGCCGGCATATACGACTATCTCACCAGCCGTCAAACCAAAGACCACGTAATCATCGAGCGCACCGATGCCGCGGCGCGCGCGCGCGCGGCACGCACCCTCGAAGCGCGCTACACCAGGCCCTATGTCGCGCACGCCTCGATCGGGCCGTCGTGCGCGCTCGCGCGCATCGAGGGCGGCCGCATCGAAGTGTGGACGCACAGCCAGGGCGTCTATCAGCTGCGGCACGACCTTGCGACCGTGCTCGACCTGCCGCCCGAAAATATCCTCGTGCACCACGCCGAAGGCGCCGGCTGCTACGGCCACAACGGCGCCGACGACGCGGCGCTCGACGCCGTGCTGCTCGCGCGCGCGGTCGCGGGCCGCCCGGTGCAGGTGCAATGGATGCGCGACGACGAATTCGCGTGGGAGCCGTTCGGCCCGGCGATGGTGGTCAAGACGCGCGCCGCGCTCGACGCGCAGGGCAACATCGTCGACTGGGCGCTCGACGTGTGGAGCAACGGCCACACCGGGCGCCCCAATACGGCCACCACCACAGGCAAGGTGTCCTCGCTGCTTGCGGCGTGGCATCTGGCAAACCCGGTGGCGCGCCGGCCGCAGGGCGACCCGCCGATGTCCGGCGGCGGCGGCATGGCGCGCAATTCGCCCGCCACTTACGCTTTCCCCAACGAACGCGTAATCGCGCACCGCGTCGAAGAAATGCCGCTGCGCGTCTCCGCGCTGCGCGCGCTCGGCGCCACCGCCAACGTGTTTGCAATCGAGTCGTTCATCGACGAGCTCGCGGCGGCCGCAGGCGCCGACCCGGTCGAGTTCAGGCTGCGGCACATGAAGGACCCGCGCGCGCGCGCCGTCATCGAGCTCGCCGCGCAGAAAGCAGGCTGGCGCGCCGGCGCGGCTAGCGACGGCACGTCCGGGCGCGGCATCGCTTTTGCGCAATACAAAAACAGCTACGGCTATCTGGCGCTCGTGATCGAGCTCGGCCTCGAACCCGACATCCACGTCAAGCGCGCGGTCGCCGCGATCGACGTCGGCCAGGCGATCAACCCGGATGGCGTCGTCAACCAGACCGAGGGCGGCATCGTGCAGTCGATCAGCTGGACGCTCAAGGAACAGGTCAGGTTCGACCGCGAGCGCGTCACCACCCGCACCTGGGAAGAGTACCCGATACTGACTTTTGCCGAGGCGCCGCAAGTCGAAGTGCACCTGATCAACCGGCCGGACGAAGCGCCGCTCGGCGCCGGCGAAATGGCGGCCGGCCCGACCGCGGCGGCTATCGCCAACGCCTTGCACCACGCGCTGGGCGTGCGCATCCGCGATTTGCCGCTCACGCGCGAGCGGATCGCTGCGGCGTAAACGTAAATCTGCAACGGGGAGGCCGGCAATGAAAGTGAAAGCGAACGGCATCGAGATCAACTGCGAAATCGAAGGCAGCGGGCCCTGGATCACCCTTTCGCACTCGCTCGCGTGCGATCTGCACATGTGGGACGAGCAGATGGATGCGCTCACCAAGAAATACAAAGTGCTGCGTTTCGACACGCGCGGACACGGCGCCAGCAGCGCCCCCCCGGGCCCCTACACGCTTGAACAGATGGCGGACGACGTACACGGGCTGTTTGCCGCGCTCGGCATCAAACACACGCACTGGATCGGACTGTCGATGGGCGGCATGATCGGGCAAACTTACGCGCTCAAGTACCCGGGCGTTTTCCAAAGCCTGGTGCTGGCCGATACCACCAGCCGCCACCCGCCGGATGCGGAAAAAATCTGGAGTGAGCGCATCCGCGTCACGCAGGAAAAAGGCATGGACGCGCTGGCCGAGAGCACGCTCGAGCGCTGGTTCACCGAGCCGTACCGTAGGTCGCATCCACAGGTCATGAAAAGAATCGACGCCTGCATCCGCGCGACGCCGGTCGCCGGCTTCGTCGGCAGCGGCGAGGCGATCTCCAGGGTCAACCTGACCGACCGGCTTAAGGAAATCAAGTGCCCGACGTTGATCATGGTCGGCGACCAGGACTACGGCACGCCGCCCGATATGGCACGCGCCATTCATCGGAACCTGCCGGGATCCGAGCTCCTGATCATCCCGTCGGCGGCGCATCTGTCGAACATCGAACAGCCGCAGGCATTCAACGCGGCGCTGCTCGGCTTTCTCGACCGCGTTGCCAAATAAAGCGCGCCGCCTGTTACTGCGGACTCAGCTTTTGAATAAAGCTAGCTTTTCCTGCCTACCGGCTTGGCGGCCGGTTTTTTTTTGGGATGATGCGGGCGGGTCTTGCCGTACGAGCCCTTGAAGATCTTGCCGCGGAGAGTCCTTTTGTCGCCTTTGCCCATGATGTGTCGTTCCTGGTCGGTGAAAAACCTTTGGAAACTATCTCAAAAAAACCAAAATAGCAACTAACCGCAAATGCACGCCGATAGACCCCGATAACGTCAAAAGCAGATAGCCACAGAGATCACAGAGAACTATCCTCTTTAATTAAGTCGTTTCGGCGTGGCAGTGAATATAATATACGGGGCAGCCGCGGCTTTCTGCGGCGTCCACATGCAAAACGAGGAGAAACCGCGGTGCGCACCCATCATCCCGTCGTCACCATACTCGCTGCGCTCGCTGTCGCGGGCGTGTTGTCCGGCAGCGCGGTCGCACAGGAGTATCCCAACAAGCCGTTGCGGCTGATCGTGCCGTTCCCGCCCGGAGGCGGCAACGACATCCTCGCGCGCTCGGTCGGTCAACGGCTGTCGGAGGCGATCGGCCAGCAGATCATCGTCGACAACCGCGGCGGCGCCGGCGGCCTGATCGGCGCCGAGCTCGCGGCGAAAGCGGTGCCTGACGGATACACGATATTTCTCGCCAGCATCGGCAACCTTGCCTTTAATCCGGCGCTGCATGCCAGGCTGCCGTACGATCCGGTCAGGGATTTCGCGCCGGTGACGCTGCTCGCGACCTCGGCGTTCATCCTGGTGGTGAATCCGTCGCTGCCGGCGAAATCGGTCAAGGACCTGATCGCGCTGGCCAAAGCCAGGCCCGGTCAGCTCAACTACGCCTCGGCCGGCCAGGGCAGCATCATCCACCTCGCGACCGAGCTCCTCAGCGTCAATACCGGGATCCGCATGGTGCACGTGCCCTACAAGGGCATGGGCGCCGCCTAC
>JACQOI010000399.1 GCA_016202615.1 Betaproteobacteria bacterium
ATCGCGGCCGTATTTCCGACCGCCGAGGCAGTAAACGGCGCACTTCGGGGGCTTGTCCAAGTCGCAAAGGAGTCGGCACGTCTAACAACGCGCTCAAGCGGACGCGGCAAGAAGCGCCGCGCCGCTTAGCTCCGCGTTAGAACGCATTGGGCAAAGGTGCGGATGCGATGACCGACAAAGCATGGGGCTGCGTGTTCATGATCGGAATCGTGGCGATTACGAGCCTCGTCTTTTACGGGATCGCCTACTTCATACTAGGCTTTCTAGTACTCAGTGATCTGACTCGTACCGCATTGTCTCTTCTACTCGGGATCTCTGGAGCTTTGGGGGCTCAGTGGTTCTTGGCAACAATGAACAAGGAATGAAGCGGCCTACGGTTCACCCAAACGCGAAAACCAAGAATGCTTACTCGAATCCGGAACTGGTGGCGCGGCGAGTATAGGCCGGCAAGCCTTGAAAGTATTCTTGGAAACGGCGAGGCAGATGGTCATTACGAACAACCCTTGCTTGCGCGGTTCTGTTCGTACATCGGGGCCGCGATATATAAAAACCCCGTCTCTATTCTTGCAGCCATAATCGGCGCGGTTGTGGTTACCATTCTTGGGTTGCTTTTCGGGCGCGCGTAGCGGGGTGCACAAGGCTCATGGCGCACTTCTATCAAGCGATGCGTTCTAACTTTGCGCCCCACCCGGACGCGCCGGAAGCGCCGTGCCGGTATCGAGCGGCGGCGTGGTTGGCGCGCCGGTGGGCTCCGCGTTAGAACGCCAAATGGGGCGCACTCGAATGTTTGCGCAGCTCACTCCCCGGCGTAGGCTGGCTCTATTGGCCGGCTTTATCGTCTGGGGCGCGTGGGCAATCTGGATGGTGTTTACCGGTATTCGCGTTGAACCACCACTATGGCCCCCCGTCGAAACGACAATTTTTACGCTCGCTGGTGCCTTAGGGTCATCCGTGGTAATTGTTGAGCTGCTGCGGATTGCCATACCTCAGCTTCGCGGGTGGCGTGATGATCGCCATTTTCTGTGCGTTATAGGCGTCTTTGTATTCTTGGCAATCTTGCAGCTTTTGGGGCTACGGATGGTTGTACATTCTTATGGCGTATAGGCGTTCTAACCGTCCAATGGACCCGACGGCCAAACAGCATTGCTGTTCGGTTCCCTCGGCCCTTCGCTTGGCCTCGGCCGCTGGTCATTGGAAACGTTAGGCTTCGAGTTCAGGGTTCCGATTGTCCTTCGCCGAGATTTCAGATTGGCAATCGCATCACATTTGCAAGCACCGGCCGATGGAAACGCCGTCGGGAAACGCCCGTGCCCTCAAACGGGTGTCGGTATGCAACCACGCGGCGGGCGTAAAAAACTCGCGGTAGCAAAGGTCGGTTCAGGGAAACCGTCGCCGCTCGTGGTCGCCGCTTATCGCTCCGTTGAGCGCAGCCAAGAAACGGGGCCGCCCGAATTGGCTCCCGCTAAGAAACGATGTCGGGCTGCTTGCATCCGCACATGAGGTGGCGCAGTATGTTCTGGGTAACGGCCTCACGCGATAAGGAAGCGTGCTGCGTGGAAAAACCTGAGCCTAACAGCGCGGTCGAAAGTGACGCTATGCAAGCGCTGCTCGCGCGCGCATTTCACCGCAAACGTTAGGCCGCATATGCCGAGACAATCGATGCGACGGGGATTGTTCGACTATCTGCCCGAGAGAGAACAAATCCTCGTACGAGACTTCTTTTCAACGTTCTCTGCATGCGAGTACGAGCTAAAGGTTCACGGGTTCATTCGCCGTGGTTCTGAAGACGCTCAAGCCGATTGGGACTCCTACGCCTCAGCAATCCGCCAGCGCTTTCGTGTAAATCGACCGCCTCACCTCGCAAGGGCGTGGCGCACTCTCACGAGCAATCCGCCACGCAAACAGGTTGTGCGAAATGGCCGCCTTGGGTGGAAGCCTACTGAGCGGCCTGCTCGTATCTCAGATGCAGAGTGGGGCCTACTTCTGGTTCGGCGGGTTCGAAACAACTTGTTTCATGGCGCCAAGTTTATCCTCGGGCCGGGCGATCAATTCATTCGTGACAGAGACCTAATCGAAGCGGCGAAGGTCATCCTAGAGACCGCGTTGGATTTGATGCCACGGATTCGATATGCGGCCTAACAGCGCGTTGTTGACCGACGCCTTTCACTCCGCGCTACGCGCTGCGCGCGGCGCGGCAAAACGCGAACGTTAGAAGGCGCCAGGGCGCCTCGGTGTATAC
>JACQOI010000398.1 GCA_016202615.1 Betaproteobacteria bacterium
AATCGCTATGAAGCCGGTCTGACGACCATCACCGATTTACTGCGCGCGGAGACAGCCCATACTTCCGCGCGGAAGAATTTTCTTAACGCCATTTTTGATTATCGCGTCAGCTTTGCGGCCCTCGAGTTGGCCACGGGGGAACTTGGACCCGCATCCCAGGCCGTGACCCGATGACACGAAGGCTGTGAAGCCGGAGAGAAGCATGAGCATTATGAAAAGGAAAAGCATCAAGCATTCGACTCTGATCCTGGCGTTGGTCGCAGCGGGGTTCGGCATGGCTTGCAGTTCCCACGAGAACGCCCAGGGGCCCGCCGGGCCGGTCGTCAGCGGTGTGACGACGGAAACGGTCCGCTTGCAGCCGACGCCCGACCTCTACGAGGCCGTTGGCACGGTGCGCTCCGCGACGACCAGCGTCCTGGGAGCGCAAATCAGCGGAACGGTGCGCGAGATTCTCGTCAAGGAGGGCGACCGCGTGCGCCGCGGCCAACTTCTCGCTCTACTCGACGACCGGACGCCGCGCGCCCAACTCGGCGCGGCGCAGGCCGGTGTCGAGGAAGCCGCGCAAGGCTTGGCGGAAATCGAGCAGGCCCTCGAGGCGGCTCGCGCCGAGCAGAAATTCGCGGAGGCTACATTCCTGCGCTACCAGGGATTGCTCGCGAAGAATTCCCTGAGCCGTCAGGAATTCGAGGGGGCGGAGGCGCGCGCCAAGGCTGCGGCGGCAAATGTCCGGGCATTCGAAGCCAAGAAGAAACAGATCGAAGCTCGCCAAGGCCAGGCGCAGGCGCAGCACGAATCCGCCGAGACTCTCTTCAGCTATTCGCGCATCGTTTCACCGATCGATGGGATTATCACGGCGAAGTCGGTGGATGCCGGGACGCTCGTCATGCCTGGAGCGCCTCTGCTCACCGTCGAGGACACCGCGCGCTATCAACTGGAGGTCAGCCTGCCGGAGCCGTTTCTTTCCAAAGTGAAAACGGGCGATCCGACGGAAGTCCGGCTCGAGGGCGGGAAGCGCGAAGGGCGCGTCGCGGAAGTCGTTCCTACGGCCGACGTTCAGAGCCGCACGTTTCTGGTGAAAGTCGATCTTCCCGGGGATTGCGCATGCCGCTCCGGACAGTACGGGACGGCGCTTTTCCACGTCGGTGAGCAGAAACGGTTGCTGATTCCTCGTCAGGCGATTATTGAGTACGGCGCGCTGGAGGGTGTTTATGTTGTGAACTTCGGAGGCCGAGTTGAGTATCGCCTGGTAAAAACCGGCAAAGACTTAGGCGAATACGTGGAGATTCTCTCCGGCCTGGGCGAAGGCGACCGCGTGGCGACTTCGCAACTCGAGCGCCTGCGCGACGGCGCGCGCGCGGAGGGGCAATGACCAACGGGAAGCTGGGTGTGGCGGGGCGCGTCGCCCGGTATTTCATCAATTCGAAGCTCACGCCTCTGATGATCGTGTTTGCCGTGTTGCTGGGCGTCTTCGCGGTGCTCCTGACGCCGCGCGAGGAAGAGCCGCAGATCATCGTCCCGATGATGGACGTCTTCGTTCAAATGCCCGGGGCGACCGCGAAGGAAGTCGAAGAGCGCGTCACGACGCCCATGGAAAAGTTCATCTGGGAGATTCCCGGCGTCGAGTACATCTATTCCACGTCGCGCCCCGGCCTCAGCATGGCGATCGTGCGCTTCAAGGTGGGGGAGAACGAGGAAGACTCCATCGTCAAGCTCTACAACAAGCTTTACTCGCACTTCGACCTGATTCCTCCCGGCGCCTCCGAGCCGCTGATCAAGCCGCGCTCCATCGACGAAGTTCCCATCCTGGCGCTGACGCTGTGGAGCGACCGCTACGACAGCTACGCGCTGCGCCGCATCGCCGCGCAACTTGAGAGCGAGGTGAAAAGCATCGACGACGTCTCAGAAACGCACCTCATCGGCGGCGAGCCGCGCCAGATCCGCGTTCTGCTCGACCCGGCCAAGATGGCGGCCTATGGCGTGGCACCGGCGACGATCGTTCCCGCCGTCGAAGGCGCCAATCAACGGCTTCAGGCGGGTGAGTTTGC
>JACQOI010000400.1 GCA_016202615.1 Betaproteobacteria bacterium
CCGCCCGCCGATTTTGAATGTAACCCAGGCTAACAACCGCTCGTGCGCTCCCGGAAGCACGTGAGCAGGCCAGAAATGAGGTTTTCCTTACCATTTTTCTCCCGTATTCATGCGGGCGGTTTTGCATTAGGAGTTTGTCGGACCCAAGTCCGACAAACTCCTAGGGTTGTTCTATTCCGTGCGGATACCCGCCTCCTTGATCACTTTGCGCCACTTTTCGAGTTCGCTGCTTATAATCTGCCCAAATTGCTCGGGGCTGCTGGCAACGGGGTCGAGGCCCTCTATCGCCAGTCGTGCGATAAGCTCGGGCCGCTGCAGCGCGGCTACGATTCCGCGTTGCAGGCGGTCTATGACAGGGTGTGGCGTCTTGGCGGGCGCCAGCACGCCGATCCATTGCGTAACGTCGAATCCCGGCACGCCGGCCTCGTGCAGCGGCGGAAATTCCGGTGCGCTCTTTGAGCGCGCGCGGCTGGACACGGCGAGTCCGCGCAGCCTGCCGCTTTTTATATGCGGTATGCTCAACCCGGGGCTGGCGAACATGAACTGGATCTGCCCCGCAATCACGTCGGTCATGGCCGCCGCGTTCCCCTTGTAGGGGATGTGGACAATATTGGTTCCGGTCATCGCCTTTAACAGTTCGCCGGCTAGGTGAGGGAAGCCGCCGCTCCCCGAGGAGCCATAGTTGAGCGTCCCCGGTTTGGCCCGCGCCAGCGCGATGAGCTCGCTCACCGTGTTGGCCGGCACGGTGGGATTGATGGCGAGTACGAGTGGCAGCGAGACGGCCAGGGTGACGGGTGCGAAATCACGCACCGGGTCGTAGGAGCCCGGGTTCATGAGCGGGTAGATCGAAAAGCTGGCGCTCGCCACTAGCAGCGTGTAGCCGTCGGGCGCAGCGCGCGCCGTAAGCTCGGCGCCGATGCTGCCAGCGGCGCCAGCGCGGTTGTCTACTACCACGGTTTGCTTGAGGCTTTCGGTGAGGCCGGTGGCGATGCCGCGCGCGACGCTGTCAACCGCGCCGCCTGGCGCGAGCGGCACAATCACCCGTATAGGTTTAGTTGGATAATCTTGAGCCCATGTCCAAGGCACGCTTATCCCCAAGCACAGCGCCAAAAGCAAACGCAAGTTCGGCATCGTCGACTCCCTTTCTGTAGCTATGATCCTTTATCAGATCAAGCGATATGTCTTACGATAGGCTGCCGCGGAAGAAGACTGCTGACCGCCGCAGACGCCGGATCAAAGAACGCGCTTCGATTTGACATTCACCCTCAACAGCCATACGATTACGCACATCCTGTATGGCATACGTTATGGTCGAAATTGTACGCTACTCTACCAGGGCGGCAGACGCAATGGACTTTTTGTATGCCCATTAATGATCAAGGGGAAAAATAGGTGCCAAAGCCGGCCAAGAAAAACACGCCGAAAATTTCCTTGCTTGCGGCCGGAGACTGCGGCCCGGTACACGGCGCCAAGGACGGTTTTCCGATAGAACGCTACACGGAACTCGTCCGTCCCGTACTCGCGAAGGCTGATCTGCGCTTCGTCAATTGCATGCGGACGTATTCGGCGCGCGGCGCCTACAGCGAACTCGCACCGCAGGTCCGTCAGCCGCCGGAAATGGCGAAGATATTTACCGATTGCGGTTTTGATGCCGTGACGATCGCCAACAACCATATTTACGATTGCGGCCCCGATGCATTGCTCGACACACGCGCGTTACTGCTGGAAAAAGGCATGCGGGTCACCGGCGCAGGCCGAGATCTTACTGAAGCGCGCCAGCCGGCCGTCGTCGAGCGCAACGGTATCAGGGTCGGCTATCTGGGCTACTGCTCTGTAGCACCCCAAGGCAGCGAGGCCGGACCCGGCAAGCCGGGCATCGCGCCTTTGCGCGTCAAAGCCTGCTACGAAACCCGGGGCCCGCACGCGTCCGTTCGTATCCGGACCGAGCCGGATGAGCGCGATCTCGAGATGCTCTTGGAAGACATCGCGGCGCTGCGCCGGCAGGTGGATATCGTCATTCCCGCCCTTCATTACGGGGTTATCCGGCTGCCGCGGATCATCTCGGACTACCAGGTCACCGTGGCTCATGCATGCATAGACGCCGGCGCTGACATGGTCGTGGGCCACTCTCCTCACATTCCCAAAGCGATTGAAGTTTACAAGGGCAAGGCGATTTTTTACAGCCTGGGCGTATTCTGCATGACCAAACCCTTTGAATCGCCCACGTGGGAAGAGGCCCCATGGGCGCACGGCGCCGTGCGGAATCACACCGATCAGGATCCGGAATATCCATTTATGCCCTATGGCAAGGACGCCAAGCGGAGTCTGCTGGCCAAAGCTGTGCTCTCGAAAGAAGGCGTGAAGCGCGTTTCCTTCCTGCCCATGATGATGGATAAACAATACCGGACGGAAGTGCTGCGCAACGGCGATCCGCGTTTTTCCGACATGCTGCGGTACATGCAGTGGGTGTCGGAGGGATTCGACCATGAATTCACGGTCGACGGCGATGAAGTCGTTGTCACAAGCTGAGCGCAGACGGCGGCGTCTGGATCAGCGGCGATGAAGCAAGGCTGCTTCTTATCGGTTGGGGTCGGATGTGCGCTGCTTGCATGCGGCGCGTTGGCGCAGAGTCAATCCCCAAGTGACGCGGAGAAATATCCCTCAAAGCCGATTCGCGCGATAGTGCCCTCATCGGCCGGCGGTGTTAATGACGTATTAGCGCGCTTGCTGGGCGCCAAGATGTCGGAGCGTTGGGGGCAACAGGTGGTCGCGGATCTTCGGCCGGGCGCCGGCGGCATCATCGGCTCCGAGGTTGTCGCAAAGGCCGCACCCGATGGTTATACAATATTAGTTGTTGCCGGCGGCTATGCCTTCAATACGCTCCTGTACTCCAAGCTGCCCTACGATACGTTCAAGGATTTCGAGCGTGTAACGATCGTAGCGTTTGCGCCCAATGTGCTGGTCGTTCATCCGTCTCTGCCTGTGCACTCGGTTCGGGAGTTGATTGCGTTAGCCAAGGCCAGGCCCGGGACCTTGAACTATGCTTCGTCGGGCGTGGGCACCAGCAGCTATCTGTCTGCCGAGCTGTTTTTGCGCTTGGCTGATGTCAAAATATTACATGTACCGTACAAGGGGGCTGGAGCATCCACCAACGCGGTGATATCCGGCGAGGCCCCCATCATATTCTCTGGGCCCAGCAACGTCCTGCCTTTCCTTGAAGCCAAACGCTTGCGCGCTTTGGGAGTTACCGCCCCTAAACGAATGAGCATCATTCCCGCAGTACCTGCAATCTCTGAAACGCTCCCGGGGTATGAAGTGCAAGGTTTCTATGGGGTTCTTGTGCCCGCCAAGACGCCAAGGCCGATTATCGACAAGTTGCGTGGCGAAATTGTCCGAATCCTGAACCTCCCGGATGTTCGAGATCGTCTGCTGGCGCTCGGTTTTCTGCCCGTCGGCAATTCTCCGGAAGAATTTACGGCATATGTACAGTCGGAAATAGTAAAGTGGGGCAAAACGTTTAAGGAACTGGGCATTAAGCCAGAGTCATAGCTTTAGCCCACGTGGTACCAATCACCATCGCGCAAGCCGGGGACTACGTAACGCTCCTGACGCGGCTATCCAGGAGTTTGTCGGACTTAACCCCGAGAAACTCCTAATGCAAAACCGGGGCCAGTAGAATTGCAGAAGAGGATAACAGATATGCGAATTTGCCGGCGCTTTTCCCCAAATTCGACCGCTGGCAGCCTGTACGGACTGTTAAGTCCGACAGGCTGCTAGGGCAGCGAAA
>JACQOI010000047.1 GCA_016202615.1 Betaproteobacteria bacterium
CCGCGGCGGTGAAACGCCATTACAAGCGTATCCGCTCGCACATGCTCCCGCCGAAGCTGTTCTGATAAAACCCGCGTGAAGGGTGAACCCTTCACATGCTTCTAAAATCCCGCATCAACGAAGACATGAAGGCCGCGATGCGCGCCAAGGATGCGCCTCGCCTCGGGGCGGTCCGGTTGCTGCTCGCGGCGATGAAGCAGAAGGAAGTCGACGAGCGCATCGAGCTTTCCGACACCGACGTCGTGTCCATCATCGACAAGATGATCAAGCAGCGCCGCGATTCGATCGCGCAATTCGAAAAAGGCGGCCGCCAGGACCTCGCCGACATCGAGAAATTCGAAATCGGCGTGCTGCAGGCTTACATGCCGCAGGCGCTGTCGGAGGCCGAAGTCGAGGCCGCGGTGGCCGAGGCCATGCGGACGACCGGCGCCAGGGCCATGGCCGACATGGGCAAAGTGATGGCGGTGCTCAAGCCCAAGCTTGTCGGCAAGACGGATATGGGAAAAGTATCGGCCTTGGTGAAGTCCAAACTAGCCGGTTAGTTAAGAATCAATGGCTTCCGCGCACACTGGAACTCGCGCCGGAATCGACTATCATTAGAATTGTGGAGGCAGAAATGGGCGGGGCTTCAACCCCTATTTCCTGATCCCTTGATTCCGCAATCGTTCATTCAGGACCTGCTCAACCGCGTCGACATCGTCGGCGTAGTCGAGCGCTACGTACCACTCAAGCGCGCCGGCGCCAACTACGTCGCGTGCTGCCCGTTTCACAGCGAGAAAACCCCGTCATTCACGGTCAGCCAGATCAAGCAGTTCTATCACTGCTTCGGTTGCGGCGCGCATGGCACCGCGGTCGGCTTCGTGATGGAATACACCGGCGCCGGTTTCGTCGATGCCGTCAAAGACCTGGCGCAGGGCGTCGGCATGCAGGTGCCGGAAGTCAAAAGCGAGCGCCCGCGCGGCAAGACCGAGGAGGGCGATGATCTCTACGCGGTATTGCTCAAGGCCGCGCAATACTACCGCCAGCAGCTGAAAAACGCGCCGCGCGCGATCGATTACCTGAAAAAACGCGGCCTGTCGGGCGAAATCGCCAGGCACTTCGGCGTCGGTTACGCGCCCGACGGCTGGCAGAACCTGCAGGCGGCGTTCCCTGATTACAACGCCAAGGCGCTGGTCGCCGCCGGGCTCGTGATCCAGGGCGACGAAGGCAAACGCTACGACCGCTTCCGCGACCGTATCATGTTCCCGATCGTCGATCAGCGCGGCTACATCGTCGGCTTTGGCGGGCGCGTGCTCGGTGAGGGCGAGCCGAAATACCTGAACTCGTCCGAAACCGCGCTGTTCGAAAAGGGGCGCGAGCTTTACGGCTTGTATCAGGGACGGCGCGCGATCCGCGACGCTGGCCGCGTGATCGTGGTCGAGGGCTACATGGACGTGGTAGCGCTGGCGCAACACGGCATCGGCTATGCGGTCGCGACGCTGGGCACCGCGACGACGCCGGCGCACGCGCAGAAACTCCTGCGTCAGGCCGAGGAAGTCGTGTTCTGCTTCGACGGCGACGACGCCGGCCGCCGCGCCGCGTGGCGCGCGCTCGAGAACGGCCTCGAGCAGCTCGCTGACGGCAAGCAGCTCTCGTTCCTGTTCCTGCCGCAGGACGAGGACCCCGACACTTATGTGCGCAAGCTCGGCAAGGAAGCGTTCGAAAAGCTGCTCGGCGACGCGCTGCCGTTGTCGCAATTCATGCTGCGTGAGCTGTCCTCCCGCGTCGACCTCAACACGCACGAAGGCCGCGCGCGGCTGCTGCATGACGCGCGGCCGCTCGTCAAGCAGGTCGCGGCGCCGCTATTGTCGCTGCTGTTGCGCAAGCAACTCGCGCAGATGACGGGAATCTCGCAGCAAGAACTGGACGCGCAATTCCAGGTCAAATCAAACGCGATGGCCGCCGCGCCGCGCAGGAGTCCGCCGGTGCAGCGCTCGATCGTGCGCTGGCTGATCGAACTCGTGATGGTGCACCCCGAGTTTGCGCGGCAGATCGAGCGCGATGCGCTCGAGCCCGCGCAGGATGTCGCGAACATCAACCAGGCTGAGCTCAAGACGCTGCGGGCGATGCTCGAAGCGGCGGCGAGCGGCGAGACGGTCGTCAACTGGCCCGAGTACTTCCGCGCCAGCGAGCACGAGGGATTGCTGCGCCAAGTCGAAGCGGGGCTGCTCAAGCGACAGGAGGTCAATTTGAGCCTCGACGAGGTCAAAGCGGAATTCAGCGGCGGTTGGTCACAATTGCTGGAGCAGATCCGACGCGGCCAGCTTATCGCGCTAAATGAAAAGTCTAAGAAACAAGAGCTTAGCAGCGAGGACGAGGACCGCTACCGGCAGTTGTCGCAGACTGCCCCGGCGGCGGCCCAAAAGTGATAAGGCATCGATTTTAGGATAAAATTTGCGGTTTTTCGGCAAAACCCACCCAATGGGCGAGACTGGTTATGGCGAAACGTAAAACAGCGGCGAAATCCAAGGTGGCGGCGAAGAAAAAAACGGCGGCCAGGAAAAAGCTCGTACTGAAGGCCAAAGCCAAGGCCGACAAAGCGGCGCCGCTCAAGACGGCTGCACGCAAACCGCTGCGCGCTGTGCCGGTCAAGAAGCAACCCAGGAAGCTCACGCCCAAGCAGTTCGCGGCCAAGCTCAGGGCCGAGAAAAAAGAAGCGAAGGTGCGCGAAAAAGCCGCGTTCAAGGCCGGCAAGCTGGACAAGCAGCAGCAGGCGCCGGCCATCCCCGAAATCAAGCCCAAGACCCGCCAGCGCCTGACCGCGAAGGAAAAAGCGCTGGTGCGCGAGTTCGAGCGCAAGGAGCTGTCGCCGGCCGAGGCCGAAGCGCGCCGTATGCGCCTGAAGAACCTGATCGTGCTCGGCAAGGAGCGCGGCTATCTGACCTACGCCGAGGTTAACGACCACCTGCCCGACGACATGATGGACGCCGAGCAGATCGAAAACATCATCGCCATGATCAACGACATGGGGATCCATGTCTACGACGAGGCGCCCGATGCCGAAACGCTGCTGATGTCGGATGCGACGCCGCCGGTTGCCGACGATGACGTGGTCGAACAAGCCGAGGCGGCGCTCTCCACCGTCGATTCCGAATTCGGCCGCACCACCGACCCGGTGCGCATGTACATGCGCGAGATGGGTTCGGTGGAGCTCCTGACGCGCGAAGGCGAGATCGAGATCGCCAAGCGCATCGAGGACGGCTTGAAGCACATGATCCAGGCGATATCGGCGTGCCCAACCACGATCGCCGAAATCCTCGCGCTTGCCGACCGCATCGAGAGAAACGAAATGCGCGTCGACGAAGTGGTCGACGGCCTGGTCGATCCGACCGCTAACGAGCTCGCCGCCGAGGCCTCCGACGAAGAGGAGGAGGCCGAAGAGGAAGAAGCCGAAGAAGAAGAGATGAGCGAGGAAGAACAGGCCGCGGTGCAAACTGCCGACCTGCTGCGCCTCAAAAGCGACGCGCTCAAGCGCTTCGCGGTGATCCGCAATCTCTATAACAGGAAACTGCGCGCGTTGTCGCGCAACGGCTCGCGCAGCAAGGCCTACTTGCGGGCGCGCGACCAGATTTCGAACGAGCTGATGAACATCCGCTTCGGTGCAAAGCAGGTCGAGGCGCTGTGCGACGGTCTGCGCAAGCTGGTCGACAGCGTGCGCAGCTACGAGCGCGAGATCATGAACCTGTGCGTCAACAAGGCGAAAATGCCGCGCCAGCACTTCATCAAGGAGTTCCCGGGCAAGGAAAGCAACCTGCACTGGGCAGCGAACGAAATCGCATCACGCACGCCGTGGAGCGACGCGCTCGAGCGCTTCGAGCCGGCGATCGTCGAGCAGCAGCAGAAGCTGCTCGACCTGCAGAAGAAGGTCGGCATCCCGATCAAGGACCTGAAGGAAATCAACCGCCAGATGTCGACCGGCGAAGCGAAGGCGCGCCGCGCCAAGCGCGAGATGACCGAGGCCAACCTGCGCCTGGTGATCTCGATCGCCAAGAAATACACCAACCGGGGGCTACAGTTCCTCGACCTGATCCAGGAAGGCAACATCGGCCTGATGAAAGCGGTCGACAAGTTCGAATACCGCCGCGGCTACAAATTCTCGACCTACGCGACGTGGTGGATCCGCCAGGCGATCACGCGCTCGATCGCGGACCAGGCGCGCACCCTCCGCATCCCCGTGCACATGATCGAGACCATCAACACGATGAACCGCATCTCGCGCCAGATCCTGCAGGAGACGGGCCAGGAGCCCGATCCCGCG
>JACQOI010000048.1 GCA_016202615.1 Betaproteobacteria bacterium
AAACCCTGCGCCTTGATCAACCGGCTCTCGTTGCAGCTTGCCGCAAGCAACTCACGAGCGGTTACGTGAAGCTCGATCCTGCGCTGCCCAGCCAGCACCTGATCACCACGTGGCGCCTCTGGGTACCCAAAGCATGGAAGCCGGAGCGCGGCCATGATTAGCCGCGAAGAGATGCTGGAGTTCGCTCGCGAGTTTCAGCTTGAACCCAATGTGGTCGAGAAGGACTACGCGCTGGGCTGGCTGTTGGCAGGCATCGGCAATCATCCTGTTCTTCGCGATGCCTGGGTATTCAAAGGCGGCACCTGCCTCAAGAAGTGTTTTTTTGAAACATACCGCTTTTCCGAGGACCTGGACTTCACGGTGCGCGATCCGGCTCACCTCGATGTCGGGTTCTTATCCGCCACATTTGCGGAGATTGCTGATTGGGTTTACGACGCTTCGGGTCTCGAAATGCCGCGTGAAACGCATAAGTTCGAGGTTTTCAACAATCTCCGAGGAAAGCCTTCAGCGCAAGGGCGCGTTGGCTATCGCGGGCCGCTGGGCCGTATCGGCGATCCCCCTCGCATGACGCTCGATCTGGCACATGACGAGATACTGGTCCTGGAACCGGTTCGCCGTCCGGTACATCATCCTTACTCGGACTGCCCGGAGAACCGCATCGCAGCGCTTTGCTATGCGTTCGAAGAAGTCTTTGCCGAGAAAGTCCGCGCGCTCACCGAGCGCCTGCGCCCGCGCGACCTGTACGACGTGGTGCATCTTCACAGGCGTGCCGATCTGCAGCCGGACCGGGGACTGGTGCGATCGACACTGGCCCGTAAGTGTGAATTCAAAGGCATCCCCGTTCCAACGTTCAATGCACTGCAAAACCGTCCCGAACGTGCCGAATTACAGGCCGAATGGGAAAACATGCTCGCGCATCAGCTTCCCGTGCTTCCGCCCTTCGATCAATTCTGGAACGAACTGCCGGCTGCCTTCGCGTGGCTGGAAGAAACGGTCGTGGAACCTGCCCCGACGGCAATTAGCGTTGACGCCGATACGGACGTGACGTGGCGCGCGCCGGCCATGGCCAGCGCCTGGGGTTATTCGGTGCCGCTGGAAGCCATTCGATTCGCAGCCGCTAACCGGCTTTGTGTGAACCTCGGCTACCATGGTTCTCACCGATTAATCGAGCCGTACTCCTTGCGACGTAGCAAAGCGGGAAACATTGTTCTTAAAGCTGTACACCATGACGATGGACAACCCCGCTCCTATCGAGTTGATCAGATTGAGAGCGCCACTCCAACCCGCACACCGTTTGTGCCGCGTTACGCGATTGAGCTTACCGAATCCGGCCCGATCTCGGCGCCGGATATTTCAAACCGGCCCTCGACATCGGCATCTGGATTCAGGCAACCAAGGAAAGCAACCACCAGGACACGGAGCAGCTTCGGCATGACCGGCCCTACCTATGTGTATGAGTGCACATACTGCGGAAAACGCTTCAACCACAAGAAACAGGATTCAAAGCTCAACAAGCACAAAGACATGAACGGCTGGGACTGCCCCGGGCGAACCGGATACTACGTAGACACGAAATACTGAATCGCCCTTAAGACGAGAATCGTGAACCGGGATCAAAGTCCTGGATCTTGCTTGAGGCGACGCAGATATATGCGATAAAGACTGGGGAAAAGCGAAAATAAGCAATGCCTACACTCGATTGGATCGGCAAGGACGCCGTCGTCAAGCATCACAAGGATGTGCCCTATCGGCTGCTGGCGCCAAGGCTGTCACCGCCGCCCGCAAGGGGGCATTTGGGCCAGAATACCGTAGTAGCAGTGGCGATGCGGTCCGCGGTGGCGACACCAGTGCGGCAATCACGAAGTGAATGCGTCCACCAAGAGCCCGCTCCGCCGTAGTGCGACTATGACTTGCGTAATTTCACGTGTCTCCTTTTCTCCAAGCACTACACCCGCCTCAAGGTTTTCGCCAAATCCGCGGCCCGTAATGTTGGCTGACCCGACAATTGAACGAATGTTGTCGCTCACGACCAATTTGGAATGCAACAAGACGGGTAGGTCATCGCGCGCGGAATACACATCTAAAATGCCCGGTAGCCCCTGCACTTCTCGACGCAACCCTTCGAGCGCGCTGCTTGCATATGACGACAAGTCGGTGGCTCCGTGAGTGATAACGGTAATGTGCACACCGCGTTTGGCCGCTGCTAACAAAGACTCGAGCAGCCGACCGACCCCTTTGGTCTCCATGAAAGGAGAAACCAAAGTCAACGTTTCCGCTGAACCGTCGACCAAGGCAATAGCCGTAGACGAGTAGGATTCCTGCAGCTCTGGTAGACCGAGTTCAGGAGGTAGGGTCCAGACCAACCTTGGTAACTCCGATTTAGCAGAGGGTGCGTTCCCCAGAATCAAAAGCATTGCAGCGAGTTTGGCGGCTTGGACACGATACTCGGGTTGCACTACAACGCCCCCGTCGACGAGTGCGGACCAGAGGACCTCGTCACCCCGCTCACCCAAAAGGCCGCGTGCCCATACAAGTCCCGAGGGGTCGACGGGCCGCTCGAGCATCATCCACAGCGCCTGCCCTAGGCGCCGCAACTTGTCGACATCTG
>JACQOI010000031.1 GCA_016202615.1 Betaproteobacteria bacterium
CCGGGTGGCCTTTGGACACCAGTCCACCGGAGGGGTTGACCGGAACGCGCCCGCCCAGAGTAGTCATGCCGCGCTCGGTGAAGCTGCCGCCTTCGCCGCGAGTGCACAGGCCGAGGTTCTCGATCTGGATGATTTCGGCGAAGGCGCACGCATCGTGCACCTCGGCGACGTCGACGTCCTCCGGTCCGATACCGGCGGCCTCATAGGCAGTGAGCGCCGCCGCCCGGCCGATGTGGCGATCGAAATCCAGCGGGTCGCGGTTGGACCCCATCTTGAGCGCCATGGCCGCCACCTGTGCGGCCCGAGTGCGTCCCAATCGACCTAGAACAGCCTCGTTGCATACCACGGCCGCGGCGGCACCGTCGCTGATGGGGGCACACATGGCCCGCGTGAGGGGCCAGCTGACGAGTGGGTCGGCGAGCACCTCATCCACGCTGATCTCGTGCCGGTATTGCGACAAGGGATTGCGTGTCGAGTGGAAATGATTCTTATGGGCCGCCCAGGCGATCTGGCGCACGGTCGTGCCATACAGCTTCATGTGCAGCCGGGCAATGGCTGCATAGATGTCCATGAACAGGCTGTGCAGGCTGACCGCGCTTGCGCCGCCCTCGGGGATGGGAACGCCGGGCAGGGCGCGCAGGCGCTCGAGCAGGGCGTCCGTTTCATGGACATCGGTACCACCCAGAAAGGCGCGGAACATCTGCTCGCGCTTTTCCGGGAAGAACATCTTGTCGGCACCTACCACCAGTGCGATATCGCACAGCCCCGCCTTGATGTGGGCGACGGCCTCGCGCAAGGCGGAGCTCGAGCTGGCGCAGGCGTTTTCGACGTTAGTGACCGGGATGGTCTCGAAGCCCATCGAACGCAGGGCGCACTGGCCGCGGATGACGTTCTGCCCCTCGAGCAGGCCTTGGCGGGTGTTCGAGAACCAGGCCTCCTGGATGTCGCTCATCTGCAGCCCGGCATCGGCGAGTGCCCCGACCACGGCTTCGCGGGTCAGATCCTTGACCGAGCGCGCGGGAAACCGCCCCAGCGGCGTCATGCCGACGCCGACGATGTATGCCTCTGACACTTGAACTCCTCGATAGACCCGCAGGCGCGGATTCGCCTTCCGCGGACGCCGCGTGCGGCCAAATAATCACTATACTCCGCTTTTCGCCCGCCGCTACTCCTTGATGGTCGCCTGCACGATGGGCGACCAGTGGGCGATCTCGGCCTTGATGAGGTCCGC
Organism: Betaproteobacteria bacterium; assembly: GCA_016202615.1. Lineage (GTDB taxonomy): Bacteria > Pseudomonadota > Gammaproteobacteria > Burkholderiales > SG8-41 > PALSA-1004. The sequence continues at coordinate 1,232 of JACQOI010000031.1, forward strand.
GGTCTGCTCCGGCGTCGCACTCGTCACCGGCTCGACGCCCTGCGAGCGCAACTGCTTCAGGAAGTCCTCCTGGTTCATGACGCGCATCGCGGCCTTCTTGAGGGTATCGACCACGTTCAGGCCCTAAGCAGCCGGTACCTGCATTAGAGAAAAAAGCTTGTTGAAGTCGTCCAGTTCTTCCAGTTTCCATAGCGCATCAAGAAGCGCTCGCGATTGCTTTTTGGCAAGCACGCTATCCACCTGCTTCAGGAATTTCGCCTCGAGCTCCTGATCGCTCATGGGGTTGGCGGGATGGCCCTTGGGATTTTCCTTATGCACGGTAATCACAGCTCCGGATTTTAGGGTGACCTCAAAGCGGCTGTTAATAGTACGGGGGAAAGTGGCCGTGTACTGTGGGTCCTCCTCCATCCGGATCTTCTGAATCAAGCCGAGTATCGCCGGGTCGCGATAGCGCTCGGGCGTGAACGTCTTTTCCGTGATGCCGCCATCGACAAGCACCGCTCCTATCAGATAAGGGCCGCTGTGGTCCGCCGTTTCCCGGCTGATGGGATTCCAAAGATTGGGATGGTAAGCGCGCGTGACCACGGACCTTTTCTCGAGATATACGCATATCGATTCGATGTCCGCGAGCTTCACCCGATCGCGAACTTCCAGAGCGATCCCTACAGGTAGCTGTACGTCGTATCTAACAGGCAGGTGCTTAAAGAAAGTACCCTCGACCTTGAACGCAGTTTGCCCGCCGCCGAAGGCGCCGAGCTCAAACGAGCAGTTGAGTTGCTTCATGAAGCCGGCCTTGCCCTCGAACGGCGTGGGCGGTCCGGTAATCCCTTCCTTTGCCAAGAAGGCTGCGAAGAGCCCGTTACGACTGCCGTTCGGTCCAGCAAAGCCCTTCCAGTTCGAAACATCTCCCAGCCGAGTTTCGCTAAGGCAGATGTTGGGAACTATAGCAAGACCCAAGGCATTGCCCATTTGCTTGCGGGATAAACCCATGATATTCCCGGCCCCGAGCGCGGTAGAAATAGAGTGGAGTATGGGATAATCCCATCCATCCGTGTAAATACTGACGTGGTCCACGAGTTGCCCGCATGTTTCGTAAGCGAGGGCGATGCCCAACACTAAAGCCTTGCCGTCGACACCCGCCGACTCGGCCGCCGCCAAGAGCCCACCGATATTGTCGCTGGGATGAGGGCCGGCGTCCCCGCTGCCGCCGAAGTAGTCGTCATTGAAATCCAAATAGCGTACCATCGCGCCGCTTGCAAACGCGGCCCACTCGGGTGCGGTCTTGATTTGTGTGCCAATCACCGTAGCGGGCGCCGTAGCGCTTACACGCGAGGCTAGCGCGCGCACCGCTTTTATGGGCTCAGCACGGAACGCTCCAAGGGCACAACCTACCGAATCTAAGACGCTTCTCTTGACAGCATGGATAGCCTGCGACGTGAGATCCGAATAGCGTAAATCTGTAGCATAGCCGACGAACTGTTCTGTGGTCTTGTCCAACGATAAACTCCTTGCGCCGACGGATAGATGCTATGTAGGGCCGTGCGAGTTAACCTCTGGTGGCTTTCTCAACCAAAGTAGGAAACCGGAAGATGAATTAGGCCGAAAACTGCCGTTCTGGACGCCAAGCGTATAGCGCGGGATGTATCGCCTCGATCGCTGTCGCGTCGCTGGTACCGCGGCAGCAGTTCAGTTTCCACGTATGTTCGCGGTCCGAATGACCTTTGCCCACATGTCTATCTGCCGTTTGATGTATGCCGTGTACTCGTCCGTTGTGGTCACTGATACGTCCATCGACAGACGATCCAGGTGTTCTTTCACTTCTGGGAGCCGCATGGCCCTGACCACATCCCGCTGCAGCTTCGCGACAATGGGGGCCGGTGTCTTTGCTGGCGCCGACAGTCCGTGCCACATAATCGCCTCGTAACCCGGAACTACATTCGATATCGGCGGTACGTTCGGCATATTTGGGATCGCGCTTGCGCTCGTGACGGCGATAGCGCGAAATTTGCCCGCCCGCACTTGAACGTTCGTCGTCGAGAGGGAGCCGATTGAGTAATCGATTTCCCCTGTGAGCATGGCGGTCATCGCCGGAGTGGAGCCTTTGTAGTGAATGGCCTCGGTATTGATGCCCGCCATACGATTCATCATCTCCAAAAAGAGATGCGGCGCTGTTCCCACTCCTGCGGCGCCGTACCTGAGCATGCCCGGCTTCGCCTTTGCCTGGGCGACCAACTCCTTGAGTGAGGTGAGGGACGACGCAGAGGGCACGACCACCACCAGGGGGAAAGTGACAAGCCGTGTCACATGAACGAAATCTTTGATGGGATCATACGGCAGCTGCGCGTACAAACTGCGAGCAGCGGCGATGCCGCTGATCTCCCCATGCAACAACGTGTAACCGTCGGGTTGCGCCTTGGCGACAAGATTCGCGCCGATGGTACCGCTGGCGCCGGGCCGATTCTCGACAACGACGGGTTGTCCCAAAATCGCACTCAGCTTTGGCGCCAGGATGCGCGCGACCACATCGCCCGCCCCACCCGGCGCGAACCCCGTTATGATACGCACTGGTTTTCTGGGATAATCTTGGGCGTGGCCAACCACGGCGCCGCCACACCAGAACGCGATACAAAGCAGTAATACAAGGCGGACATGCTTCATTTA
>JACQOI010000043.1 GCA_016202615.1 Betaproteobacteria bacterium
GCCTGATCCTCAACACCTCCGGCAAGGTTATCGCCAACTACTGGCTGTCGCACGTCTATCCGCCGGAAGTCGGCGCCGCGCACCGCGACGGCAGCATCCACATCCACGATCTCGACATGCTCGCCGGCTACTGCGCCGGCTGGTCACTGCGCATGTTTTTGCATGAGGGATTGAACGGCGTGCCGGGCAAGGTCGAAGCGAAGCCGCCCAAGCACCTGTCGAGCGCGGTCGGCCAGATCGTCAACTTTCTCGGCACCCTGCAGAACGAATGGGCCGGCGCGCAAGCGTTTTCGTCGTTCGACACCTACATGGCGCCGTTCATTCGCAAGGACCGCCTCGACTACGTGACGGTCAAGCAATGCATACAGGAGCTGATCTACAACCTCAATGTGCCGTCGCGCTGGGGCACGCAGACCCCGTTCACCAACTTGACCTTCGACTGGGTGTGTCCGGAAGACCTGCGCGAGCAGGTACCGGTCGTGGGCGGCGAGGAGATGCCGTTCACCTACGGCGAGCTTGCGCCCGAGATGGAGATGATCAACCGCGCCTACATCGAGGTGATGATGACGGGCGACGCCAAGGGGCGCGTGTTCACGTTCCCGATTCCGACCTACAACATGACGCCGGATTTCGAGTGGGACACGCCGATGGCCGGGCTGCTGTTCGAAATGACGTCGAAATACGGGCTGCCCTACTTCCAGAACTTCATCAACTCGGAGTTGAAGCCCAACATGATCCGCTCGATGTGCTGCCGGCTGCAGCTCGATCTGCGCGAGTTGCTCAAGCGCGGCAACGGGCTGTTCGGCTCGGCCGAGCAGACCGGATCGCTCGGCGTGGTGACGATCAACTGCGCGCGACTCGGCCATCTCTACCGCGGCGACGAGGCGCGGCTCTTTGCGCGCATCGACGAGCTGCTCGAGGTCGCGAAGGTGAGCCTCGAAATCAAGCGCAAGGTGATCCAGCGCCACATGGACAACGGGCTCTTCCCGTATACCAAGCGCTACCTCGGCACGCTGCGCAACCATTTCTCGACGGTCGGCGTCAACGGCATCAACGAGATGATCCGCAACTTCAGCGCCGATGAGCACGACATCACGAGCGCGTGGGGCCACGCCTTTGCGTGCCGGCTGCTCGATCACGTGCGCGAGAAAATCCGCGCTTTTCAGGAAGCGACCGGGCACATGTATAACCTCGAAGCCACGCCCGCGGAGGGCACCACCTACCGCTTCGCCAAGGAAGACAACAAGCGCTATCCCGGCATCATCCAGGCCGGCAGCCCCGGGATGCCGTACTACACCAACTCGTCGCAATTGCCGGTCGGCTTCACCGACGATCCGTTCGAAGCACTCGAGCGGCAGGAAGAACTGCAGAAGAAATATACCGGCGGCACCGTGCTGCACCTCTACATGAGCGAGCGCATCTCGTCGATCACCGCGTGCAAGGCGCTGGTCAAGCGCGCGCTCGAGCGCTTCGGCGTGCCGTACATCACGATCACGCCGACCTTCTCGATCTGCCCGCGGCACGGTTATCTCGAGGGCGAGCACGAATACTGCCCGCGCTGCGACGAGGAGCTGCTGGCTAAAAAACGGCAGCAATTGGCAGCATGACCGATCGGTTTCACCGCAAAAGCGCAAAGGAGTCAGCAACATTCGTCATTGCGAGGAGACGCAGCCGACGAAGCAATCTCGTTATCGCAGCCCGCAGGAGATTGCCTCGTCACTTTGTTCCTCGCAATGACCCGGTTTTGTAACTTTGTTACGCACTCAGAAGGAGGATGACATGAACGACATGACCCAAACGCATCTCGAATCCCACACCATCGTGCTCGATGACAGCGAGCGCCAGCGGTGCGAAGTGTGGACGCGCGTGATGGGCTACCATCGGCCGGTTTCATCGTTCAACATCGGCAAGAAAGGCGAGTATTTCGAACGCCGTTTCTTCGAAGAGCAGTGCGCCGGACTCGGGGGCGCATAGCGCCCGGAGCGGGGAGCGCGCAAGCAACCGGCCCCGCAACGGGAATTTATTGAGAACCCGGTTCGATGGCCCGGATGCGGGGCTCGGGGCCATATAGCGGCCGGAATGGAAACACGCGCGCAGCGCTGCTATCCTGACCGTTGCGCTCGCGTGCCCAACGGGCGCATCATGTGTCAATTCCATGGGTCGGCATCGGAGCCGCCTTTTCATGAAACTGCTGCTGATCAACCCCCGCTACCCCGAGAGCTTCTGGAGCTTCGGCTGGGCGGTGCGTGAAATCCTGCCCGGCAAAAAAACGGTCAACCCCCCGCTCGGGCTCGCTACGCTGGCGGCACTGTGTCCTCCAAGCTGGGAGGTCGCCATCGTCGACGAGAACGTCGATTCAATCCCGCTCGCTCCCGAGGCCGACGTGGTCGGCGTGTGCGGGATGGGCGTACAGTTTCCGCGCCAGCGCGAACTGCTCGCGTACTATCGGCGCAACGGCTACTACGTAGTGGCCGGGGGCAGCTTTGCCTCTCTCTGCCCTGAACGCTACACCACGGACGCCGATACGGTGGTCGCCGGCGAGGCGGAGTACATCTGGCCGCAATTCTGCGCCGATTACGAGCGCGGCTCGCCGCGTCCGCTTTATTGCGAAACCGGCGTGGTTGCTCTTACCGACTCGCCCACGCCGCGCTTTGATCTGCTGAAGCTTGATCGTTACACCACGGCCACACTGCAATTCTCGCGCGGCTGCCCGTATCGGTGCGAATTCTGCGACATCATCGTGATGTTCGGGCGCAAGCCGCGCCACAAGAGCCTTGCGCAGGTCGAGCGCGAACTCGACGCGCTGCGCGCGCGGGGAGTGCGCAACGCGTTCTTCGTCGACGACAACCTGATCGGCCACCGCGCGGTCGCGCGGGACCTGCTGCAATTCCTGAAGAACTACCAGGCTCGCCACGGCTACCGCTTCCGGTTCGGCACGGAGGTATCGCTGAACCTGGCGCAGGACCGGGAACTCCTGCGGCTTTTCCGCGAAGCCTGTTTCGAATGGGTGTTTGTCGGCATCGAGTCCGCCGACCCGGCCACGCTCAAGGCGACGCTCAAAACCCAGAACTTGCACGAGGACACGCTGACCGCGGTGCGGCGCATCTATTCGCACGGCATCGACGTGCTCGCGGGTTTCATCGTCGGCTTCGACAACGATACGCTCGCCACCTTCGGGCAACAGCACGCGTTCATCATGCGCTCGGGCATTCAGGCCGCGATGGTCGGCCTGCTGACCGCTCTGCCCCGCACGCCGCTCCACGCGCGGCTCAAGCAGGAAGGCCGGCTGCGCGATGACGTCGAGGGCGCCGACAATACGCGGCCGCACACCAACGTGCAGCCCAAGCGCATGAGCTACGAGGCGATGGTCGCCGCCTACGAAGCGCTTTACCGGGGGCTGCTCACCGACCGCAACATCGCCATCCGGATCCGCAACAAGCTGCGCCACATGGCCTCGCCGGTCTATGAGGGCGAATACCCGCTTGCACAGCAACTGGGCATCGTGGTGCGGCTGCTGTTCAAAGGCATCCTGCGCGGCGGGCCGCGGCGGTTCGCGCATTTCGTGCGCAGCCTGCCGCTCATGGCGCCGCGCAAGCTGCCGCTCGCGGTCGTCGACTGGATCGCGGGGCTGTCGATGCGTGACTACATCGACCGCCACTTCGGCCCGGCTCCGGCGTCGACGACGCGGCGCCTCGAAAAGCTCCTGCGGCGCATGGGTGCTGGCGCGCGGGGCTGGATACCGTTGACGGTGTCGTTGCCGACGGCCGCCGCGCCCATGCTCGATCTGCGGTTGACCGGCGACCGCGGCAAGCGCTGGCTGCGCCGCACCGGACGGCGCCTCGGGCGCTTTCTTGCCGGAACGCAGGCCACGCTCACCCTGCGCATCGAAGCGCTGCACCATGCGGAAATGCCGGGACTCGATTATCTGCTCGGCCGCCTCGCGCGCTACGGCGACCGTGTTTCGATCGTGATCGACCGCAAGCTGCGCGACATCGTCCGGATCGATTCCTCGGTGTTCCATTTGGTGCTGGTCGAGCCATGAGCCGTTCTTGCGCACCCCGGCCGGGCGGCCTGCTGTGCATCGGCGGGCTGACGCCGCTGTCGCTTTCCGATTGGCCCGGGCAACTCGCGGCAGTGGTGTTCTGCCAGGGCTGCCCCTGGCGCTGCGGCTACTGCCACAATCCGCATCTGATTGCGCCGCGCGCGGCGACCTCCTTCGAATGGCAGGACGTGCTCGCTTTTCTCGAACGGCGGCGCGGTCTGCTCGATGCGGTCGTGTTCAGCGGCGGCGAGCCGCTGCTGCAGGCCGGCATCGCGCACGCGCTGCAGGAAGTCAGGGCGCTCGGCTTCAGGATCGGGCTGCACACCGCCGGCGCCTATCCGCGGCGGCTTGCCGCGCTGTTGCCATCGGTCGACTGGGTGGCGATGGATATCAAGGCGCCGTTTGCCGACTACGCCGCGACCACCGGCGTCGCGGACAGCGGCGCGCCGGCACGAGAAAGCGTGCGCCTGATTCTCGCCAGCGGCGTCAGGTATGAATTCCGCACCACCGTCCATCCCGACCTGCTGTCGGCCACACAACTGCCAGTGCTCGCTTGCTCGCTGGCGCGGCTTGGCGTCCGTCACTACGCGCTGCAGGAGTTCCGCCCGCAGGGTTGCGCAAGCGAGCAGCTAGCCGCGTCGGGCACGGCGCCGTTCCTCAACGATGTGGCGCTGTCCGCTGCCATCGCACCGCTGTTCGAGTCGTTCTGCGTACGCCACTCTGGTACGACGCTGGGCACGGAAAAAAAAAGAAAAAAAAGGGGCCAGGCTCGATTATTCTAGAGAGCAAGCTTGCGTTTCCCGGGTAGCGCTGGCTCATCCGGTCCCGACTTCACATGCGGCCTACCGCGCAGTTTGGCCTCTCGCCGAAGCCCCGTCATCTGCTCGATCCTTGCGTAAAACCGTGCGTTACCGAGCGGCTGGCTTTGATTCAGTGCAAGACGGATATCGTCAATCGCCGCGCGATGTAGCTGCGCTCGGAACAGCGTACGATAGGCCGCCTGCCTTTCTTTGTCGTCCTGCCCGAGTGCTTGATACAGCGAATGCCGCGACAGCCGCGTATCCGGCTGTCCAAGCCCATTGGCCCGGTAGCTTGTCCAGCGATAATGCGCCGGGTCTTCCACCATCGCCGCACGCACCGGGTTCAATTCGATGTAACGCTGACGGGCCAGCAGGTACGTCTCGGCCTGGACCAGCGAGGATTTGTAGCGGCTGTCCCACAGCGTGCCCGCGCGCCGGTAGCTGCGGTTAATATATTGTACATACCGCCGCCCCAAGGAGATGATGAGCTTGGGTACCGCCTCAGCCTTTTTTAGTGTCAGCAACAGGTGCACGTGATTGGTCATCAGTACGTAAGCATGCAGTGCGCATTCGGCCTCGCCCAGTGCCTCGCCCAGCCAATGCAGGTAGCTGCTGTAATCTTCCTCGGCAAAGAAACACGGCTCGCGATTGTGACCACGCTGCACGATGTGGAGCGGAACGCCATCAAGGTGGATACGGGGACGCCCGGGCATTCATCAATGCTACACCAAATAAATCGAGCCTGGCCCCTTTCCTGAGCCTGGCCCCTTTCCTGAGCCTCCGCGGTGAGCCGATCGAGGATGTCTTTGGGCGCCGGCAGGCTGACGACGCCTTTGCGCAGCGATACTACCGATGCGATGGGCACCAGCGATTTAACCCCCTCCACCAGGAACTTGAGCAGATGATCGGCGTTGCCCTTGCTGTTGTCGAGAACCCCCAGCCGGACGCCGCGCCTTTCGATTTTGCGCGGCGCCGCAAGAACGCCGGACGACGGCACCGGCGCTTCCGGCACTACCAGTGTGATTTTCTTGCCCATCACTCACTCCTTCGTTGGATTCGGTGAGCGGTGAGCGGTGAGCGGGAACATCGCTCCATTCATCCCTCATCCCTCATTCCTCATCCCTCACCGTTTACCGTTCACTGTTTACCGTTCACCATTCACTATTTACCATTCACCGCTCTTAACATCTCAGCCGCGTGCTTGCGCGTGGTTGCGGTGATTTTGACCCCGCCCAGCATGCGCGCGATTTCCTCGACGCGTTGCTTGTCATCGAGCACCGTGACATGGCTCAGCACCCGGGCGTTGGCTGCGGTCTTGGTCACCTGCCATTGCTGATCCGCCGAGGCCGCGACTTGCGGCAGGTGCGTCACGCACATCACCTGGTGCTTGCGGCCCAGTTTCTTCAGCATCCGGCCGACGATCTCGGCGACGCGCCCGCCGATGCCGGCGTCGACCTCGTCGAATATCAGCGTCGGCACTTCCGCGGTTTCGCTCGTCACGGTCTGGATCACAAGGCTGATGCGCGACAGTTCGCCGCCCGACGCCACCTTGGCCATGGGTCTGGGTGCGATATCCTTGTGCGCGGCGACCAGGAATTCGATCTGCTCGAGCCCGTTCGAATTACCTTCGGCGAGCGGAGCGAGCGCCACCTCGAAGCTGCCGCCCGCCATCGCCAGCGTCTGCATCGCTTCAGTCACTTTTTCGGAAAGTTTCCTTGCGGCTATTTTGCGGCCCGCGCCGAGCTTCCTGGCTTCACTCAGATACGCGTCATGCGCTTCGGCTTCGCGCTTGCAAACGGTTTCGACGTCGCCGCTGCCGCCAAGTTCTTCGAGCCGCTGCCTGGCTCGCGCGAGCGCATCCGGCAGCATTTCGGCGGTCGCGCGGTATTTGCGCGCGCTCGTGTGCACCGCATCGAGGCGCTGTTCGACTTGCGTGAAACGCTGCGGATCGACGTCGAGCCGCTGCTGGTAGTCGCGCAGCATGTAAACTGCTTCCTGCGCCTGCGCCTGCGCCGATGCGATGACATCGATGATGTCCTTAAGCCGCGCGTCGTATTCGAGCAGATGGTCGAGCCGCGATGACACCGCGACGAGCTGCGTCACGCTCGAATTGTCGCCTTCGGAAAGAACGTCCATCGCGTATTGCACGCCCTCGATCAGGCTCTGCGCGTGGGCAAGCCGCGTATGCTCGGCCAGCAACTCCTGCCATTCCTCGAGACTGAACTTGAGCGCGTCAAGCTCGCGCACCTGCCACTCGAGTTGCTCGCGCTCGGCGGCGAACGCGGCGGCATTGGTCTCGAGCGCCGTCAATTGCATGCGGATATCCTGCCAGCGGCGCCACGCGGCGGCGACCGCGCCTGCTTGACCGTTCAATCCGGCATAAGCATCGAGCAGCGCGCGCTGCGCCGCGGCGCGCATCAGCGACTGGTGCTCGTGCTGGCCGTAGATATCGACCAGATGCTCGCCCGCCTCGCGCAACTGCTGCAGCGTGCAGGCGCGGCCGTTGATGAACGCGCGCGAACGGCCGCCGCTGTCGATCACGCGGCGCATGAGGCACTCGCCGTCGTCGCCGCCGAGATCGTTGTCAATCAGCCAGCGCTGCAGCGGCTCGAGCGCGGCTATCCCGAACTCGGCGCTGATTTCACTTTTATCCGAGCCCTGCCGCACGATGCCGGCGTCGCCGCGCTCGCCGAGCACCATCGCCAGCGCGTCGATCAGGATCGATTTCCCGGCGCCTGTCTCGCCCGTCAGCACCGTGAAGCCGGCGTCGAACTCGAGATCCATCCGGTCGACGATCACGAAATCACGGATGTTGAGCGCGCGCAGCATAAGTTTCGGTAAGCGGTGAGCCGTGAGCGGTAAGCGGTAAACAGTAAGCAGTGACTGAGTTGCCACATGCTTTTGCCGCTTACCGCTTACCGCTCACGGCTCACCGTTCAATAAAACTCCGTCCAGTGCAGCTTGTCGCGCAGCATGTTGTAGTAGTTGTGCCCGACCGGATGCAGCAGCCGTATCGTGTGCCCGTAACGACGCACCACGATGCGGTCCTGCTCGCGCAGGTCGAAGCGCGAATGGCTGTCGAAATGCGCGCGCGCGTCGGCCGCGCTGTTGATGATGATCTCGACGACGCTGTCGCTGCTGATCACGATCGGCCGGCTCGAGAACGTATGCGGGCAGATCGGCACCAGCGCCATCACCGACAGCGACGGGTGCACGATCGGGCCGCCCGACGACAATGCATAGGCGGTGGAACCCGTGGGGCTTGCAACGATCAAACCGTCAGCGCGCACCGTATAGAGAAACTGACCGTCGATCCGGACCTCGAGCTCGATCATGCTGCCCTTGATGCCCTTCGAGACCACCGCATCGTTGAACGCGAGCACGTTGAATACGCTCTTGTCGCCGCTGAATATTTCGGCTTCGAGCAGCATGCGTTCCTCGGTCACGTACCTGCCTTCGAGTATGGTGCCGATGGTTTCGAACATGGTGTCGATCGAAATGTCGGTCAGGAACCCGAGCCGGCCCTGGTTGACGCCGATCAGCGCGACGTCGCACGGCGCAAAAGTGCGCGCGATGTTGAGCATGGTGCCGTCACCGCCGAGCACGATCGCGAGGTCGGCCTGGCGCCCGATTTCCTCGAGCGTCAGTACCGGGTATTTGCTGACGCCGATGTGCGATGCGGTAAGCCGGTCGATCAGCACCTTGACGCCGCGCCGGACGAGAAAATCGCCGAGCTTGAGCAGCGGTTCGGCGATTTCCGGGCTCTTGTATTTGCCGATCAGCCCGACGGTCTTGAATGACGGATTCATGCCCGCATTAAACCATAAAAACCCGTGAGCGGTGAGCAGTGAGCCGTGAGCAGAAAATGCCGGAAAGCCGTTTACCGCTTACCGCTTACCGTTTACCGCTAACCGCTAACCGCTTACCGTTTACCCCGGTGGCTGCCGTTTTGTGTAGAATAAATTCATGTCTCGCGACACTTCGGTCCTGAACGAGCGCGCGCAAACGCTGCTGAAAGCGCTGGTCGAGCGCTACATTGCCGACGGCCAGCCGGTCGGCTCACGCGCACTGTCGCGCGTCTCCGGCCTCGACCTCTCGCCCGCGAGCATCCGCAACGTGATGGCGGACCTCGAGGAAATGGGCTTCATCGCCAGCCCGCACACCTCCGCGGGCCGCATACCGACGCCGCGCGGCTACCGCTTCTTCGTCGACACGTTGCTCAAGATCAAGCCGCTCGAATACATCGAGATCCATCAGCTCGAGGGCCAGTTGCACGCCGAAAACCGGCAGAAACTGGTATCCTCGGCCTCGCACCTGCTGTCCGACCTCACGCGCTTCGCCGGCATCGTGATGACGCCGCGCCGCGCCGCGATGTTCCGCCACATCGAGTTCGTGAGCCTGTCGGACAAGCGCATCCTGCTGATCATCGTGTCGCCCGAAGGCGACGTGCAGAACCGCATCATCATCACCGACAAGGGCTACACCCCATCGGAGCTGGTCGAGGCGGCGAACATCCTCAACCAGCATTACGCCGGCTGCTCATTCGAGGAAATCCGGCGCCGCATCCACGACGAGCTCAAGCAACTGCGCGAAAACATGTCGCAACTGATGACCGCGGCGATCGAGGTCGGCAGCCGGGCGCTGCAGGAAGCCACCGACGAGGTCGTGATCTCCGGCGAGCGCAACCTGCTGCAGGTGCAGGATCTGTCAGCCGACATGGCGCGGCTGCGCAAGCTATTCGAGTTGTTCGAGCAGAAAACGGGGCTGCTGCAGCTGCTCGACATCTCGAGCCGCGCGCACGGCGTGCAGATTTTCATCGGCGGCGAATCGGGACTGGTGCCGCTCGATGAGTGCAGCATCGTCACTGCGCCGTACGAAGTCGACGGCCAGGTGGTCGGCACGCTCGGCGTGATCGGCCCGACGCGCATGGCCTACGAGCGCGTGATCCCGATCGTCGACATCAC
>JACQOI010000044.1 GCA_016202615.1 Betaproteobacteria bacterium
AATCGCGTGTTCAACCATATGGACGCGGTGATCGCACAATTGCATGCGGGATTGCCGCGATTCGCCGACGATCATGACCGGGTGCGCAGCTTAACGGCGTGGCCATGGATCGTTAGTCTCAAATTGAACGCACATTAGAATTAGCACGAAATCAACGAGCCGGAGATTGCTCGCGAAGGCGAGCGCGGGTTTCGCATGATCGGTGGTCAGCGGTCGAAGTCGAGTTCCCTCGCCGCCAGCCAAGACCAAAGCCACAATGTTTCCTGAGGCCACTCGATTCTCCTCCGTCGCCGGCCGATGCCGGATATATTGAGTATTCTTAGCACTAGAATTTGTGCGGGTTACTATGTGTTGGACCCTCACAGCGGCGAAAACCTTACATTGCCGTATGAGCCGTCCACTCGGGTCCTGTTATTTCTTCAGCCAAGCAGTATGTGAGGTTAGTCGGGGTTGTATCATCGCGCCTTACAAGAATGGATTTGATTCCCCTGGTTTTCCAGGCCGATTGGTTTGTCAACTCAGACTGGTTCGCGGCTTGGCACTTCCGCGGCTACATCCGTTTTCAATACGATTTCCGCCCGGTCGTGCCGAAGACGGACCAGCCACTTCATCAGCACGAACATGAGCAGGCCTGTTACGGCGAGATAAACAAAAATCAGCTGAACGTCCTTGAACCGGTTCACGATAAGCGTGAACTCGCGCGCAAAAAAAGAGCCCGACCAGATGCCCAAGGTGGCCCATAACAGCGTGCCAATGCCATCGTAGAGCGCGAACCAGCGGTACGGCACTCCCGACATCCCGGCCATGGGGGCGGCGAAAGTCCTGAAGCCCGGTATGAAACGCGCGTACACGAGTGAGAGAGGCCCAAAGCGCGCCAGATTCCGCTCGGTCCTCGCGAGGCAGGCGGTGGAGCCGTAACTGACCCGGCAGTACAGGCGGATCAACCGTTTTGAACCGAGACGACCGGCGAAATACCAGCCGCTGTCACTCAGCAACGCGCCCGCGGCGGCGGCGACGACCGCCGGCGCCATGGAAAAATCGCCATTCGCGACCAGGCTTCCGGCAAACAGCAATACCAGTTCTCCGGGTATCGGGAACCCTGCGTTGTCAAGCATGACGCCAAAAAAGAGCGCGCCATAGCCGAATCGGCCAAACAGCGAATAAATCAGTTCGACGATTTCATTCACATGCCTCCCGGGGTAAATCATGGATGAGAACGCCCGCGATCGGATCGGCGTCCTGTGACTTGTAAGTAGTCGCCGGTAAGCCGCAAATGCTTACGAGTAGTTGCGCCCAAAGTGAGTATCCGGCGCCATCACCCGTTCGCAGTACCGGCTAGATGAACCCCTGGTCGATTGAGGTCGGGTTATCGGTCGTGCACGTTAGCGCTGCCGATGGCCGGATTTTCGCGTCGTGATACCGCCCGCCAGCGCAGATGCAGGATGAACCAACTCAGGATGGCAACCGCACCAACCAATAGCCAGGCCCGGAGCGGGACTGCCAACATCTGGTCGCCCAGGATATTGAGCAGGATGGTGAGGGGCAGGATGCCGATCCCGGTGGCCCATGGAAACGTCCACCACGAGATCTCCGTCAGAGCTGCGGCTTAGTTGATCAGTTGATCAGGTTGAACGCAATTACCGGTATGAGGCGGCCGATCAGCAACGACACGCCGCCGCGCTCGCGTGACCGGACCGCCAACTGCTGCCGATGGCGGGATGATAGTCCGCGTTGGACGAAAGGCCGTCCCAGCAGGCTTGCTAATACCCTTGGTCGCGGTCACGGTACCGGCGTAATGCGGCGCGCATGAACTCAAGCTGTTTTTGGAAATTTGTGCACCCGTCGCACAGCATGAGATGCAACCTCACATAGAGTCGTGTTCGAAAACCCGGGCGTTCATCCTGGGCTTGCGACAACAGCTTACTGACTTCTTTGCATGTCAACATACAAGGTCTATTTCGCCGCTCCGCCGAACCACTTGGTTTCGAGGCATTGCCGCAGGCTGAGACGTGCGCGATGCAATGTTACCCATATATTGGTCGGGGTGATCGCGAGTTCCTTACAGATTTCGTCAGTCGTATACTCCATCACTTCGTGCATCATGAACACGGCCGCGGTGCGTTCCGGCATCAGCTTCGAGCACAGCTCGAAAGTTTCCCAGAATTTCTTGTTTTCAAAGGCGCGTTCGGGATTACCCCAATTGGAGGGAAGCTGTTTCCACTTTCCATCGGCGGTAAACAAGTCATCGATTGCTTCGCCCAAACTTTCATCTTCGATGTCGGTGGCGCGTGATTGCTCGCGCGATCTGCGGCGGATGGCATCCACGATCTTGTGCTTGAGGATGCCTATGAGCCAGGTCTTTGGCGACGATTTTCCGGCGAAATTGACCAGGCCTTCGAGGCCCGCCAGCAGGGTCTCCTGTACGACGTCCTCCGCGAGCTCGGGATCGCGCAATTGGAGCGTGGCATAACGCATCAGATCCGGGCGCCACCGCTCAAGATTTCCGTTACTCGGGATACTCATGGGACCAACCAATCGACCGGTTTTTTTTGTAAGGTGCGACGACACAGCCTCGACTAATTATGCCATAATTGCTTCCGAACGTTGACATGACATCCAATACCGTCCCGCGTCCCGTCACGGCTGATATTCCCCATCCGCTGCGCGCGCTCGCACAGCGGCTGTGGGGCTGCCGGCTGTGCAAGTCAGTGACCTTCTCGGTGTTCGTGCTCATCCTTGCAATCGAAAGCATCATTCTGATCCCTTCGGCCTATAAATTCCTGACGCTTTGCTGACGCTCGAACAGCAGACCATGTTGGCGATGCAGCCCGTGGTGCTGGCCGAAGAGGCGCTGGCGAAACCCCGGGAACTCGAGCAGTTGCTGTCCAAGATCCAGCGCGACAGCTCGATTCTGGCCGCGAGCATTCGCAACGCCAAAGGTGTAACGCTTGCGCGGGTCGGCGACGCCGACTTCTCCGATTTTGCGATCGATGACGTGGTAGCGGGCCGGCGTGACAAGCTGGCCCGCTTTGCACTCGGCGGCAAATGCTACGACCTTGCCTGGAGCGCCACGGCCGGAGGGCAACGGTTGGTGTTCCTCACGCGCCTGGACAGCTCGCAGATCAACACCCTGCTGGCTGCTTTCATACTGCGCATCGCCGGCCTGGTCGCGCTGATCGTGGCGGTGGTGACGGCACGAACCATGCTGGTGCTCTATCGCTCGGTGTTGCGTCCGTTCTTCATGCTGCGGCGGAGCATGATAGCCGCCGCTGCCCATCCCGATCACGCCGACGATTACCGGATTCACGAACGCCCGCGCAACGAGTTCGGCGACGTATTTCAGGCCCACGACGAGATGCTGACGCGCGTCGTCGAAAGCAAACGCGCCGACCAGTTACGCGCGGAGGAACGCGCCCGCTTTCTCGCGCGCCACGACCCGTTGACCGGTCTGCCTAACCGTGACTTCTTCCTCGAACATCTGCGCCAGACGCTGCCTGTTGCCTGCGAACGCGGAGAACAGGTGCAGGTGCAGGTGCTGAATCTGGCCGGCTTCAGCGCGATCAACAGCGCGCTGGGTCAAAACGTCGGCGATCGGATGTTGATCGAAGTCGCTCGCAAATTGAATCAGGGAGTCAGCGCGGGACAGTTCGTCGCCCGTTTGGGCGGGGACGAGTTCGGCATCGTGAACGCCGGGCCGGTCAGCCCGGCGCAGGCGGCGGAACACGCCGAACGGATCCTGGCCGAAATCGAGCATCTTTTGGCCATTGACGGCAACGAAGTCCGGCCGCGGGGCAGGATCGGTATCGCGTACTCCTCCACCGGCTGCACCGACGCCGAAACTGCCCTGCATGACGCCGAAGTGGTGCTCACCCGCATTCGGAGCGATGCGCGCGCCCGCTACCAGTTTTTTTCTCCGGAGATGACGCAAGAGGCGCAGCGGCGGCAGGAGACTGAACGCGGGCTGCGCCAGGCGCTCGAGCGCGGCGAGCTGAGGCTTTTTTATCAGCCGAAGATCGCGCTCGACCAGGCCGGCGCGGGACGCCCGTATGCTGCGTGCGAAGCGCTGATCCGCTGGCAGCATCCGGCGCGCGGGTTGATATCGCCGGGCGAATTCATTCCCATCGCCGAGGCATGCGGCCTAATCGTACCTATCGGCGAATGGGTGCTGCGCGAGGCCTGCGCGCAGGTCCGGCGCTGGCGCGAGGCGGGCCTCACACCGCCGCGCGTCGCGGTCAATGTTGCCGCGCTCCAGTTTCGTGATCCGAAGTTGCCTGAAATGGTGCGCGGTGCAATTGCCGCGGCGGGCGTCGAGTCCGACGCGCTGGAGCTTGAAATAACCGAGTCTGCGGCGATGAGTGATGTGACGTTGACCGTAGCCGTCCTCGCTTCGCTGCGCGCCGTTGGCGTGCGCTTATCGATCGATGATTTCGGGACCGGTTATTCGTCGCTGAGTTATTTACGGAAGTTTGATATCGATGCCATCAAGATCGACAAGTCCTTCGTGGATGATATCGGGGACGCCAATGCCGATGCGATATGCGACGCGATCATTCGCCTTGGGCACAGCCTTGGCAAAAAGATCATTGCCGAGGGCGTTGAAACCCGGGCCCAGCTCGAGTTTCTGAGTTCGAGGCGCTGTGAAGAAGCCCAGGGTTTTCTGTTTGCACGCCCGATGCCGGCGGACGACATCGCGCCCAAGCTCCCGCGGGCACCAACCTAACAGCGATCGCAGGGCAGTTTGGGCCGATCAGCGCCTGCGCCGGCGCGCTGATGACGCATGGCAAGCACATAAAACGCGAAATAGCCGGCAAATTGGACGCCGGCCAACCGCGGGCCGGTGCAGCGGTTGCATTGATTAATCAACATAAGTCGCTACTCTGCTCTACGCTGCGCCCCGGCTTCGCTTCTTGCCGTGGCCAGCGTCGGGCAATCGGGTTGCGAAAGCCTGCGCTGATTGCTTTTCGACTTGAGGGCCGATGTGGTAAACTACTTCCGTACTCAACTACGGAGTCAATTACTTTGTTGAAAACACCAAATAGCGGGCAGGGGATTAGGATCGGCGAGCTTGCCAAGGCCGCACGGGTCAACGTTGAAACCATCCGCTATTACCAGCGCATCGGGCTGTTATCTCTGCCCAAGCGGGATTACGGCAGCATCCGGCGTTATTCCGTCGATGACCTCAAGCGGGTACGCTTTGTCAAGCGTGCCCAGGCGTTGGGTTTCTCGCTGGATGAGGTCGCGCTTTTGCTTGGGCTTTCGGACGGCAAGCACTGTGCAGAGACCAAGGTACTGGCGGAGAAAAAGCTCAAAATGGTCGAGGAGAAAATAGCCGACCTGGCGGCCATTCAGAAAGCGCTGAAGGGCTTGGTTACGAAGTGCGCAAAGGGTAGCCGGGGATGCGGGTGCCCGATCATTGATGCCCTGGTGGAAGATGAAGCGCGCTCGTGAGAATGCGGATTGCGTCCACCCTAAATGACAGGAACGCCGACATGGCGTTTAATCGCGGCATACCAGGCATCGACGTCGAACCCGGGTGAACCGACCACCGTGCGAAAGACGACGACGCCTTTCTCGTCGAGAAGATAGAGCCGGTCCGGAAGCGCGGCATACAGGCGGTCTACTTCGTTCGACATGTTGTCCAGGAGCATCGGCATCCTGGTGTTGAGACGGAGCACGCAGACCTGGGCCAACGCTTCCCGCTCCTCGATCGACTTTGGCTGCTCGTACAACACGTTGTCGACCAGGTTCTGCCCTGCTTGCCGCCCGTCCGTCGGATGGGCCTCCTGGATGTAGACACAGTAGAACTGAACCCGGTCTTTGAGTTCCTCGTATATTTCGTTCAGGCGCACGGCCCGATCGCGGAAAGGCGGTCACGTGTACGACCCGAAAACAAGGGCGACCGGCCGGCCGCGTGTCGATGACAGGCGGAACGATTCACCGGTTCTCTTTCCCGCCAGCGTCAGGCGCTCGATCTCGAAGTCGGGAGCCGGCTCGCCGGCTTTTGGCGCTGACTGGTCGCGCAGTGATCGTTCCCGGACCATCGCCTCGTACTCTTCGCGGGTCTCGCCTGTGAGTTCCATTCTTTTCAGCCGCTCCGGCGGCAACGAGTCGGGATGAGCGTAAGAAGTGCCCAGCCAATTTGAATTACTCATATAGAGGCTCCAGAACTATTTCTTCAAAAAAAGGACCTGTTTTGGCGCGAAAATGGCGTAGTCTGGTCGCCGCCTCATCGAGCGCCGTCTAGATAAGACTTTATCGCCGCATACCAAGCCTCCACATCGAACCCGCGTTGGCCAACGAGCGTGCGAAAAATGACGACGCCATTCTCGTCAAGAATGTAGAGCCGGTCAGGTAGTGCGGCGTACAACTGCTCCACTTCATTCGACATGTTGTCCAGGAGCATCGGCATCTTGGTGTTGAGACGGAGCACGCAGACCTGGGCCAACGCTTCCCGCTCCTCAATCGACTTTGGCTGCTCGTACAACACGCTATCGACCAGATTCTGGGCCGCCTGCCGTCCGTCCGTCGGGTGCGCCTCCTGAATGTAGACGCAGTAGAACTGAACACGGTCTTTGAGTTCCTCGTATATTTCATTCAGGCGCACGGCCTGAGCACGGAAGGGCGGTCACGTGTACGATCCGAAAACAAGGGCGACCGGCCGGCCGCGTGTCGATGACAGGCGGAACGCTTCACCGGTTCTCTTTCCCGCGGGCGTCAGGCGCTCGATCTCGAAGTCAGGAGCCGGCTCACCGACTTTTGGCGCTGACTGGTCGCGCAGCAATCGCTCACGAACCCAGGCCTCATACTGGACGAGGTATTCTTGCCGGGTGAGCCCGAGCTTTTCCCACCGCTCGGGCGGAAGCGAGTCAGGATGGGGATAAGCGGTGCCAGTGCCAAGCCATTTCAATTCAGTCATTCAAAACTCCTCTGTTGTCTCGGGCCAGTTGGATCACACACTATCTGCTTTTTTCGACGCGGACATCGTCAGCACATGCAATACAAGGCATTTTACCACCCGCCATTCGCTTGACGAACAGTACTGAAGCGACGCCCAGCAGCGGGGCGGCGACGTTTTTCCGGCGCGCGGCTCATAGCCGCGTAGCCGATACTGGTCGCCGCGCCCTGCGAAAATCCATGAACCAATAACGGAACGCAGGCAAGGTAGCGGCAGATAAGTGACGGGCTCTTTCACTATCTTGTTTGCAACGGATGGCGGCTCGTATAAATGGTAAATCGCGAAGCCGTGGAATCCCGCAGCGCCTGCCGTATCAGCTTCTCACCCTTGCCGGCTTGCTTGTCCTTCAGCAGCGAGCGATAAAATCCGGCATAAAAAGCGTCGGGTTCCACGCGTACGCGGAATACCAGCTGTGCAGCCTTTGGATTAACGGGCGCCCGGTAATCGAATGACTTTTCCTCGTCGGCGGCAATGCGCGTATCCGCCAGTTCCGCGCTGAGATCCGGCGTTACGCTGCGGCCGATTACAAATTGCTTCAGAGTTTCCAGGATGACCTTACCCGCCGGGTCCTCCTGATATGCCTCGACGATGATGCGTGGCGTCACGTAAGTGGGAAAATGGTGTCCGGTTCCGGTATTCATGATTACGAGCGTGCCGGCCACGCCATCGCGGGTAACTTCCACTGCCCGCACGTTAATCGTGACGCCGGCTTTCACCATTTCAGGATCGTGAATTCCGCGCCAGAGATGCCGGCGCTCCGGCATGTGGCACGACTGGCACTGCTTGCCTTCGCGGGCATAGCGGCTCGCCTTCCATTCCTGATACGTGTTTTCGAGCAGCTTACCGTTCAAGGCGTAGTCGCCGGTTTCAAATTGATGGCACGCAGCGCAGAATCGCGAGTCCTCGAATGCCGGGCTGCTGATCCAGCCATTGTGGGGGAGCGCCGCGGCAGGTTCCGGGGTCGAGCCATCCCGCCGCGGTGGTCCGTAGCGTTGGAAACCGCGCAAGTGGCAAGCAGCGCACACCAATCCTTGTTCGTGCAGCGCGCGCGCGCGCCTTGCCTTACGAGCCGCTGCGTCAACCTCGCCTGTTGCTTGCGCAAGGGCGCTGGCAAGGCCGGCAGCCTGCTCCTGGAGGGGTGCGTGGCATCGCAGGCAATCTTGATGCTCGTCCGTCGCGTGGGGCGCCATGTTGACGAGCTGCCCCATGATTCCAGGCCCCATGGCGCGGCTGTGCAGGCTTTGCTTCCAATCGTCAAACTGAGCTCGGTGGCAAGCAGCGCACGAACCCGGTTCCAACGACCCTTCCAATGCGCTGAAATGGGCGGGCACTTCCCCCTGCGCAGCCAGGGGTCGCCGCCAATACTGCGCGAGAAAGCTTTCGACAATATCCGCCTTCCCCGCCGACCGCGATTGAGCAGGGTTTCCCGGGGTTCCCTCGCAGGCCGACAGACTCAAGGCGCCGATCAGGAGGAGGGCAGGGAGGTAGTGTTGTTCTCTGGTTCTCTCGCTGGTAAACATGCCTTCGCCGGTCTGATGAATTGCCCGTCAACAAAAATGCTCTTGGCGCGAAACCCTGCCTATCCGGTAGACCTTCAAACAAGGTGAAAGCTTACATCGTGTGTCGAGAAGTGCCGTGAAACCTTACGGTCCGCGTTGACCGCAACCCTCAGATTGCGCTATGTTTACAACTTTTCCCCAGCGGTGGCGTACGGGCATGCCCAAGCCAGCTAAATCCGACCAGAATCCCACGTTCGAAAGCGCGCTTGCCGAGCTTGAGAAGATCGTGACGCGCATGGAAGGCGGGCAACTTTCACTCGAGCAATCGCTGGCCGCCTACAAGCGCGGCGCCGAGCTGCTCAAGTTTTGCCAGGCTCAGCTCGCGGACGCGCAGCAGCAGGTCAAGGTCCTCGAAGCCGGTGCTTTAAAGAATTTCGCCGGTGTCGACGACAACGACTGATTTCCAGCGCTGGGCGAGTACCCACCAGCAGCGCATCGAAGCGCAGCTGCAAACGGTGCTGCCGAGTCCCGAGGTCGCGCCACAGCGATTGCATCAGGCGATGCGCTACGCGGTGCTCGGCGGCGGCAAGCGCGTGCGGCCGCTGCTCGCGTTCGCCGCGGGTGAAATCACCGAGGCCGACGCCGGCCGCGTCGCGCTGGCGGGTGCCGCAGTCGAGCTGATCCACGCTTATTCGCTGGTGCACGACGATCTGCCGTGCATGGACGACGACGTGCTCAGGCGCGGCAAGCCGACCTGCCATGTCGAATTCGACGAGGCGACGGCACTCCTGGTCGGCGACGCGCTGCAAAGCCTCGCGTTTCAGCTGCTCGCCGAATATCGTGTGACAGACGATCCCTCGGTACAGCTCGAAATGGTGAAGCTGCTGGCGGCGGCGGCGGGCTCGCGCGGCATGGCCGGCGGGCAGGCGATCGATCTGGCCGCGGTCGGCGCCACATTGTCGCTGCCTGAGCTCGAGTTCATGCATATCCACAAGACCGGCGCGCTGATCCGCTGCGCGGTGCTGCTCGGCGCGCGCAGCGGTGCGGCGCTCGCGGCCGCCGAGCTCGGCCAGCTCGACCGTTTCGCCAAATGCATCGGGCTTGCGTTCCAGGTGGTCGATGACGTGCTCGATGCCGATGCGACCACCGCGACGCTCGGCAAGACCGCGGGCAAGGATGCGCGGCAGAACAAGCCGACTTACATCAGCGTGCTCAGCGTGAGCGATGCACGCAAGCACGCCGACGAGCTGCGCCGCGATGCGCTCGCCGCGCTCGACGGTGTCGGCGAGCGCGCGCTGCGCCTGCGCCAGCTCGCGGATTTCATCGTGCTGCGGAAGTTCAGATGACCATGAGAGGCGAGAGGCGAGAGGCGAGAGGCGTAAATTCGCGTAGGATCGCTTGTTGTGTGCTTTTCCCGCCTCACCCCTCACCGGCAGTTTGACGCCTTGGCGGCTCACTGAAATGTACGATTTGCTGACAACCATCAACGATCCGCACGAGCTGCGCGCGCTCGACCGTAAGCAGTTGCCGCAGCTTGCGCAGGAGTTGCGCCAGTTCCTGCTCGATTCCGTGAGCCAGACGGGCGGGCATTTGTCGTCGAATCTCGGCACCGTCGAGCTCACCATCGCGCTGCATTATGTATTCGACACGCCGCACGACCGCATCGTGTGGGACGTGGGTCACCAGACCTACGGCCACAAAGTGCTGACCGGCAGGCGTGAGAGCATGAAGCGGTTGCGCATGTGGGAAGGCATTTCGGGATTTCCGCGCCGCGAGGAGAGCGAGTACGACACCTTCGGCACCGCGCATTCGAGCACCTCGATCAGCGCCGCGCTCGGCATGGCGGTGGCTTCCAAACTCGGCGGCATCGCGCGCCACTGCGTGGCGGTGATCGGCGACGGCGCAATGACTGCCGGCATGGCATTCGAGGCGCTCAACAACGCGGGCGACACCGACGCGGATCTGCTGGTGATACTCAACGACAACGAAATGTCGATCTCGCCGCCGGTCGGCGCGCTCAACAAATATCTGGCGAAGCTGATGTCAGGGCGCTTTTACGCCGCCGCGCGGCGCGCCGGTGAAAAGGTGCTTGGTAATCTGGCGCGTCGCGCCGAGGAGCACGTCAAGGGCATGGTGACGCCCAGTACTCTGTTCGAGGAATTCGGCTTCAACTACATCGGGCCGATCGACGGACATGACCTCGACGCGCTGATCCCGACGCTGAAAAACATCCGCGAGCTCAGTGGTCCGCAGTTTCTGCACGTCGTCACGCGCAAAGGCCAGGGCTACAAGCTCGCCGAAGCCGATCCGGTGCTGTATCACGGCGTGTCCAAATTCAAGCCCGACGACGGCATCGTCGGCGCCAAGAGCGGTGGCAAGCCGAGCTATACGCAAATTTTCGGCGACTGGCTGTGCGACATGGCGGCGCAGGACAAGCGCCTGGTCGGCATCACGCCGGCGATGCGCGAGGGCTCGGGAATGGTGCGCTTCTCCGAGCAGTACACCGACCGCTATTTCGACGTCGGCATCGCCGAGCAGCATGCGCTGACGTTCGCCGCCGGGCTCGCGTGCGAGGGGATGAAACCGGTGGTCGCGATTTATTCGACATTCCTGCAACGCGCCTACGATCAGCTGATCCACGACGTGATGATCCAGAACCTGCCTATCGTGCTTGCGATCGACCGCGCCGGCCTGGTCGGCGCCGACGGCGCGACGCACAACGGCAGCTTCGATTTCAGCTATTTGCGTTGTCTGCCCAATATCGCGGTGATGGCGCCGTCCGATGAGAACGAATGCCGGCAGATGCTGTATACCGCGTTCCAGATGAACACGCCGACAGCAGTGCGCTATCCGCGCGGCAGCGGGCCCGGCGCCGCGGTCGAGAAGCAGATGCGGGCGCTGCCGGTAGGCCGCGGCGAAATCCGCCGCAGCGGCAAGAAGGTTGCGCTGCTCTCGAAGAAGGTCGCGATCCTCGCGTTCGGCAGCATGCTGCGGCCGGCGCTCGAAGCAGCGGAGGAAATCGATGCCACGGTTGCCAACATGCGCTTCGTCAAGCCCCTCGACGACGCGCTGGTGGCGCAACTCGCCGACGGTCACGACCTGCTGGTCACGATCGAGGAAAACGCGGTGATGGGCGGGGCCGGAAGCGCGGTGCTGGAGTCGTTGCAGCAGCAGGGATTGAAAGTGCCGGTGCTGCAACTCGGCCTGCCGGACCGCTTCGTCGATCAGGGCGATCCGGCACTTCAGCTCGCGAGTTGCGGTCTAAGTCGCGAGGGCATCCTCGCCAGCATACGTGCCAGGATGCGCGAGTAGTATACTCACATCGGTTAGATACGACGCCAAGCGACCATGGACAAGCGGCTGACGGCAACGATGCGGCTGGAAAACGAGATGGACGGGTACGAGAAGATCGACCAGTACAACCCGCGTACCATCGCGCGCATCGCCGAGAAATATCATGCGATCCTCAAGGATCTTGGCGAGGATCCGGGTCGCGAGGGCTTGGCCAAAACGCCGGAACGCGTCGCCAAGGCGTTGCAGTTTCTCACGCACGGCTACGATCTCGATCCGGCGGAGATCCTGCGCTCGGCGATGTTCAGGGAAGAGTATCGCCAGATGGTGATCGTCAAGGACATCGAGATCTATTCGCTGTGCGAACACCACCTGCTGCCGTTTTTGGGCAAGGCGCATGTTGCTTACATTCCGAACGGCCACATCGTCGGATTATCGAAAATCCCGCGCGTGGTCGATGCGTTCGCGCGCCGGCTGCAGGTGCAGGAGCGCCTTACGGTCGAGATCCGCAACTGCATCCAGGAGACGCTGAAACCGCTCGGCGTTGCGGTGGTCATCGAAGCCCAGCACCTGTGCATGGTGATGCGCGGCATTCAGAAGCAGCATTCGATCGCAACCACTTCGGCGTTCACCGGCGAATTCGAGCAGGAAAGAACGCGCGCCGAGTTTATCCGGCTGGTGTCCAAGGACGGCGATTGAGACAGGCGGTCGAGATGATATGACCGGCATCTCCCAAACCAGCGAGCTGATCGTCGAGCAAATCCTGCCGGATGTGCGCAGGGGCCGCATGCTGATCCTGGTCGATGACGAGGACCGCGAGAACGAAGGCGACTTGTTTGTTGCGGCCGAGCGTGCGACGCCCGAGGCGATCAATTTCATGGCGACTTGCGGGCGCGGCCTGGTGTCGCTCGCGTTGACCGAAGACCGCATGCGCGAGCTGGGGCTCGCGCTGATTGCCGATGACCAGGGCAACCAGAGTAAATTCGGCACCGCGTTCGCCACGCCGATCGACGCGCGCGAGGGCGTAGGGTCGGGCATGTCGGCTCATGACCGCGCGCGTACCATCGCGGTCGCAATCGCGGACGGTACGAAAGCGGGGGATCTGATCCGGCCCGGCAGGTTGCAGACGCTGCGTGCGGTCGACGGCGGCGTGCTGGCGCGGCGCGGCCATACCGAGGCCGCGGTCGATCTCGCGCGCATGGCGGGTTCGAAGCCGGCCGGCGTGATCTGCGAGATCATGAACGACGATGGCACGATGGCGCGCATGCCCGATCTCGAAAAATTCGCCGCGCGGCACGGCATCAAGATCCTCAGAATCGCCGACCTGATCGAGTATCGCAAGCACGAACGCCAGGTGCGGCGCAGATCGGAAACCGTGCTGCCGACGCGCAAGGCCGGCAGTTGGCGGCTGATGGTCTACAGCGACGAACTGGAGACGACGCTCTACATCGCGCTGGCAAAAGGCGAAATTACATCCGGAACGCCCGCGCTGGTGCGGCTGCACTCACAGTGCCTGACCGGCGACGTGTTCGGCTCAGTGCGCTGCGACTGCGGCGAGCAGCTCGAGTTCGCGATGACGGAGATCGAACGGGCCGGCAGCGGTGTCGTGGTCTACATGTTCGACGAGGGGCGCGGCATCGGGCTGCTCAACAAGATTCGTGCCTACGCGCTGCAGGATCAGGGGCAGGACACGGTCGAGGCCAACCACGCGCTTGGTTTTGCGGCAGACATGCGCGATTACAAGACCGGCGCGCACATCCTCTTCGATCTTGGCGTGCGCCAGGTGCGGCTGATGACCAATAATCCGGACAAGGTGCGCTCGCTCGAGGATTACGGGCTCACCGTCACGGAGCGCGTCGCGATCGAAATCGCACCGCGTTCAGCCAACCGCAATTACTTGCAGACCAAGCGCAGCAAGTTCGGGCACTTGCTGTCGCTGGTCGGGCATGGGGAAAAGCAAGAATAAGGACTTTGTTTCTCGCGCCGGCAGCGTTGGACCGTAACGCCGGCCGCTACTGTAACGTCCCAGGGGGTGACGAGATGAGTTGCTGCGATTACCTCGGCAGTTGACGTATCAGTATTCTGACGATCCCCGCGTCAATGGTCCGGCTTGATCGGCACGAGCTTGTAACCCCGCTCCCGCATGCAGCGGTTCGCCAAATTCGCAATCGAAAATGAAATATCGCAGGGTGCGCCGTGCGCACCGGTAGTCATGGTGCGTGGAACGCACCCTACAAAATTATTGTTGTTTTGAACGCAAATTGGAATAAGACGTATAGCGGAACAAGCGACACTCTTTTATCTCTCTGCAATACGCGCCAAAAACGAGTTCCATCTATTCCATGCGCGGAAACGATCAGGGGCCATCGTATTCAGGAACATTTATTCCGAAGGCGCACCAGACCTCAAAGAGTCCCAGTTCCTTGCGTACATCGACAAGGCGCACAAGGATAAATTCCATTATCGACTGAATCGTGGCCGCGCATCGAGATCAATGTCAAATAGTGAAGAGTGATGGTTTCTTGTCGTTTTGCGTGGAAGCGGTTTTGCCAAAGGAGTTTGTCGGACTTGAGTCCGACAAACTCCTAGGCCCAGCGGAGCAACAGATTGCCGTTCGTTTGCCGCTCGACGCGCGTGCCGAGCTTCTGTCCCTCGCGGTTCAACGTGTCCTGAAGCCAGCGCGCGCCTTCATCCGGCGCGCGGTTCACGCGGAAGTGGCGGGTTCGCGTCGGCGTCATCGCGAAGCGCGTGAGCCTCCCGGTAGCGGCATCCAGGGT
The DNA here is from genome assembly GCA_016202615.1 of Betaproteobacteria bacterium. Lineage (GTDB taxonomy): Bacteria > Pseudomonadota > Gammaproteobacteria > Burkholderiales > SG8-41 > PALSA-1004. The sequence goes on from JACQOI010000044.1 coordinate 14,523, forward strand.
CGGAAAGTACATCAGGGCAAGCTCGCCGCGGAATTCTTCGTAACCGCTGATGCCCTCGTAGTCGTTCAGGAAGTCGCCGCAGCCGTAGAGGATGAGCTTTTCGCGGTAGATTTCGATGCCCTTCGGATGGTGCGAGGAATGGCCGTGCACTACGTCCACGCCGGCCGCATCGATGAGCCGGTGCGCAAAGGCACGCTGCTCCTGCGGGATAGCAAAGCCCCAGTTGGGGCCCCAGTGGATTGACGCGACCACGAGGTCGCCGGCGCGCCTCGCGGCGCGCACTTGCGCGGTGACCGCGTCCGCGGTCCGCGCGGAGAGATCGGCGAGAAAATTCACGCCCGCGCGGCTCCCGGCTGCGGCCCATTCGCGGGGCACGCCGGCGCTTTCCATGCCGAAGGCGAACACGAGCAGGCGGCCCTTGCCGGGCAACTCGATCACCGCCGGCGCGGCGGCCTCGGCATCGTCGCGGCCCGCGCCAGCGATGCGGATGCCGGCGCCACGCAGCGTGTCCAGGGTCTCCGCAAGCCCGCTGTAACCCCAGTCCAGCACATGATTGTTGGCGAGCACGCAGCAGTCGATTTTTGCGGCGGTAAGGCAGGGAATATTGGCGGGATGCATTCGGTAGTGGATGCCCTTGCCCGGCCAAGGGTCCTCGGCTGCGGTGACCGCGGTTTCCAGATTGATGATCCGCCCGTCCGGCCGCGCGCGCTCGAACTCCGCCAAGGCATCGCCCCAGATGTAGGCGAAGTCGACGGGCCTGTTGATCGGCCCCGTTGCGCCCTCCGCAAGTTGCACGTAACCCGCTGCCGAGCGCATGTAAGGCTCGAAGATGTGCGGTTTGTTCGGGTGCGCGAGGATCTGGTCAACGCTGCGGCCGGTCATCACATCGCCGCACAGGAACAGCGTCACGCTGCGCGATCCCGCATTTGAAAGTTCAGATGGCTGCGACATTTTTCCGGGCCTGGTTTCGATTCCTTGAGCGGCGCCCTGGACAGCAAGCGGCGCAGCGCCCGCCAGACCGCCGAGCAACGCCCCGCCGGCTCGCGCGAGAAAGCGGCGTCGATGCAGCGATTCAATCAAGATCGGCGGTGTGCGAGAGAAACAAGTGGGGAAGGTCCTCCCGTTGTTTTGAGTTCGGCCGATGCTGACCTGGCGGGTTGCTCTATGGATCGGCCAGCGTGCAAATGACGATGCTGACGCGCCGTTGCGGACGCGTTCAGCCTGTGGCGGATGCCGAATCAGCGCAATATCAGAACGGGTAGTTTGGCATGCGTCAGCACCTTGGCGGTTTCGCTTCCGAGCAGCAAGCCGGTAACCCCCGCGTGACCATGTGACGCCATTATGATCAGGTCACAGTTTTTCTTCCGGGCGGCGTCAAGGATTTCCTCGTAGACGGCATCATTGGTTTCCACGATGCATTCACATTCGAGGCCCGCACCCTTTGCTTCTTCCTCGACCGGAGCCAGAATTTCCCGCGCTCTCGCTTTGGACTCTTCGTCAACCCGTTTCTTGAGCGCCGGGCTGGTCGGCACTTCGAAACCCTCGTCCATTTTTTCCGTTACCGCATGAAACTTCGGGATTACATGCAGGCCGAAGACTTTTGCGTTGAGGGCTTTCGCAAATACCATGCCCTGCTTGACCGCTTGCTGCGAAATCTCCGAACCATCAGTAGGCACCAGGATCTTGTACATAGGCCCTCCGTAAGATTCAATGCAACCCGATCAAGATTCGCCGATCGCGAGATGGAATATTACTGCCGCGCGTTATTCACAGCACCTCACTCACGCCGACCCCAATCATTTAAAGTCGCTCACTCCGCACTTGCAGCGCACATACGTAACCTCCACGCCCGATATGCGGGGGAAAAGCGTCCTCGCGAAATGCGCCGCGCTGCCGATGCCCGCGGACGCGCAGTTCACGCCGTATACATTGGACTTGGCGAGCGCGATTAGGTTCTTCATGCCTCCAAATTGTGAGCGGCCGATGGATCCTGTCTTTCCGCTTTTGAAACAGGTTCTAAAGTCCCCGGAGCCCGCGTTGCTTGATGTATTCGAGCCCCACCAGCGCGGGCAGATACTGCGGGTCGTACTCGAGCGCGCGCTCGAAAGAACGTTTTGCCTCTTCAACCTTGCCTTGCGCGAGCAGCACCCGCCCCAGGTTGGAGTGTGGAAACTGGTAGCAGCAGTAGCGCTTGGCCCCTATCGCCTTCTGCAGCCAGGGTATCGCTTCCTCCGGACGTCCCAGATCGATGAGATA
>JACQOI010000003.1 GCA_016202615.1 Betaproteobacteria bacterium
ATTTTGCTCCGTGCCGAACAGCACCAGCACATCGCCGGCTTCGAAAGGCATATCGGGCTCAGGCTGCTGTGCGCGCATACCGCGGCGACGCATGGATCTCACTTCGACGCGCCATCGGCCCAGGTCAAGCTCACGCAACGTCCTGCCCACCGCTGCCGCGCCCGGCGTAATCAATACCGAGTGCAACAGCGGCTGATCCCGGTGCGCAAGATCCTGCGTTGCGTCGGTCGCGCCGTGAAAAAAACCGCGCAACAGGCTGTAGCGCTGATCGCGCGTGTTGCGTATCCGCCTGAGTACGCGATTGAGCGGCACGCCGAGCAACAACAATGCGTGCGACGCAAGCATCATGCTGCCTTCCATGATATCGGCGACCACCGCGGCGGCACCCGCCGCGCTGAGCCGGTCGAGATCGGCGTCATCGACCGTGCGCACGATCACCGGAAGCTCCGGCCGCAACTCGCGCACCTGGGCGAGCACGCGCATGGCGAGCATGCTGTCGGCGACGCAGACCACCATCGCCTTGGCGCGCAGCAATCCCGCCGCGATCAGCACTTCGCGGCGCGACGCATCGCCGTAAGCCACATGTTCGCCCGCGGCCGCCGCTTCCCGGACGCGCCTGGGATCGGTGTCGAGCGCGATATAAGCGATGTTTTCCGCCTCGAGCAGGCGCGCAAGGTTCTGCCCGCTGCGGCCATAACCGCACAGCACGACGTGCCGGTTTATCGACATCGATTGCACCGCCACGTTATGCAGCTCCATCGCGCGCGCGAGCCAGTCCGCGCCGCTGACATGCCGCACGATATGCTCGCTGCGCTCGATGATGAATGGCGCGGCCAGCATCGACAACACCATCGCGGCGAGCGCGGTCTGCAGCGTTGCTTCGGGCACCAGGTGCAACGGCGCGGCGAGCGACAACAGCACAAAGCCGAATTCGCCGCCCTGCGCGAGATCGAGACCGGTGCGTAGCGCCGCGCCGCTGTCGCTGCCGAACAGCCGGCTCAAGCCGGCAATCAACAAGGCCTTGAGCGCAATCAGAACCAGCAGCGCGACGGCGACCCATAACAGGTTGTCAAATACCAGTGTAACGTTGAGGTTCATGCCGACGGTGACGAAAAACAGACCCAGCAGCACGTCGCGAAACGGCTTGATGTCGTCTTCGACCTGATAGCGGTACTCGGTTTCCGAGATCAGCATGCCGGCGACGAATGCGCCGAGCGCGAGCGACAACCCGGCGAGTTCGGTCACGTACGCGAAGCCGAGCGTGATCAGCAGCACGTTGAGCACGAACAGCTCGGACGACTTCTGCGTGGCGACCAGGCGGAACCACGCGCGCATCGGCCGCTGCCCGAAATAGAGCAATATCGCCAGCACCACGGTTGCCTTGAGCAGCGCGAGCATCAGGCCGGCCGCAAGCTTGGCCGGCTGCTGGGCGAGCGCCGGAATCAGGATCAGCAGCGGAACCACCGCTAGATCCTGGAACAGCAGCATGCCGACTACCTGCCTGCCGTGCAGCGTATTGAGCTCGAGCCTGTCCGCCAGCATCTTGCTGACGATCGCGGTCGATGACATCGCAATCACACCGCCGAGCACGACGCCCACACGCCAATCCGCGCCGGCGGCCGCAGCGATCGCGACGACGAGCGCGAGCGTCAGCACGACCTGCGATGCGCCGAGACCGAACACGATGCGCCGCATCGTCACGAGCCTGGCCAGGCTGAATTCGAGCCCGATGCTGAACATCAGGAACACCACGCCGAACTCGGCCAGATGGCGGGTGTCCTCGGCGTCCGGAATCAGGCCGAGGCCGTTGGGTCCGATCACCACACCCACCAGCAGGTAGCCGATCATCGCCGGCAGCTTGAGCAGGCGGAACAGGATCACCACCAGCACCGCGGCGAGCAGCAGAATCAATACCAATTGCAGTGAATTTTCCATTTCAGCAAGGCCCTAGCAGCCTGTCGGACTTAACAGTCTGGTCAGGCTGCTAAAAGCATAACCGCCCCATTTCCCCTGAATAATGTCTA
>JACQOI010000041.1 GCA_016202615.1 Betaproteobacteria bacterium
ATCAGCAACTATCTCACCGCGATCGGAGACGACGGCACGCGCCGGAGCTGGCCCGATCGCCTGACGCTGCAATTCGAGAAAGTCCAGGACATGCGCTACGGCGAGAATCCGCACCAAAGCGCGGCGTTCTACCGCGAGCCCTCGCCCGCGCCGGGGACCCTTGCCTGCTACCGCCAGCTCCAGGGCAAGGAGCTCTCGTACAACAACATCGCCGATGCCGACGCGGCGTGGGAGTGCGTGAAGACTTTCGAGCAGCCGGCGTGCGTGATCATCAAGCACGCCAACCCGTGCGGCGTTGCGATCTCCGCCAAACCGATCGACGCCTACCGGCTTGCTTTCGCGACCGATCCGACTTCGGCGTTCGGCGGCATCATTGCATTCAACCGCGAGCTCGACGCCGCGACCGCGGGGGCGGTGTCCGGGCAGTTCGTCGAAGTACTGATCGCACCGAAAGTATCGGCGGCGGCCAGGGAGGCGCTCGCGAAGAAGGAGAACGTGCGGGTTTTGGAAGTGCCTTTTGGGCGCAATGGAAACCCGCCCTCACCCCTGGCTCCTCTCCCTGATGGCGAGGGGAACTTCGTGAACGCGTTGCGTTGTGATTACAAACGCGTCGGCGGTGGACTGCTGGTGCAGACCCCCGACCGCTTCAACGTAGGGGCCTCCGATCTCAAAGTGGTAACCCGTGCCAGGCCGACAGCGCAGCAGACCGAGGATATGCTCTTTGCGTGGCGCGTCGCGAAATACGTCAAGTCCAACGCCATCGTGTTTTGCGGCAAGGGGCAAACACTCGGCGTCGGCGCCGGCCAGATGAGCCGCGTCGACTCGGCGCGCATTGCCGCGATCAAGGCCAAGAACGCCAACCTGTCGCTCGCCGGCTCGGTGATTGCCTCGGATGCGTTCTTCCCGTTCCGGGACGGACTCGATGTCGTCGCCGACGCCGGCGCAACCGCCGTGATCCAGCCCGGCGGCAGCATGCGCGACGCAGAAGTGATCGCCGCCGCCGACGAGCGCGGTATTGCGATGGTGTTTACCGGCCACCGCCACTTCCGGCACTGACGTGCCGGAAGTGCGTGAGGGGTGAGGAGTGAGGAGTGAGGCGAAGGGTGTGACTCGCCCCCTTGGGCGCGTCATGGTTGAGGGCTGTTTCCGCCTCTCGCCTCTCGCCTCTCGCCTCTCGCGGCCGTGAAGCTCCTCGTCATCGGCGGCGGCGGGCGCGAGCACGCGCTGGCGTGGAAGCTCGCGCAGTCGCCGCGCGTCTCGAGGGTGTTTGTCGCGCCCGGCAACGCCGGCACCGCGCTCGAGGACGGGCTCGACAACGTCGACATCACCGAGCACGCCAAACTGGTCGAGTTTGCAAAGCAAGAGCAGATCGGGCTGACCGTGGTCGGTCCCGAGGCGCCGCTTGCCGCCGGCGTGGTCGACGCGTTCCAGGCGGCGGGGCTCAAGATCTTCGGTCCGACGCGGCGCGCGGCGCGACTCGAGAGCTCCAAGGATTTCGCGAAGGGCTTCATGGCGCGCCACCGCATCCCGACCGCCGAGTATCAAACCTTCACCGACGCGAAGAGCGCGCATCAATACATCGACAAGCGCGGCGCGCCGATCGTGATCAAGGCCGACGGGCTTGCTGCCGGCAAGGGCGTCGTGGTCGCGGCCGATCTCGAGCAGGCGCGCGCCGCGGTCGACATGATGCTCGGCGACAACAAGATGGCGATTCAGCACAATGAGGCCGGCCCTCGCGTCGTGATCGAGGATTGCCTCGACGGCGAGGAGGCGAGCTTCATTGTGATGGTCGACGGCAGGCATGCGTTGCCACTTGCGACCAGCCAGGACCATAAGCGGCTCGAGGACGGCGACCAGGGCCCGAACACCGGCGGCATGGGCGCTTATTCGCCGGCGCCGGTGGTGACGCCGGGCATCCACGCCAAAGTGATGCGCGAAGTGATCCAGCCGGCGGTCGCCGGCATGGAGCAGGAAGGCGCGCCGTTCACGGGCTTTCTTTACGCCGGACTGATGATCGGCAAGAGCGGCGAGGTGAAAGTGCTCGAATTCAATTGCCGCATGGGCGACCCGGAAACGCAACCCATCATCCTGCGCTTGAAAAGCGACCTGTTCGCGCTGCTCGAACACGCGCTCGCCGGCGCGCTCGACAAGGTCGAAGCCGAATGGGATACGCGCGCCGCGCTCGGCGTGGTGCTCGCCGCGCACGGTTATCCCGACGCGCCGCGCAAGGGCGACGCGATCAGCGGGCTGGCGCGGCCGCACGCAACAGCGGGTGACGATTACCACGTGTTCCATTCCGGCACGGCGTTGAACGGCAAGCAGGTCGTCGTGAGCGGCGGCCGCGTGCTGTGCGTGACCGCGCTCGGCCACAACGTCAAAATGGCGCAGCGCCGCGCCTACGAGATCGCCGAGCAGATCCGCTTCGACGGCATGCAGATGCGGCGCGACATCGGGTACCGCGCCGTTCAGAACCAGCGCCGCGGCAGCTGAACCCCGCAATCAGCGAGGAGCGCACGCATGTCAGGGGCCTACGACCGCACGCACGGCGACACCGGCAACATCGTCGCGCTCGAGCACGTCAACGTGACGATACCCGATCAGCAGGCCGCGACCGCGTTCTACGTGATGGGGCTGGGGTTCACGCGCGATCCCTATCTGATGGTCGGGCTCGACAACATGTGGGTCAACATCGGCCGCAGCCAGTGCCACCTGCCGACCGGCAGCCCGATGCGCTTGCGCGGCACCATCGGCATCGTGGTTCCGGACCTCGGTGAGCTCGCGCAGCGGCTCACCAGGGTCGCGCCGCTGCTCGCAGGTACGCAATTCAGCTTCCGGGTGCACGCCGACCGCGTCGAGGCGACCTGCCCGTGGGGCAACCGTTTCCGCTGTCACGCGCCGAGCCCCGGGTTCGGCGCGACCGAGCTCGCGCTCGCCTACATCGAGTTCGAGGTGCCGCGCGGCACGGCAGAGGGCATCGCGCGTTTCTACCGGGAGGCGCTGGGGGCGATTGCGGCTACCGAGCGGCGCGGCGGCGATGCGGTGGCAAGCGTGGCCGCGGGCAGCACCCAGAAACTTCTGTTCCGCGAAACCGATGCGTCCCCGCCGCCGTACGACGGCCATCACATTCAGATTTACATCGCGGATTTTTCCGGTCCTCACCGCTTTCTCGTCGAACGCGGCTTGATCACCGAGGAAAGCAACGAGCATCAGTACCGGTTCCGCGACATCGTTGAGCTGGACAGCGGCAAGGTGCTGTTCACGATCGAGCACGAAGTGCGCAGTCTCCTGAATCCGCTCTACGCGCGGCCGCTCGTGAACCGCAATCCGGCGCAGACCAACATCGATTACGCGCGCCGCCACGACGTGTTCCGCGGCACCTATTAAGCCATGGACCTCACCGCCGTCAAGAATTATCTGACCGACCTTCAGCAACGCATCGTCGCGCGGCTCGCCGCGATCGACGGCAAGGCTTTCCGCAGCGACAGTTGGCAGCGCCCCGAAGGCGGCGGCGGCGAGAGCCGCGTGATCGAGGAGAGCGGCGTATTCGAGCGCGGCGGTGTGAATTTCTCGCACGTCATGGGCAAGAGTTTGCCGCCATCCGCGGCCGTATCGCGCCCCGAGCTTGCCGCTCGCAGTTGGGATGCGATGGGCGTGTCGCTGGTGCTGCACCCGCGCAATCCGTACGCGCCGACGGTGCACATGAATGTGCGTTATTTCGTCGCGCATCCAAATTCGCGCTCCGTGCCGGTTGCGGCTGTAAAGCCGAGACACGAAGCCAAGCAGACGGCGATGAGACGTACCAAAGCCCGTCGGCGGGGAGCAGGCGATGAAGGCGACAAAGCCGCGGGCTCGCAGGCACAACCGCTGTGGTGGTTTGGCGGCGGGATGGATTTGACCCCGTATTACGGCTATGAAGAGGACGCGGTGCATTTCCATCGAATCTGCCGCGATGCGCTCGCGCCGTTTGGTGCCGACTGCTATCCGCGCTACAAGAAATGGTGCGACGAATATTTCTACCTCAAGCACCGCCAAGAGCCGCGCGGCATCGGCGGTATTTTCTTCGACGATCTCAATACGCCCGATTTCAAAACCTGCTTCGCGCTGCAGAAGAGCGTCGGCGACCATTTTCTCGACGCTTACGTGCCGATACTCGAACGCCGCAAAAACATGCGCTATACCGAACGCGAACGCGATTGGCAGGCCTACCGCCGCGGGCGCTACGTCGAATTTAACCTGGTGTACGACCGCGGCACGCTGTTCGGCCTGCAGTCGGGCGGGCGCGCCGAAGCCATCCTGATGTCGCTGCCGCCGGTCGTGAAATGGCGCTACGACTGGCAGCCCGCACCGGGCAGTGCTGAAGCCAAACTCTACAGCGATTTTCTGATCGGGAAGAACTGGCTGGGAACTGCATCGTGAAAAAAGCGAGGGGAACCGCAGATGAACGCCGATGAACGCAGATAAAAACCAGTGAATGGGGAACGGGAAATGGAAAACGGTGAACCGCGGAAAATAAAAAGTTCCTTCCCCCTCGGGGGGTTGGGATGGGGGTGGGGAGGTTACGATTTCCTGGTTATCATTTCCTGTTTTGGTCGGCGTTCGGGTGGGATGGAACGAGACTGACTTGCGCATGGCGGTCAGGAAGGCGGGGCCATCTGGCGTCCGCGGCAGAAGCTGTGGGATCTGTCGTGAGATGCGGTGCGCGTGCTCGGCATCGCGCACCGCGTCGTCGTATTAAGTGCCAAGACAGGGTGAAACGGCGCCATATAGCGGCATATATCTCCATATACCCATATAGATTTACATATACCGGTAGATGGTTTTAGCATTTGTCAGATGCTTTCTATTGCTGGTTGGGGGGCAAAACCTCAGTTGGCGTAGAATGACGGGCATCGCGGAGGTACCTATGAATTTCACTATCGAGCATGAGCGCGAAGAAGACGGCCGCTGGCTCGCCGAAGTCCCGGAACTGCCCGGGGTTCTGGCCTATGGCGCGACGCCCCACGAAGCGATGGCGAAGGCCGAGGTACTTGCTCTGCGCGTGCTGGCTGAACGCCTCGAAAATAACGAAGCCGGGCCTCAGCCCATCTCGATCGCTGTCCCGGTCGCATGACCTCATGGCCTTCGACGAAGGCCCGCCGTGTTCTCGCCGCGCCCTTCCGGATTGGCTGGACGCTCAAGCGCCAGTCCGGATCGCATAAGACTCTCTCCCGTTCCGGCTGGCCTGATGTCGTCTTTGCCTTTCACGATGGCGAGACGATTGGCCCCAAGATGCTTGCCCGCATCGCCAAACGCACAGGGCTGAGCCCCGAAGATTTATGAACGTGGCCTTTTGCCACCCAACCGTGCTGTCGAAACCGACGCGCCAAAAACTGCGCGCGGTTCACGGCGAACGTTGGGTCACAGTCGGGAGAACGGTTCATGAGACTTCAGTGGACTCCTCATCTGACGTTTAGCAGCGTGGCCGCGCTGGTCGTGGCTTTCGGCTGCACGGTGATGGGATCCGCCCCGCATGCACAAGGACAGGGCGATTGGATCGACGTGCATGTGCATCTCTTCGCGGACAAGGGTGCACTTGCCGACTTCGACGAGGCAGCGCGCACAGCGCTGCAGATCATGGACGCCGAGCATATCCGCACGATGCTCGTGATGTCGCCGCCCCGGGCGCGCGAGGGTCCTGATACCGAAAGCCTCGCCGAGCTGACGAAGCAGCACGGCCCGCGTCTCGCCATGCTGGGCGGTGGCGGGACGCTGAACCCCCTGTTACAGGAAGCGGGGAAATCCCCTGAGCTGTCCGAGGGGGTGCGCCGGCAGTTCGAGGCAACGGCGGAGCGCCTGATCGCGAGCGGAGCGAAAGGGTTCGGCGAGATCACCGCGCATCACCTGTCGCTTGCACCCGGCCACGCGTATGCAGCGGTCTCCCCGGATCACCCGCTGTTGCGCCTGCTGGCAGACATCGCGGCACGACACGATGTGCCCATCGACCTCCACCTCGATCCGGTGCCGTCTGACATCGCGACGCCCGCGCATCTGGGGGCATGGCAGAATCCTGCGGTGCTGCAGGCCAATATCGAGGGCTTCGAGCGCCTGCTGGCGCACAATCGCAAGACAAAGATCGTGTGGGCGCACGCGGGGTCGGATCCCCTCGGCTCTTTCACCCCCACGCTGGTGCGCGAGTTGCTCGCGCGCCACCTCAATCTGGCGCTCAGCATTCGGCCCACCAGCCCCAGGCCTGGGGCGATGGTACATCCGACGGGCGAGGTGAATGCGGAGTGGGTCGCGGTCTTGAGGGATTTCCCTGACCGCTTCGTGCTCGGAAGCGACACCATGATCGTCGCCACGCACTACACCGGCCCGCAGACCCCACGCCTCTTCGCAAGTCGGGGTGAAGGTCAGCGGCGCGGCATCCGGCGACTGCTGTCGGTACTGCCCCCGGACGTGGCACGCCGGATCGGATACGAGAATGCCGAGCGGCTCTACAAGCTTGGCCGGTAGTTCACCGTCACGGCGTCATGGCTTGCGTAGCAGCATCTGGCCCAACAAAGGCATGAGGCGATGGCAGACAGCGTCCGCTCGTGCCTCGCTCCCCCTAATCACCACCGATTGCTGTCCCCGGCACGCTGACAAACAACGGGGATAAGGGGTAGTGTCGCCTGAGCCAAGGCTTTTGCTCAAAAAATACTCAGCCCGCATGCCCCTACGCTAAACCAAGCGCCGCTGTCCCAAAATACCACCCAGGCTCACTACTCGTGAAACATGCGGGCTAATCACCACCGGAAAAGACTATCCCGTGTGCGAACGCGGTGTATGATCGTTAACGGCACAATACGTGCTCAGCGGGGGAGATCTCATGAGTAGCCGGACCGGTCCTGCCAATCGCCGGCGGGAAACATCAGGCCGCATTTCCGAGATTCTGCTCATTACCCCGACGCAACGCAGCGTCGGTGCGCGCTACGTCGTTGCCGCGGTTGCGGTGTCCATTGCCTTCGGACTGCGTTACGTGGCTCCGGATGAGCTGATTGACCGACTGCCGTTCACGTTCTTTATTCCGGCGACTTTGTTGGCGGCGTGGTACGGCGGGTTCGGTCCGGGACTGCTCGCTTTCGTGGGCGGATTGATGCTGGGTGATTATTTCTTTCTCGAGCCGCATCGCGCGCTCGGACCGCTGTCGGACGTCGGTCGTCTGGCGACCGGCGTCTACACGGTCACCTGTCTGGCCGGAATGAGTTTACTGCAACTGCTGCACACCACCAACCTGGACCTCGAGCAGCAGATCGAACGGGCGCGCCGGCAGGCGGATGATCCGCAATATGGCGTCAACGCGGAGCCCGAGGAAAGTCAGGCAACCCGTTACGGGGAAATGCTGAAACTGATTTCGGGGATTTTATTCGCCACCCCGGCGAAGCGGAGCGTCAGTTCGCGCTACCTCGTCGCCATAGGCGCGGTGACGATTGGATTTGCGCTGCGTTATCTGGTTTCCGATGAGGTGATTCACCGCCTGGCATTCGTGTTCTTTGTGCCGGCCATTTTTTTTGCCATATGGTACGGCGGAATCGGGCCGGGACTGGTCGCTATGGCGGGCGGGTTGCTGCTGGCCAATTACTTTTTTCTGATGCCTGGCTCCACTTCCCTAACGAGGCTCGGTCTGGCGATCGGCACCTATACAATCACCTGCCTGATCTGGATGGCCTCGCTCGAACTGCTGTACGCCACTCACCGGAAGCTCGAACACGAAACCGAACGGCTGCGCCAGCAACCGGATGATACGCAACGCCAGCCTCAGGACCTCCCGCCTCAGCCCGACGGCTAATGATCGCCGGCGCTTGGCGATGCCTCGCCCGAGGGCTATGCTTGGCGATCGCCGCACCGCTCGCACGCCGAACGATGGTCCATATACGAAGTCTCACGCTCCTGGTCGCAGCGTTGGTCCTGCTGTTGGCCCCGTCCGCGCGCGCCCAGGAACCGGACTTCGCGACGGCGCGGCGGGAAATGGTGCGGCAGATCGAGTTCACAGCGGCGGTATTCGGCCCGGCGACCGGTTTCCCCGCGATCGACCGGCGCGTGCTCGATGCTTTCGGGAAAGTGCCGCGCCATCGGTTCGTGCCGCCGCCTTTAGTCCCATTCGCCTATATGAACATGCCGCTGCCGCTGGGCTACGAGCAAAATTTGACGCAGCCTTTCCTGCTCGTCCTCATGACCCAGGCACTGCAATTGAAGCCGGGCGATCGAGTGTTCGAGACCGGCACGGACACCGGATATCAGGCGGCGATCCTGGCGGAACTGGGGGTGCAAGTATTCAGCGTGGAGATCGTCGAGCCGCTGTTCGACATCGCACAGCAGCTGCTGCCTGCTCTCGGTTACGGCAACGTCGCCCTGCGGCTCGGCGACGGCTATCACGGCTGGGCGGAAATGGGCCCCTACGACGCGATGCTTATCAAGGAATCAGTGGATGAAATTCCGGGCGCGCTTTGGCTGCAGCTCAAATCCGGAGGCCGCATGGTGATTCCGCTGGGCCCGCCCGACGGCGAACAGGTACTGACGCTCGCGATCAAGCACGCGGATGGGCGCTCGGAGCGCATACCGCTGCTGCCCGTGCGGTTCGCGCCCTTTCAGGGCGGCCGCAGAATATAGTAGGTCGGGAATCCCTTCCCGACACAGCGTCGCCAAAGCGGCCAAAGCAGCGCTATATAGCGGCATATGTGTCTATATACCGGTGTAGATTTGGATATATCGGTAGATGGTCTTAGCATCTGTCAGATGCTGCCTATCTAGGTGCCGCAGAACGGCAGGATCCGCCAACCCTTTTTTGCCGCGAGTGATATCATTATCCAGTGCCCTATGAGATTCAATTTGCCGAATCGGCGGATCGCCAGCTCAAGGCTCTGAAAGCGAGTGATCGCGCACTGGTGGTGATGCGAATTGAGAAGCAGCTTTGCGGTGAACCACTCAAAGTTACGCGGAATCGCAAACCCCTCCGACCCAATCCGATTGCTCCGTGGGAGCTACGGGTGAAGAATATGCGTGTGTTCTATGACCCGAGTTTGACACTTGCTAGTGACACGCTGGCTGGAAAGGCGCGTGGGACAAGGGTTTGCGGGCAGTAGCCGGAAACGGCCGTGTATCTAGGCCTCAGGCAAGGCTGAGGATTGGGGCAGGCGGCGGTATTCGCAAT
>JACQOI010000004.1 GCA_016202615.1 Betaproteobacteria bacterium
GCACAATCGGCGCTAGTCAATGCATCTGGGTCAATCCGTGTATCTAGGGATTTGGCGAAAACCGAGAACCGATACGCCGAAGAATCAGTGGCTTAGCGCGCCTATGTCCAAAAAAGTCGGTCAAAAGTGTCAAAGTCGAGTTTGAGCGCACATGCGCTTCAGCTCGGGCACGCACGAGCCGCAGTCGGTGCCGCACTTGAGATGGTGCTGCAATTGCGCCAGGTCCGCGCAAGCGGCGAGCACCGCGACGTTATCGCAGCCGACCCCGCAGTAACAGCATATGGATCCTGTTTCTGGCATGCGGATGTTTCAGCAACGAATGTGCCAGTCATCTTCCTGATGCGAATCAGACGGGTATGATTCGCATTCGCTCCCGCAACCGGCCAATGATGCAAGCTTTCGGTGCATGCTGCGTGTTCCACGCCTTACGTTGGTGCACCGCAAACTGAGCACCAACCAAGACGGCGATTGATGATCCCGCCGGCCGTCATTGCAACGGGTTTCGCAGCCGCGGCGTGGGGCGCTCCGGTGGTGACGCAATCTCAGGCTATCTTCCGAGCATGCTCAGCGCCACGGCTTCAGCGACTTCGATGCCGTCCACCGCGGCGGAAAGAATGCCGCCCGCATAGCCCGCACCTTCGCCCGCAGGATAGAGCCCGCGGGTGTTCAGGCTCTGATACTCCTGATTGCGCTTGATGCGTATCGGCGAAGAGGTGCGCGTCTCAACGCCGGTCAGCACGGCGTCGTCCATGGCGAATCCCCTGATCTGTTTGTCGAACGCGGGGATGGCTTCGCGTATCGCCGCGACGGCGTAATCGGGCAGGCAAGTGCTCAAGTCCGTCATGCGCACGCCGGGCGTGTAGGAAGGCTGCACCGAGCCCAGCGCGGTGGACGGCCGCCCGGCGAGGAAATCGCCGACCAGCTGCGCCGGCGCGCAGTAATTGCCGCCGCCCGCCGCGTAGGCACGCTCTTCCCAGAGGCGCTGGAACGCGATTCCGGCGAGCGCGTCCCCCGGATAGTCGGCGGGCGTGATGCCGACGACGATGCCGGCGTTGGCGTTGCGCTCGTTGCGCGAATACTGGCTCATGCCGTTGGTGACGACGCATCCCGTCTCCGAGGTGGCGGCCACCACGGTGCCGCCCGGGCACACGCAGAAGCTGTAGACCGAGCGGCCATTGCCGCAGTGATGGGTCAGCTTGTAATCGGCGGCGCCGAGCAGCGGGTGGCCGGCGTTCTTGCCGAAGCGTGCGCGGTCGATGAGCGACTGCGGATGCTCGATGCGCAGCCCGATCGAGAAAGGTTTGGCCTCGACATACACGCCTTTGTCGCAGAGCATCCGGAACGTGTCGCGTGCGCTGTGGCCGGCGGCCAGCACGACATGATCGGCGGCGATGCGCTCGCCGCCCGCGAGTACCACGCCGCGCACTTGCCCGTTCTCGATGTCAATACTCTCAACCTTGCTTTGAAAACGGATTTCTCCGCCGAGCGCGCGGATGGATTCGCGCATTCTTTCCACGATCGCCACCAGCCTGAAGGTACCGATGTGGGGCTTGCTCACATAGAGGATTTCAGGCGGCGCGCCGGCTTTGACGAATTCCGTGAGTACCTTGCGCCCGTAGTGATGCGCGTCCCTGATCTGGCTGTAGAGCTTGCCGTCGGAAAAAGTGCCTGCACCGCCTTCGCCGAACTGCACGTTCGATTCCGGATCGAGCACCGATTCGCGCCACAAACCGAAAGTGTCCTTGGTGCGCTCGCGCACCGCTTTGCCGCGTTCGAGAATGAGCGGGTGGAAACCCATCTGCGCGAGTATCAGGCCGGCAAACAGCCCGCACGGCCCGGTACCGATCACCACCGGCCTGGAAATGAGCCCGGCTGGCGCCTGCGCTACGAAACGGTAGCGGGTGTCCGGTGTGAACGAGACACGCCGATGACCTGGCAAACGTTCGAGCAGCGCCGCCTCATTTTTCACCTCGACATCCAGCGTGTAAATGAGGGCGATGGCCGACGGCTTGCGGGCGTCGACACTGCGACGGAAAATCGAATAGCCGACAAGCTCATCCGCGCCGATCTCCAGTCGCTTGAAAATGGCGGCCTTGATCTCGCGTTCGGGATGATCAAGCGCGAGCTTGACTTCAGTCAATCGCAACATGCGCAGGCAGGGCCTTTTATGGAACCCGCCGGCGTGAAGGCGCCCGGCGGCGGAAAGGAGGCTATTTTATCGTCACAATGGGGCGGCGCCGGCACATTCCCGTTGTCCCGCAGGCGGCGCGTCCGGATTCGTTAGCCGCAGGCCCGTTCGCGGGCAGGGCGCGTATGCCGCCGGGTTTTACACGGTAGCCGCTACAACAACGCAAACTTATCCGGCAAATCCCATACGCATGGTCGTTCCATTTCCGCCAGGCGGCAGCGTGGGTTCCCCCGACCAATCGCAGCTATTCAGGGACAGGGGCCTGGATGTTATCGCAAGCTCGCCCGAAGAATTTTCGACGCACCTGAAAAATGAACTGGAAAAATGGGGCAGGGTCATCAAGGAAAGGGGCATGCGTGCCGATTGACGGCGCCTGTTGTGAGGCGGGAGGCGAGAGCCGTGAAAATTCAGTGATGAATGACGAGTGCAGAGTGCCTAACGCTGAATGCCGAGGGTGTTCCTCGATCCTCAGTCCTGCTTCTCCCCTTCCCGCCCTTCGCTTCCTCAATCCTCAATCCTCAATCCTCGGCCTCTCGGTTCTTGAGAGATGTCAGATGCGGGAAGAGCTCCAATGGTCGATGATTTGGGGCGGGCTGCAGAGCGTAAAACGCCCGCAAAGGCAATGTACATGCGGGTTTCCGCGCTGCTATAAGGTGAAGGACCGACTCCGTCGCCGCGGGCGCGGCGAATTACTCCGCCCCCGATTGTTTGGCTGGTAGACCATTCAGGCCTGACGTAGCTGCCCTTGATTGACAGGTCTTGAACAAACTACGCCGCGATGCGCTCCTGCGCTTCCTTGATCCGAGTCACGAAGTCCGTTTGCTTGTGGCAGGTCATGAGGAGCCTATCCATGGCGCGGGTCATCGCCACGTATAAGAGCTTAGCTTCCTCTTTTGGTGCTTGATCGCCGTACGGCATGTAACCGAGCCCTGGGATCGCGACTACTGGGAACTCAAGCCCCTTACTACTATGCATGGTCAATACCTTCACATTATCGTCGCCCGGCTTAAAACGATGCGTGCGCTGGTCTTCACCTAGCCATTCAACCGGAACTCCATCTGCGGTTAAACGGTCCGACACTTCTTTCCCAATGAACTTGGACCGGTAAATCACCGCCATATCTCGCCAAGCGCGGCCATCTTCGTTGAGCGCACGCAGTTCATTCGCAAGGTAATCAGCCTCGGCCCTTAAGGTCGGTAGTTGCAAGAGCGTAGGGAGCGGACCGCTGCGGCCGGCGCTTTCGGGTTTAACCAGTGGCACGTCGTCTTCCTCGGCTTCGGCTGGAGTCATGAATTCTTTGGCGAACTCATAAGCTACCGCAAGCACCTCCGCTGTATTCCTGTAATTCAGACGCAGTATAGTCGTCCTGCCCTTGGCTTGGATGCCGACACTCGAAAAACTGAACTTGCGTTTGGTGCTTTCACCGTAGATCGACTGGGCATCGTCGTAAAGCAACAGCAGGGAATTTGTGTTCGGATCGACCATCTGTGTCACAAGCCTCAGCCACTCGGGCTCGAAGTCGTGGCCTTCGTCTATCATCACTGCGCCGTACTGTGTGCGAGGTATTTGCCCTAGGTCAACCGCAGAAATAACACGCTCAACCAACGCGTCAAAAAATTGGTCTCCCGGATCAGGCACCGCCACGTTATACAAACGAAGCTGGTCTCTGCACCATGAGTGAAACGTCCGGACATGGACCTTCTCCGTAAGCCGCTTTTCGCTGACCGCATGGGTAAGCTTTGCAGCGAGGGCTCGGTTGTAGCAGAGCACAAGAACGGGCTTCTGGATTATTTTTGCAAGCTGCTCGCACCGGTATCCGAGGATGAGTGTCTTCCCCGAACCCGCAACGCCGTGTATCACGCGGTGGCCGTCGCCCAGGTTCCGTGCAAGCTGTTCCTGGTGCAAGTCCATAACCCGCATAAGGTCAGGAATGGCGTCAGCAGCAGGCTTGTCGTTTGTAGTCTCGCCGATGAGCGCCAACTGCGTCGGTTCGATCCGAATCTCTGGGAATAAATGCCATCTGATACGGTCCACCTGTGGTAGTGATAGGACACTCGAAAAATGGACGGTAAACATTTTCCATAATCGGCTCTGAAACTCCTCCGGATCCACTGATTCGAACATCTCGTCCTGGCAAATGACCCGGTTGGAATCCAAGACTTCACCGAGGTCGGTGGTCTCAAATGCTTTGCGGTGGATGTTCGACAACACGACGCCGTAGCCGTAAGGGAAACACAATGTCCCGTCATACCGCCCACCTTCTCGTAGTAGCAGCGGATCCCTCTCCAAATGACTCGTAATCGTATGCGCGTACTGGCGCGCTTGTTCAAGCGGGTTAGCGACCGTGGTCTGCCCTCGATCTGTAAGAAGAGTGAAACTGGACTTATCCGCCCCTTTTATCGTTTCCAGCTTCCAGTCTTTCACCTCGAGGACCAGCAAGCCACGGCGCGGGTGCAGCACGACGAAATCAGGGTGGAGTGCACGGGGCCCGACGGGCACGTCATACCAGCATAGATAGTCATCCTCCAGTTTTTCAAGCGCGCGATGAGCAAATCGTCGCTCACCAGCGGTCATGCGTCTCGCGCAACAATTAAAGGCGGGAATCAAGGTTGCCATTTATCGTCTCTTATTTGGCCAAGTTAAGAAGGAAAATCCTTCTTAACGGCACGCAATCTACCAATATCCTCCTAGCTGAGTTCATGTCAAGGACTTATGCTATCACGTTGCGAGCTTAGTCTGAACACAATTGTGGTCGTAATTGACTCCGACCTCGATAGTTTCGGGTGCAGCCCCGAGGGCTGGTGACTTTCTCTTGCGCGGCCAAGAGAAAGTCACCAAAGAGAAGGCCGCCCCGGTTCACCGCCACTGCGTGGTGACCTTGCGCTGCTCGCCAAGGAAGGCGGCTGTGGAACTCGCAAAAAACGCTCAGACAGTCCTCGCCGACTTCCCCTTCCCTGGCTGCGACTGCTCAGCAGCTCTCAGGGGACCCGAATTGATTCTCTTACCCCCTCGCTTCCTCGATCCTCAATCCCCATGCATGGCGTGTCAGTTGCGTGTTGGCGTAGCAGATTGGTGCGGATGCGGCAGCCCGGAATTTTTCCGGATCATCCGGCGCGCTGCGCCTCGATGAACAGGCGGCGGAACGGAAATAGCGTGTGGCCGTCAGGTTCGGCCGGGTAGGCAGCCCGCACGCGAGCGCGGTAATCGGTCTCAAAGGCGCCGCGCTCCGGCTCCTGCAAGCGGTCAAGGAACTGCTTCAGCCAGCTTCCCTTGATGTATTCCGCTACGGGATTCTCGCCTTTCAGCACCTGCACGCTCCTGTGCTACCCTGCCGGGGCGTGCGGTTGGCCGCACGAGCGGCGTGGTGACTTCCGAGGGTAGTTAACGGATGGCGATGAAATGCGTGGATGATTTCCGCCTGCGGTTCGGCAAGCAGGAACTGGTGCCGATCGTGGTTGGCGGGATGGGAGTGGACATCTCGACGGCGGAGCTCGCGCTCGAGGCGGCCCGGCTCGGGGGCATCGGCCACATCTCCGACGCCATGGTCAAAACGGTCTCGGACCGGCGCTACGAGACGAATTTCGTCAGCGGCAAGCTCAAGCGCTACAAATTCAACGTCGCCAGCTCCGACAAAGCCGCGGTGCTGTTCGATTTGGGCCGGCTCGCCGAGGCGACGCACAACCACGTGGGCCGGGCCATGCAGGCCAAGCGCGGCAATGGCCTGATCTTCGTCAATTGCATGGAAAAACTCACGATGAATGCGCCGCGCGTGCCACTGCGCGTGCGCCTGAGCTATGCGCTCGATGCCGGGATCGACGGCATCACGCTGAGCGCCGGACTGCATCTCGGCTCGTTCGCGCTGATCGCGGAGCATCCGCGTTTTCGCGATGCCAGGCTCGGCATCATCGTCTCGTCGCTGCGCGCGCTGCAACTGTTCCTGCGCAAGAATGCCAGGCTCGGCCGGCTGCCCGATTACATCATCGTGGAGGGGCCGCTTGCCGGCGGGCACCTCGGCTTCGGCATCGACGACTGGGCGAAGCATGACCTGCGCACGATCGTGATCGGGATCCAGCAATACCTGCATGCCGAACAACTGGACATTCCGCTCATTCCGGCGGGCGGCATTTTCACCGGCAGCGAC
>JACQOI010000042.1 GCA_016202615.1 Betaproteobacteria bacterium
AGTCAGGCGCGGCTTCCGGCGAGCTTCGCGCCCTCCTCCATAACAGGCTTGGCATTCGGACTCGCGTAATGATAACTTCTGCGCGCGGAGAACTCGAAGGTGAGGAGGCGGCGATGCAACGACGCACATTCATGAGCGCGGCGGCGGCCACGGCGGCGAGTCTGGCGGCGGAGGCCTTGACGTTTGGGCGCGACTGGAAGGACCCGGCGTCGGTGCGCTATCCCGACCCGGCGGTGGAAATCCTCGACCCGCGTTTTGCCAAGTACCGAGTGGGCAACACGGCCGTCGAGCGGCTCTACACGGGCTGCCGCTGGGCCGAAGGCCCCGTGTGGTTCGGAGACGGGCGTTACCTGCTCTGGAGCGACATTCCCAACAACCGCATTCTGCGCTGGACGGAAGAGACGGGCAAGGTGAGCGTCTACCGCCAGCCGTCGAACTACTCGAACGGCAACACGCGCGACAAGCAGGGAAGGCTCATCACCTGCGAGCACGACTCGCAACGCGTCACCCGCACCGAGCACGACGGCACGGTCAATGTGCTCATGGACCGCTACCAGGGCAAGCGCTTGAACGCCCCCAACGACGCCGTGGTGCATTCGAACGGCAGCATCTGGTTCACCGACCCGGGCTACGGCATCATGTCGAACTACGAGGGCCACGTGGCGGAGTTCGAGCTGCCGGCGAACGTCTATCGCCTTGACCCGGCAACCGGCGAAGCGGCCGTCGTCGCCGGCGATCTTGCCAAGCCCAACGGCCTGTGCTTCTCGCCCGACGAATCCAAACTCTACATCGCCGACACCGGCCAGCCGGCCGACAATCCTCATCCCATCAAAGTCTATGACGTGGTGGATGGCAAGCGGCTCGCCAACGGCCGGATGTTTGTGGACATGGGGCGCGGCGGCGCCGACGGCATCCGCTGCGACGTGGACGGCAACGTCTGGGCGGGCGCCGGTTGGGTGGGCGAGGGCTACGACGGCGCGCAGGTCTTCGCCCCCGACGGAAAATTGATCGGCAAAATCCTGCTGCCTGAAATCTGCTCGAACCTCTGCTTCGGCGGCGCCAAGCGCAACCGGCTGTTCATGACCGGCAGCCAGTCGCTCTACGCGGTCTACGTGAATACCCAGGGCGCGCAAGTGCCGTAATTCGATTTTGGATTTGCGATTTTGGATTTGTGATTTTGTAATTTCGCTGGCGCGCTCCGATGAATCGGGGCGCTACCCCTTCAGACGGGCTTGTGAAAGGGTTCAGCCTCGGTTATTCTTCGAGCCTCGGGGGAAAGGCGAATTGCCCGCGACGGACAAGATTCTTGAACAGATTCTGCGCGCCTCGTCCGACGCCAATATCCCTTTTGCGGGCCTGCGCCGACTCTTGCTGAAACTGGGCTTTGCAGAACGCATTCGGGGCAGCCACCACATTTATTGGAGGAAGGGATTGAGGAAATCCTGAACCTGCAGCCCCGAGGGAGCAAGGCGAAACCCTATCAGGTGAAACAGGTCCGGCATGTTATACTGAAGTACCGTTTGGGAGGCGAAGCGAATGCTTAAGTACGAAGTCATTATCTATTGGAGCCAGGAGGACCTAGCCTTCATCGCCGAAGTTCCCGAATTGCCTGGCTGCGCGGCGGACGGGAAGACTTATCAGCAAGCCCTCGCCAACGTCCAGGTGGTGATTCAGGAGTGGATTGACACGGCCAAGGAGCTCGGCCGCCCCATCCCATCCCCTAAAGGGCGGCTGATCTTTGCGTGAATCTCGTAAGATTGTGTTTGCACGCCAATTTGCGCCATCCGTTGTTCCAATCGGTAATCATCAATTCCAAGCCTAGTCGTCAGTCATCAGTTGTCAGTCGTCAGTTCAATCGCTCAATCCCCCGATCGCCTGTCCCCTGTAACCTGTCACCTGTTCTTCTTCACTCTTGCCTTTTGATTTTCTCTCCCCGCTTGCCCCTAGCCACTGACCACTCGACACTGTCGTAGAGCCGCCACTCGTCACTGGTCACTCGACTGTTCTTCTCCCTTCCGCGTACCATCGCTTGAGGACGCTCATCGCGGGCTTGCCCCAGGGCGTAAACGAGCCGTTCTCGCGGCCGCCGGCGCCGTCGCTCTCGATGCTCCACCAGTACATGCCCTGGAACCAGGGCCTGTCATAGAAGGCGCGGAAGACCGCCTCG
>JACQOI010000005.1 GCA_016202615.1 Betaproteobacteria bacterium
CCTACACGTTCAACAACACGCGCTTGATGCTGCTCTCCGGCATCGGCAAGCCTTATGACCCGCTGAGCAACCAGGGCGTGGTGGGCAGGAACTACGCGTATCAGACGATCGGCAAAGTACCGTTGTTCTTCGAGGACAAGGTGTTCAACGGATTTATGGGCGGCGGCGGGCAAAGCACTATGATCGATGAATTCAACGGCGACAACTTCGACCATGCCGGTCTCGGCTTCATCGGCGGCGGCTTTCTGGTGGTAAGCAGTAGGGGTGTGCAATCGATTCGCGGTCATGCGGTGCCCGCTGGCACGCCGCGTTGGGGCTCGAGCTGGAAGGAAGCCGTGGCGCGGTATTACGACCGTTCATTCTCGATCAATTCTCACGGCGCCTGCCAGAGCTACCGCACCCAATATCTCGACCTCGACCCGACTTACCGCGACGCCCTTGGCCTGCCGCTCATACGCATGACCTTCGATTTCCATGAGAACGAGCGGAAGATGTCAGCCTACATCACCAACAAGGCGGCGGAGATCGGGAAAGCCATCGGCCCGTCAAAAATGAATGTAAATCCTGTCACCGGCAAGTACAACATCGTGCCGTACCAGAGCACGCACAATACGGGCGGTGCGGCAATGGGCGCGGATCCGGCGACCAGCGCGGTCAACAAGTATTTGCAATCGTGGGATGTGCCGAACGTGTTCGTGGTCGGCGCCAGCGCGTTTCCGCAGAATGGCGCCAACGCCCCGACCGGCACGGTGGGAGCGCTCGCGTGCTGGGCGGCTGACTCGATCAAGGACCGCTACCTGAAGCGGCCGGGGGCACTGGTGTAAAGCCGTCAGCACGCCAAAGATACTGTAGCTTGCCCTAGGAGTTTGTCGGACTTGGGTCGGACAAACTCCTAATACAAAACCGCCTGCATGAATACGGGAGAAAAATGCTAAGGAAAACTTCAATTTGATACGAGGAGAGGACGGTGCTTGTCATGCGTTGCTCCTCCAGTCAAATGACAGTGGGATTAACTGGCGCTCGATTGAATGCGTTCTCCTCCCCGGAATTCAAACCGATTTGGGGAAACCATACAGAGCTTCCGGATTGTCAACCAGAATGCGGCGCCGTGTGGGCTCGTCCTGAGCCCATTGCGCGAGCAAATCAAAGAGTACGACGTCGTCGGGGGGCATCTCCTTCTCGAGCGCGTGCGGCGAATCGCTCCCCCACACCATCCGTTCCGGTGCGGCCTTGATGTACGCCTCGGCGATCTCGGTTAAATCCGCGTAGGTCGGGGAGCCCAGCTTGCTGTCGGGAAAGACGGCACCCGACAGCTTGACCCAGGTCCGGCCCTTGTCGAGAAGCCGACGGATAACCTGAAAGGCAGCGTGCTTAATCCCCGCAGGCTGTGGGAGGCGGCCCATGTGGTCGAATACAATAGGCGAAACAACGCGCTGTAGCAGGTCCGCGTTCTCGACGATCTGGTCAGCCAGCATATGAATTTGCACATGCCAGCCGAGGTCGTCGATGCGTTTCGCAAGCGGTTCGATCATGTCAATGGTGGTGACGGCCACCGCCGGCTTCCCGACGGTAAAGCGAATACCGCGGATTCCTGCGTCTGCCAATCTTCTTAAGTCGGCATCCGTGACATTCGGATGAACAACGGCGATGCCCCGCGTGGCCGTCGAGCCGAGCTGCGAAATTGCGTCGAGCGTGCATCGATGATCCGTGCCGTAGACCTTAGGCGATACGATCACGGTTCGAGTCGTCCCGATGCGCTTCTGGAGAAGCCGGTACGCATTAACGGGAAAATTCAATGGCGCAGGTCCGGCGACCGCGGGAAAGCGGTTGTCATAAATATGCATATGACAATCGCATGAATTGGCGGGCGCCCCGAGCCTTGGTGACTCGGTGCCGCAGGAATGTGGCGCCGGCTGTTGGGCATGGCTCGGTGGCGTCCCGGTCGTGCCTGTCGCGGTCCCGGTCATTTGTCCCATCCTCTAATCGGCGCGGATGCCGGCATCCTTGATCACTTTGCCCCACTTGGCCATTTCGGATTTAAGCACGGCTGCAAACTCCGCCGGCGAGCCGCTGACCACCTCTGTTCCAACATTGAAAAGCCGCTCTTTCACATCCGCCCTGTTAAGGACCCGCACGATCTCCTGGTTGAGTCGATTGATGAGTCTCGCGGGAGTTCGAGCCGGCGCCAGCATGCCAGCAATCGTATCCGATTCATATCCGGGCAGGCCCGAGGCCGCCACCGTGGGCAAACCGGGAGCCAGCTCGGAGGGCTGCGCGGTGGTCACCGCCAAGGCCCTCAATCTACCCGACTTGACAAACGTTGTCATCACTCCGCCGCTCGCGACGGCGAACATCAACTGCGCTTCTCCGCCGATCAGACCGTTGAGCGCCGGGGCCCCACCTTTGTAACCAATGCGCACGATATCGACGCCCGCCATGGCCTTGAATAATTCCGGCGCGAGATGAGGCGCAGAGCCTACCGGACCCGAAGCATAGCTAAGCGCTCCCGGTTTCGCTTTGGCCAGGGCGATCAACTCCTTGACGGACTTTACCGGCAACGAGGGATGCACAACCAGAATATTTGGCGACCTGCTTGCTATTGTGAGCGGTGAAAAATCCCTCAACGTATCGTAAGGCGTGTTTTGTATAAGCTGCAAGATCCATAAGCTATTAGTACCGAGAAGCAGGGTATAGCCGTCGGGGGTCGCTTTGGCTACCGTTTCTCCCGCGATAGCAGGGCTGCCTCCACGATTCTCTACTATCACCACCTGCTGATGACCGAAGCTGGCTGTAAGCC
>JACQOI010000056.1 GCA_016202615.1 Betaproteobacteria bacterium
AGGCCGCAGGCGCGCATCCGCTACAGCCACGCCGAGCAGTACGTCACCGACGTGGTGCGCGCCTACCAGCAGAAATCCTTCGACGAGTTCAAGCGCTACTACCATTCGCTGGACCTGCTGCTCATCGACGACATCCAGTTCTTCTCCAACAAGGGCCGCACCCAGGAAGAGTTCTTCTACGCCTTCAACGCGCTGGTCGAAGCGCACAAGCAGATCGTCATCACCTGCGATACCTACCCGAAGGAAATCGCCGGCATGGAAGAGCGGCTGATTTCGCGCTTCGGCTGGGGCCTCACCGTCGCGATCGAGCCGCCCGAGCTCGAGATGCGCGTGGCCATCGTGCTGAAAAAGGCCGAAGCCGATTCCATCGAGCTTCCGGAAGACATCGCGTTCTTCATCGCCAAGCATATTCGCTCGAACGTGCGCGAGCTTGAGGGGGCGCTAAAGAAGGTGCTCGCGTTTTCCCGGTTCAACGGACGCGAGCTTTCGCTGGATCTCGCCAAGGAAGCGCTGCGCGACATTCTCAACGTGGCGAGCCGCCAGGTAAGCGTCGAGGGCATCCAGAAGACGGTGGCGGAGTACTTCAAGATCAAGGTCTCGGACATGCACTCGAAGAAGCGCAGCCGCAACCTCGCCCGCCCGCGTCAAGTGGCGATGGCGCTCGCCAAGGACCTTACGCAAATGAGCCTGCCGGAGATCGGCGAGGCTTTCGGCAACCGCGACCACACGACCGTGCTCCATGCCTGCCGCACCATCGCCAGCCTGCGCAAGCAGGACACGGGATTGAACCGCGACTACCTGATCCTCGAACAGGTGCTGAAGGGATGAACAAACTGTGCGCCGCGTCCGAACAAGTTGTGGGTAATCCGGCGGATGCGCTGCAGGCCGGATTCGATCCCCATTCGTCCACAGCGGCTCCACAGCTTTCCCCGGGGCGCGCACGCGATGCAAGCGCTGGCCGGCAAAAGGGTTTCGTGAGTTATACCGCTTTCCGATCTGCCCTATTAGCTGTTACTAACCATATATAAAAGGTAAAGAACAGATGGTTCTGGTCAAAGCAAAGCGCGACGAGATCCTTGGCCCCCTTTCGGCGGTGAGCGGCATCATTGAACGGCGTCACACGCTGCCGATCCTGTCCAACGTCCTGCTCGACCGCGCAGCGGATGCGCTCGCGTTCGTAGCGACCGACATAGAAATCCAGATCACCGCGAAAAGCGGGCTCGAGGCGTCCGCCGAGGCGCGCTCGCTCACCGTTGGAGCGCGCAAGCTCCTCGACATCCTGCGCGCGCTGCCCGAAGTGGCCGAAGTGACGCTGCAGCAGCAGGACAAGCGGCTCGTGGTCAAGGCGGGCAAGAGCCGCTTCACCCTGCAGACGCTGCCGGCAGAGGACTTTCCGCGCCTTGCCAAGCCGGTCGGCGAGGCAGCGCGCTTTACCCTGCCGCAGAAGGCGCTGCGCCGCCTGCTCGGCCTGGTGCAGTACGCGATGGCGCAGCAGGACATCCGCTATTACCTGAACGGCCTGCTCATGGTGGTCGAGGACAAGAGCGTCAAGCTCGTCGCGACCGACGGCCATAGGCTTGCTTACGCCTCGCTCAAGCTGCCGGCCGAGCTGCCGCGTCAGGAAGTCATCGTGCCGCGCAAGACCGTGCTCGAGCTCGCGAAGCTCCTCGCCGAGAGCGACGAGGAGGTGCGCATCGAGCTCTCCGCCGCGCAGGCGGCATTCAGCTTCGGCGCCGTGGAGCTTGTCTCCAAGCTCGTCGACGGCAAGTTTCCGGACTACACCCGCGTCATTCCGACGCAGCACAAGAACAAGATGCAGGTCGAGCGCGAGTCGCTGCGCCAGGCGCTGCTGCGGGCGGCGATCCTGTCGAACGAGAAGTTCCGCGGCGTGCGCTGGGTGCTCGCCGACGGCAGCCTCAAGATCGTTTCCTCCAACGCCGAGCAGGAAGAGGCGCAGGAGGAGCTCGAGGTGAAGTACTCCGGCGATGCCCTCGACATCGGGTTCAACGTGAACTACCTGCTCGATGTGCTGAACAACGTCTCGGGCAACGAGATCGAATGCGCGTTCGGCGATTCGTCCTCAAGCGCGCTCATCACCTACGCCGCGGAGAAGGATTTCAAGTACGTCGTCATGCCGATGAGGATCTGAGGTGTCTGAAGAGGAAAAGAACGGGATCTACGATTACGGCTCGGACGCCATCAAGGTCCTGAAGGGCCTGGAGGCGGTGCGCAAGCGGCCGGGGATGTACATCGGCGACACCTCCGACGGCACCGGACTGCACCACATGGTGTTCGAGGTGGTCGACAACGCGGTCGACGAGGCGCTCGCCGGATACTGCGACGAGATCGTGGTCACCATCCACACCGACAACTCCATCTCGGTGATCGACAACGGACGCGGTATCCCGACCGGCATCAAGGAGGACGACGAGCTCAAGCGCTCGGCCGCCGAGATCGTCATGACCGAGCTGCACGCGGGCGGCAAGTTCGACTCGAATACGTACAAGGTGTCCGGTGGCCTGCACGGGGTCGGGGTTTCGGTCGTGAACGCGCTTTCCGAATGGCTGCGCCTGACGGTCTGGCGCGAAGGCCGCGTGCACCAGATCGAGTTCCGCCGCGGCGAGGCCGTCGCGCCGCTCAAGGTGACCGGCGCCACCGAGCGTCGCGGTACCGAGGTGCATTTCCTCGCCTCGCGCGAGATCTTCGGGAATATCGACTACCACTACGACATCCTCGCGCGCCGCTTGCGCGAGCTCTCGTTCCTCAACAACGGTGTGAAGATCGTGCTGATCGACCAGCGCACCGGCAAAGAGGAGAACTTCGCCTTCTCGGGCGGGGTGCGCGGCTTCGTGGAATACATGAACCGTGCGAAGAACGTCCTGCATCCCAATATCTTCCACGGCGTGGGGGAGAAAGACGGCATCACCGTAGAAGTGTCCATGCAATGGAACGACTCCTACCAGGAGAGCGTTCTGTGCTTCACGAACAATATCCCGCAGAAGGACGGCGGCACCCACCTCACTGGACTGCGCGCGGCGATGACTCGGGTGCTGAACAAGTACATCGAGGAGATGGAGCTCGCGAAGAAAGCCAAAGTCGAGACCACCGGCGACGACATGCGCGAGGGTCTCGCCTGCGTGCTCTCCGTGAAGGTTCCCGAGCCGAAGTTCTCCTCGCAGACCAAGGAAAAGCTGGTCTCCTCCGAGGTGCGCCCCGTAGTGGAGGAGATCGTCGCAGAGCGGCTGCGCGAATACCTCGCGGAGCGCCCGGCGGACGCGCGCATCATCACCTCGAAGATCGTCGATGCTGCGCGCGCGCGCGAGGCGGCGCGCAAGGCGCGCGAGATGACGCGCCGCAAGGGCGTGCTCGACGGCATGGGCCTGCCCGGCAAGCTTGCCGACTGCCAGGAGCGCGACCCCGCGCTCTGCGAGCTCTACCTCGTCGAGGGCGACTCGGCGGGCGGCTCGGCCAAGCAGGGTCGCGACCGCAAGTTCCAGGCGATCCTGCCGCTCAAAGGCAAGATCCTCAACGTCGAAAAAGCGCGCTTCGACAAATTGCTGTCGTCACAGGAAATCACGACGCTGATCAACGTGCTCGGCTGCGGCATCGGCAAGGACGAGTACAATGCCGACAAGCTGCGTTACCACCGCATCATCATCATGACCGATGCCGACGTCGACGGCTCCCATATCCGCACGCTGCTGCTGACGTTCTTCTACCGCCAGATGCCCGAACTGATCGAGCGCGGCCATATCTACATCGCGCAGCCTCCGCTCTACAAGGTCAAGCACGGAAAAAGCGAACGTTACCTCAAGGACGATCACGAGCTCAAGGAATATCTGCTCAAGCTGGCATTGCACGACGCCGAGCTGTTCCCGTCCGCCGGCGCCAAGCCGCTCACCCAGGAAGCGCTTGAGCAGGTCGCGAAGCAATATTTCCTGGCGGAAGCCGTCATCGACCGCATGAGCCGGCTGATCGACCCGGCGGTGCTGCAAGCGCTCCTGGCGAATCCCGAGATCGATCTAGCGGACGAGAAAAGCGCAGCGCGCAGCGCGCAGCGCCTGAATGCGGCGCTGCGCGCTGAAGACATCACGATCGAGCCCAAATATGACGAGAAAAACGAGCGCCACCTGCTCGTCATCAAACGCACGCAGCACGGCAATTTGCACCTCACCTCGCTGGACGAGGATTTCGTTCACAGCGGGGATTACGAGCAGATCAAGAAAACCGCGCAGGTGCTGCAGGGATTGCTCGGTGAGGGCGCCTGCATCAAGCGCGGTGAACACCGCCGCCCCATCCATGACGTCAAGGACGCCCTCAACTGGCTGCTGGACGAGGTCAAAAAAGGTCTCGGTATCCAGCGCTACAAGGGGCTCGGCGAAATGAACCCGGGGCAGCTGTGGGAAACCACCATGGACCCGAAGGTGCGGCGCCTGCTGCGCGCCCAGATCGAAGACGCGATTTCCGCGGACGAAATCTTCACGACGCTGATGGGGGACCTGGTAGAGCCGCGCCGCGTGTTCATCGAGACGAACGCGCTCGGCGTGCGCAATCTCGACGTCTAGGAGTTTGTCGGACTTGGGTCGGACAAACTCCTAGTGCTAAGTCCGACAGGCTGCTGGCGTTCCCCGCCCCCGCGACCCGGGATCAGGTCGCGACGGCCCTGCGCGGCTTGGCGGCGGCGCCGGGTTTCGGCGCTCTCGGTTCGCGCGGCGCGAACTCGAAGCTCACTTTGCCATCGCTGCCGCGTGCCAGGAACGCCGAGAACGGCCGGCCTTTTTTTGAAATAAAGCGGTGCAGCAGGTCAGTCTTGCCGGTGGCGAGCAGTTTTTTCATCTGCTCGGGCTCGATCGAGCGCTGCAGGATGATTTTGCCGGAGCGGAAATCGCAGCTGCGGGCGGGCCCGACCGCCTTCTCGCACAGGTAAGCCACGCCATGGCTGAAGACGCGGCCGCCGCATTTGGGGCAGGCGCCGAGCGGCTGCTGATCAGAGAAATCGAGCGGCTGAGCGGCCGCGTCGTCCGCGCCCTGGCCGAAGTCGAATTCGACCTTGAATTCCGCGCTCAGCCGCAATTGCGTATTGAACGGTTTGCCGATGCGGCTGCGGAAACCCTGCAGCGGCCCGATCCTGCGCAGGGTGATCAACGCCTCGACTTCCGCCGGTTCGAGCTGGCGGCCGGCGAGAATCTTCCACAGCGCGAAGTCGCATTGCTGGCACTGGTACTTCTTGTAGTTTTCCTTGACCACGCCGCCGCATTTCGGGCATGGCGTCTTGAGCGTCGAGAAATCGCCCGGCACGGTGTCGCTTTCATGTTTTTTCGCGCGCTCCACGATGTGACGCGTCATGTCCGTAATCTTTTTCATGAACTGAGCGCGCTTCAGCTTGCCGCGCTCCATCTGCGCGAGCTGGTATTCCCAGTCGCCGGTGAGCTCGGGCGAGCAGAGCTCGTCGATTCTGAGTCCGCGCAATAAAGTGATCAGTGAAAACGCCTTGGCAGTCGGTTGCAGCTCGCGGCCGCTGCGATGCACATATTTCTCGTAGATCAGGCCCTCTATGATCGCGGCCCGCGTGGCCGGCGTGCCGAGCCCTTTGGCGCGCATCGCTTCGCGCAGCTCCTCGTCCTCCACCAGCTTGCCCGCCCCCTCCATCGCGGAGAGCAGCGTCGCCTCATTGAAGCGCGCCGGAGGCTTGGTTTGCAGCGCGGCTACCATGACTTCGATTGCGCGCGGGGCTTCTTTGGGCGTAACCGGTACCAGCGCCGGCGTGTCGTCGCTCTTGGCTTCCTTGCCGTAGATCTCGAGCCAGCCGGCGCGCACCGTGACTTTACCTTCGCTCTTGAATGGCTCGCCCTCGACACGCGTAATGCGGGTCGTGATCTGGAATTCGGCGGCGGGAAAAAACACCGCGAGGAACCGTTTGGTCACCAGGTCGTAAATCTTGGCTTCGGCCTCGCTCAGATGCTTGGGCGCAAGCGAGGTCGGGATGATCGCGAAATGGTCCGAAATCTTGCCATTGTTGAAAATGCGCTTGTTCGGGCGCACCCATTGGTTGGCTGTTATCTGATTGACGAACGGCTGGTACGGCTTATCGAGCGCCCGCATTGCGGCGGCGACCGTTTTCAGATAGTCCTCGGGCAGCGCGCGCGAGTCGGTGCGCGGATAGGTCAGCACCTTGTGTTTTTCATACAGCGCCTGCGCAATCGAGAGCGTGGTTTTCGCCGAAAACCCGAAGCGCCCGTTGGCGTCGCGCTGCAGGCTGGTGAGGTCGTATAGCAGAGGCGAGAGCTGCGACGACGCTTTGCGTTCCTCCTCGACCGCCCCGCGCTTGCCTTCGCAGTTGGCGCGAATGGCGGCGGCGCGCGCCCGTTCCCACAGGCGCTCGGCTTTGAGGTCGCCGTCATCGGGCTTTTTGTCGTGGCTGAATTTCTCGTCGAACCAGCGGCCCGCATACTCGCCGGCCTTGGCCGCAAACGTCGCATGGACTTCGAAATAATCGCGCGGCACGAACCTTTTGATCTTCTCCTCGCGCTCGACCAGGATCGCGAGCGTCGGCGTCTGCACGCGGCCGACGGTGGTGAGATGGAATCCGCCCGACTTGGAATTGAACGCCGTCATCGCGCGCGTGCCGTTGATGCCGACCAGCCAGTCCGACTCGGAGCGGCACACCGCGGCATCGGCGAGCGGCAGCATTTCCTTGTCGGCGCGCAGTTGCGCGAAGCCTTCGCGTATCGATGCCGGCGTCATCGACTGCAGCCATAGCCGCTCGACCGGCTTCTGGGTTTTGGTGTGGCGCACGATGTAACGGAATATCAGCTCGCCTTCGCGGCCGGCGTCGCAGGCGTTGATGAGCCCGCTCACGTCCTTGCGTTTGATCAGCTTGGTGAGCAGCCTGAGGCGCTCGGCCGACCTGTCGATCGGCCGCAAGTCGAAATGCGGCGGGATCATCGGCAGGTGCGCAAACGACCATTTGCCGCGCTTGACCTCGAATTGTTCCGGCACCACCAGTTCAAGCAGGTGCCCGATTGCCGAAGACAGCACGTAGTCGTCGCTCTCGAAGCAATCGCCGTGGCGCGTGAATCCGCCCAATGCGCGCGCGATGTCATTCGCGACCGACGGCTTCTCGGCGATGATGAGCTTCTTGCCGGCATGCGCGGCGTCTTTCGCGACGGCGGGTTTCCTGGCTGCGGTTGATTTTTTGGCCATCAGTGGTTTGTGCTAAAAGTCACGGCGCGCGGCCGGTTCAACGGAGCGCAAGATGATAAGAACAAAAATCCCGCAAAGCAAGTTTGTCTGATGTGGTGCCGAGCGAATGTTGCGTCGATGCGACGCAATGCGCGCTCAGCGCACGCGCTGGTATTGCCCGCCGGGCAAGGTCTCGACCAGGCCCTGTAACTCGAGCTCGAGCAGCAGCACCGATATCGCATCGGCGCCCATGCCCGAGCGCGCGCACAGCGCATCGAGATCGCGCGGCGCATAACCGAGCAGATCGAGCAGCTGCGCGGCGGCAGGATCGAGCGCCGGCATCGCGCGCGCAGCGGACGGGGCGGGCGCCAGGTTGAGCTCTTCGAGGATGTCATTGGCGCAGTCGACCAGTTTGGCGCCCTGCTTGATCAGCGCGTGGCAGCCTTTCGCAAGCGGCGAGTGGATCGATCCGGGCAGCGCGAAGACTTCGCGCCCCTGCTCGTTGGCGAACCGCGCCGTGATCAGCGAGCCGCTTTGCAGCGCAGCCTCGACCACCAGGCAGCCGCGGCTCATGCCGCTGATCACGCGGTTGCGACGTGGGAAATTAGCCCCGAGCGCCGGAGTGCCGAGCGCGAACTCGGAAACCAGCGCGCCGCGCTCCGCGAGCTGGTGGGCAAGCGTGCGGTTGCGTGCCGGGTAGACGACATCGAGGCCGGTGCCAACTACGGCGATACTGCCCGCTGCGCCGGCGAGGCCGCCGCGGTGCGCGGCGGCGTCGATGCCGAGCGCCAGTCCGCTCACGATAGTGATCCCGGCGTCGCTCAGGGCGCGCGCGAAGTCCTCTGCGTTGGCGACGCCTTGCGCGGTCGCGTTGCGGCTGCCGACGATCGCCAGCGCCACGCGATTCAATAGCTCGCGCCGCCCTTTGACATAGAGCAACGGCGGCGGGTCGGTGGTCTGGAGCAGCAATTGAGGATAATCAGCGTCACCGAGGGCGACGACGTGGTTCGCGCTATCGGCGAGCCAAACCAAGGCCTGTTGCGCGCCCTCGGCGTTGCCTCCAGCCACGAGCTGCGCGGCGATATCGGCGGCGACGAAGCGCCGCAGCTCGGCGAGGTGCGCCGCGAACACGTGGTCAGGAGAGCCGAACTCGAGCAGCAGCTTGCGCAGCGTGGCGTTGCCAAGCCCGGGAACCAGGGTCAGGCGCAGCCAGGCATCGTACTCGTTGCGGTCGGCGGGGGGCACGCAGGGATTGCGGTGGTTCGCTGCCCGACACCACTTAATTGCGGAATGAAGGACAGCCGCCGGGCGCGGCGCTCAGGGATTGGTCGCGATGTCGAGCACGTTTACCTGCCGTTCCGCGTTCATGATCAACGCATAGGATGCGCGATCGAAGACCCGGAATACCATCAGCAGGCCGTAGCGCTCATCCGGTAACGGCGGCGTGGGCAGGCTGGTCTGGCCGTCCTTGTATTGATAGCCGAACGGACCGACGCGGCCATAGATGGGTGAATCGCGTGTAACCAGCGGCTCGTTCACGTAACGGGTTTTCGGATTCTTCGCGTCATAGATCAATCCGGTGCGTCCCCACAGCGAGCTTTCGCGCAATTGGTTGGTGGCCGCATTGAGGTTGCGGTGAATCGCCAGCACGTGACCGACTTCCAGCCCGTCGCGCGCGCCCTTGCTGAGGGCGACGATCGCGGTGCTGCCGACTTCATAGAGGCCGCCATACGCGGCGATGATGCGCGCGTCGACCCTCTTGGTCGGAGCGCGCGGAACGTAGCTGTCGAGCGCAACTTCGCGCGGCGCCGGCAACAGGTAATCGCCGGCGTAAATCTCGAGCGGCGACTTGACGATTTCTATCGTGCTCACATCCCCCTGGCGGATGACTTTTGCCTCGCCGAGGAAGGTCGCCTCATAGCCGAGTGTTTCCTTGGTGTCGGGATCGACTAGCGCCGAGCCGGTGCGGAAAAGATGCCAGTAAAGACCTTGGTCTTTGGTGATGCCCTGGACGTAGGCGATGTTGCCGGCGCCGAGCGCAACCCGGCTCTCCTGGGTGCGCACGATGCGTGGCGCGGAGGCGAGCTGGTTTTGCGCGATCACCAGCGGCTTGCTCAGGAACGGCTCGATGTGGGCGGTCGGGATGGTGGGCACCGGCTCGGGTGCAAGTGGGGAAGACCGCACTTGCGGCGACAGCTTGACGGTCTTGGTCTTCAGCAGCTTGATGCGCAGTTCTTGCGCCGACCTGTCGAGCACGATCACGTCGCCCGGATAAATGCGATTGGGGTTGCGGATCTGCTCCTGGTTCATTTTCCACAGCTCGCTCCACTTCCAGGGGTCTTTCAGGAAGCGGCTGGCAATGCCCCACAGCGTGTCGCCCGGCACCACGACGTAGCGGTCAGGCGCGCCCTCGGCCAGGTCGGCAGTGGTGGCAGCAGGCGCGGCCGCGACCCAGCTGCACAATATGATCAGCGATATAATTGACTTACCCATCGCGCCCCCTATCTTGGTTGCAGGGCTCAGAGTCAGGCTCTAGGGCCCTGAACCGGCCGAGAATGTCATAGATTAGTTTAAATTGTGCCCCTAGTTTATTAAATTTGCAAGATTTATGGCTTTGCTCCCCATCCTGCAATACCCTGACCCGAGGCTGCATACCGTCGCCGCGCCGGTGAGTGTCGTGAACGATGAAATACGTAGTTTAATCAAAGACATGTCTGATACCATGCATGCCGCGCCAGGGGTCGGGCTGGCGGCGACCCAGGTCGATGTGCACCGGCGCGTGATCATCATCGACCTGTCGGAAACGCGCGACCGGCTCAGGGTGTTTATCAACCCGGAAATCATTGCCAGCAGTGGCAAATCGGACTGCGAAGAGGGCTGCTTGTCGGTGCCGGGCATCTTCGAAAAA
The DNA here is from genome assembly GCA_016202615.1 of Betaproteobacteria bacterium. GTDB lineage: Bacteria > Pseudomonadota > Gammaproteobacteria > Burkholderiales > SG8-41 > PALSA-1004. Next base: position 10,091 of record JACQOI010000056.1, read on the forward strand.
GTGACGCGTGCCGAACGCATCACGGTGCGCGCGCTCGACGCTCAGGGCAAGCCGTTCGAGCTCGACGCCGACGGGATGCTCGCGGTCTGCATTCAGCACGAAATGGATCACCTCGAAGGTAAAGTATTCGTCGAGTATCTGTCACGGCTCAAGCAGCGGCGCATTCTCGCCAAACTCAGGAAACAACGGCAGCGCGTGATGTAGGCATGCCGCTGCGTCGTGCATAATCGCGCGCTGCAGCGACAACTTTATGAAGCTTTTTTTTGCCGGCACACCCGAGTTTGCCGCGGTCGCGCTTGACGCGTTGCTTGCCGCTGGTCATGTCGTTGCGCTCACCTTGACGCAGCCCGACCGCCCTGCGGGCCGGGGCCTGCACCCGCGGCCGAGCGCGGTCAAGGAACTCGCGCTCGCGCGCGGACTGCCGCTGGCGCAACCGGCAAGCCTGAAGGAGCCGGTGATTCAGGAGCGGTTGCGCGCTATCGGCGCGGAAGCGATGGTGGTCGCCGCGTATGGCCTGATTCTGCCTCGCGCAGCGCTCGCAATCCCGGCGCGCGGCTGCCTCAACATCCACGCGTCGTTGCTGCCGCGCTGGCGCGGCGCGGCGCCGATCCAGCGCGCGCTGCTCGCCGGCGACCGTGAAACCGGCATTACCATCATGCAAATGGATGCCGGACTCGACACCGGCGCCATCCTGCTGCAGGAGAAAATCACGATCCGCGACGAGGACACTGCGCAGACGCTGCACGACCGGCTGGCGCAACTCGGCGCGCGCTGCATCGTGCGTGCGCTGCGCGAACAGCCGGCGCCGCGCGCGCAGAATGACGCGGCCGCGACCTATGCCGACAAGATTTCGAAAACCGAAGCGGTGATCGACTGGTCGCGCAGCGCAGTCGATATCTGCCGCCAGATCCGCGCGTTCAACCCAGTGCCCGGTGCGACGACAACGCTTCACGGCGCAACGCTCAAAATTTGGCGCGGGCGGCCGCTGGAACAGAAGGCCGGCACGCCCGGTGCGGTCGTGGGCGCTGGCTCGGGCGGCATCGTGGTGGCTGCCGGCGGCGGCGCGGTCAGCATCATCGAATTGCAGAAAGCCGGCGGCAAGCGGCTTGGCTGCGCCGCATTTCTCGCCGGCGCGACGCTCGCGCCGTGCCTGCGCCTCGGGACTTGAGCTTGCTCGAAACCCAGCGGCTTGCCAGCGCCGCCGCCGCCGCCGTTGCCGGCGGGCGCAATCTCAATGCGGTGCTTGCCGCAGTGTGGCTGCGTCATCCACAGCTCACTTCGCAGCAGCGCGGCGCGATCACCGATTTGTGTTACGGCACCCTGCGTTTTGGCTTCCAGCTCGAAGCGGTTCTGACCCAATTGCTCGCGAAACCGCTGCGTGACGAGGCGCTGCGCTGGCTGCTGCTGGTCGCGCTGTATCAGTTGCAGCACACCCGCGCCGCACCTTACGCCATCGTTGACCATGCCGTGCAGTGCGCTGCGCGCCTCGGAGAACCGCAGGCCGCGGGCCTCATCAATGCCGTGCTGCGCAACTTTTTGCGCCGGCGCGAAGCGCTGCTCACCAAGGCGGCGCAGACCGACGCCGGACGTTTTGCTTATCCGCAGTGGTGGATTGACAAGCTGCGCGCGCAATACCCGCGCTATTTTGCGGCGGTGCTGGAAGCAGGCAACCTGCATCCCCCGTTCACGGTGCGCATCAACCGCAGGCGCACGACGCGCAACGCGTATCTCGCGCTGCTGGCGCAGCATGACATAAGGGCTACCGCCGTCGGCGCGGATGCGATAACGCTGGCGCGCGCGCTGCCGGTCGAGCGGCTGCCGGGATTTGCCGACGGCGTGGTCTCGGTGCAGGATGCGGGGGCCCAGCTCGCCGCGCCGCTGCTCGATGCGCAAAACGGCATGCGCGTGCTCGACGCGTGTGCCGCGCCCGGCGGCAAGACCACGCACCTGCTCGAAATCGCAGACCTTGAATTGACGGCGCTCGACAACGACGCCGCGCGGCTCGAGCGCGTGCGGCAGAACCTGGATCGGCTGCGACTTGACGCCGAATTGCTAGCCGGCAGCGCGCACGACGCGCAAGCCTGGTGGGACGGCAAGTCTTTCCAGCGCATCCTTGCCGATGTGCCGTGCAGCGCATCCGGGGTCGTGCGCCGCCACCCCGACATCAAGTGGCTGCGCCGCGCAGCCGATATCCCCCAATTCGTTTTGCAGCAACGGCGCCTGCTCGACAGCCTGTGGCGGTTGCTGGCCAGCGGTGGTAAATTGCTGTATACAACGTGTTCGATTTTCCACGAAGAGAACTCGCTGCAGGTCGCGGACTTTCTGGCGCGCCATGCTGACGCCGGGCGGCTGCCGTTGCGCGGGGTGACAACGTTGGACGGGACACCTGAAGGCCTGCTGCTGCCGGATAACGAGCATGACGGCTTTTTTTACGCGCTGCTGCAAAAAATATAGCCTGCTGTTTGCGCTCGCGCTGTCGCTGCTCGCGGCGCCGGCCGCGCAGGCCGAGGGCATCGAAGTCCGCCACGCCGCGCTGGTCGCCGGCGAGGAGGGCTATTTTCTCGAGGCCGACTTCGAGATCGCGCTCAACACGACGCTTGAAGATGCGCTCAACAAAGGCGTCCCGCTCTATTTTCTGCTCGAATTCGAAGTCATCCGCCCACGCTGGTACTGGTTGAACGAGAAAGTCTTCAATACCCGGCAACAATACCGGCTGTCGTACAATACCCTGACGCGCCAGTACCGGCTCGGCGTCGGGTCGTTCTACCATAATTTCGGCGCGCTGGCGGAAGCGCTCGACTTTCTGTCGCGCGTGCGGCGCCGCCAGGTACTCGAGACGGGGATACTCGGCAAGGGCAACACCTACACCGCGGGTGTGCGCATGCGGCTTGACGTGTCGCAGCTGCCGAAGCCGTTTCAGCTGAACGCGCTTGCCTCGCGTGACTGGAACTTCGGCTCCGAATGGCAGCGCTGGAGCGTGACGCCATGATGCTCGATATGCCCGGCATCCGCCCGGTGCTGAAGGGCGGCGCGGTCAAGTACCTGCTGATCGTGTGCGCCGTGGTCGGCGCGGTGACGCTCTATCTGCTCGCGACGGCGAGCGCCAACACTGCGCTGTTCGCGCAGCACTACCCGCTGTTGCTCGCGTTGAACGGCGGCCTCGCAGCGTGCCTCGCGCTGCTGCTCGGCTATCAGTTGTATACGCTGCGGCAGAAACTAAAGGCGGGGGTGTTCGGCGCCAAGCTCACGCTGCGGCTGATGCTGTTGTTCGCGCTCGTCGCGATATTGCCGGGCGCGCTGGTCTACGGAGTCTCGGTACAGTTTGTCGCGAAGAGCATCGAATCATGGTTCGACGTGCGGGTCGAGAAGGCGCTCGAAGGCGGCCTGAATCTCGGCCGCACCACACTCGACAATCTGCTCAAGGATCTGATCAATAAAGCCGATGCGATGGCGGTGTCGCTCGCGGTGCGCCCCCCGGCCGAGCACATCACCGCGCTGAACACGCTGCGTGAGCAGGCTGGCGTGAAGGAGGCAACGCTGTTCACGCAGCGCGGCAAAATCATGGCCTATTCCGGAGCCGAGCGTACCGGACTGATGCCGGAGCTGCCGGGCGCGGCGGTGCTGCGCCAGCTCAGGCTGCAGCAGAGCTACAGCGCGATCGAGGCGATTCCCGACAAGGGCCTTTATCTGCGCGTGCTGGTGCCGGTCAATGTCATCAGCCTGTCGGAGGACCTGCGCGTGCTGCAGTTGCTGCAGCCGGTGCCAAGACAGCTCGCGCTCGACGCGGAAACCGTGCAAACCGGGCAGCGCGAGTATCAGGAACTGCTGCTCGCGCGCCAGGGCCTGCGCCGGCTTTATGGGCTGACTTTGACGCTGACCTTGTTGCTCGCGCTGCTCACCGCGCTGTCGCTCGCGTTCGTGCTGAGCGAGCGGCTGTCTGCGCCGCTGAGCTTTCTGGTCGAGGGCACGCGCGCGGTGGCGCAGGGCGACTTCAGCCAGCGCGAAACCGTCGCCAGCCACGACGAGCTCGGCGTGCTGACGCAATCGTTCAACACCATGCGTCAGCAGCTGGCCGAGGCGCGCGCGGTGGCCGAGCGCAACCAGGCCCAGCTCGCCAATGCCCACGCCTACCTGCAAAGCATCCTCGCCAACCTGTCCGCCGGCGTGCTCGCGTTCGATGAAACCCTGCGGCTGCGCTCGTTCAACCACAGCGCGGCCGCGATCCTCGACGCCGACATCGCGCAGCTCGCCGGGCTCGAGCTCGGGCGCTGGCACGAGCGCAACCCGGCGCTCAAAGAGCTCGCGGTCGAGGTCGCGGCGTCGTTCCATGGCGGCGAGCAGGTGGAATGGGAGAAGCAAATCGAGCGCAGCGGCAGGAATGGCCAACAGATGCTGCTGCTGCGCGGTACGCGTTTGCCCGCGGGGAGCGGCACCGGCTATGTCGTCGTGTTCGACGACATCACGCATGTCCTGCAGGCCCAGCGCGACGCCGCATGGGCCGAAGTCGCGCGGCGCCTCGCCCATGAAATCAAGAACCCGTTGACGCCGATTCAACTCTCCGCAGAGCGGCTGCAGCACAAGCTCGCCGACAAGCTCGGCGCGGCCGAAGCCGAAGTCCTGCTGCGCTCGACGCAGACCATCGTCAACCAGGTAAGCGCGCTGAAGGACATGGTCGACGCGTTCCGCCAATATGCGCGCACGCCCGAACCGACGCCGCAGGAGATTGACCTCAACGCGCTGATGCGCGAAGTGCTGACGCTCTACGAATCGCTCACGGGCTGGATGCGCATCGAATTGGCGCCGGGCCTGCCGCGCATCTTCGGCGATCCGGCGCAATTGCACCAGGTGATACACAACCTGCTGCAAAATGCGCAGGACGCGCTCGCGGACAGCGCCAACCCGAGTATAGTGGTGCGCTCGGAACCCGCTGCCGGCGGGATGCGCGTAACCATCACCGACAACGGCAGCGGCTTTCCCGAGCAGCTGATGCAACGCGCGTTCGAGCCGTACGTGACGACCAAACCGAAAGGCACCGGCCTGGGCCTGGTGATCGTGAAGAAAATAATCGAAGAGCACGGCGGGACGGTGGAAATTGAAAACGTCGCGCCGCATGGCGCGCGCGTCACGCTCACGTTCCCTGCACCCGTGGCGCAAACCGCCGTAACCAGAACCGCAGCGCGCGTTTAGTGTGGGATTGGCGTTATGCAGCAGATCTTAGTGGTCGATGACGAAATTGGAATCCGGGAGCTCCTGTCGGAGATCCTGCGTGACGAAGGCTACCAGGTGCGGCTCGCGGAAAACGCGAGCCAGGCGCGCGCGCAGCGCAACCAGGCACGGCCGGACCTGGTGTTGCTCGATATCTGGATGCCGGATACCGACGGCATCACGCTGCTCAGGGAGTGGGCGAGCTCCGGGCTGCTGACGATGCCGGTGGTGATGATGTCGGGCCACGGCACGATAGATACGGCGGTCGAAGCGACCCGCATCGGCGCCTACGATTTTCTCGAGAAGCCGATCGCGTTGCAGAAGCTGCTGGCGACGGTCGGACGGGCGCTCAGGAGCGGCGAGCGGCAGGCGAAGCCGACGCTGGTGCTGGCGACCCTCGGTCGCGCGCCGGTGATGGCCGAACTCAAGCAGCGTCTGGAGCGCGTCGCCAATCTGAAGTCACCGCTGTTGCTGACGGCCGAGGCCGGCAGCGGCGTCGAATTATGCGCGAAGTTCATGCACCAGCCGAACGCGACGTGGGCCGCGCCCGACAACCTGGCGGCGCTTGCCGAGACGCCGCTCGATCTGCTCAATCAGGCGCGCGAGGGGACGCTCTACCTGCACGAAGTCGGCGAGCTCAACCGCATGGAACAGAAAGGCCTGCTGCTGATCGCCGGCAAGCTCGAAAAATACAACACACGGCTGATCTGCGCGACCTCGCGCCCGCTGCCGGAACTGGTGGCGCAGGGCGCGTTCGACGCGCGCCTTTACGCCGCGATTGCGACGGTAACGCTGCGTGTGCCGAGCCTGCGCGAGCACCGCGAGGACGTTCCCGATCTCGCCAACCTGTTCCTGCTGCGCTGCGTTGAAGCGAAGGAAGTGGCGCCGCGCCATTTCAGCACCGCCGCACTCAATACGCTGCGCAACTATGACTGGCCGGGCAATTTGAACCAGCTGGAGAGCGTTGTGCACACGCTCGCGCTCACCGCGCCCGGCGAGGAAATCGGCGTTGGCGACGTGAACCAGGTGTTGTCGGTGTTCGGCGCGCAGCAGGCGTCGGTCCCCGGCCTGCCGCTCGATCTGCCGCTGCGCGAGGCGCGAGATGCGTTCGAGCGCGTGTATTTCGAGCACCACATCGCGCAGGAAGGGGGCAACATGAGCCGCGTCGCCGACAGCGTCGGGCTCGAGCGCACGCACCTCTACCGCAAGCTGAAGCAGCTTGGAATAAAACTCGCCCGCCGCAACGGCGAGTGAATGCGCGCGACATCTGCAAGGCGCGCCTCGAGGCGTTCGGCTGCGTCGGACGGGCCCCGCGTGTCAAACGTAGCCAAAGCCGCCGGTTTCTAAGATAATTGGCGGCTCTCGCCGGTCTCAGCTTCCCCGCAAGGACACTCAGTCAATGGGCTCCCGCCTCGAACTCACCAACGCGATCCGCGCGCTTGCGATGGACGCCGTGCAGCAGGCCAATTCCGGCCATCCCGGCATGCCGATGGGCATGGCGGAAATCGCGGAAGTGTTGTGGAACCACCACCTGCGGCACAACCCGGCCAATGCGCAATGGTTCGACCGCGACCGTTTCGTGCTGTCGAACGGCCACGGCTCGATGCTGCTGTATGCGCTGCTGCATCTCACCGGCTACGACCTGCCGATGGCCGAGATCAAGCGTTTCCGCCAGCTGCATTCGAAGACGCCGGGCCATCCCGAGTACGGCTGCGCGCCGGGCGTCGAGACCACCACCGGCCCGCTCGGGCAGGGGCTCGCCAACGCCGTCGGCATGGCGCTCGCGGAACGCCTGCTCGCCGTCGAATTCAACCGCGACGGCTTCGCCATCATCAATCACCGCACCTGGGTGTTCGTCGGCGACGGCTGCCTGATGGAAGGCATTTCGCACGAAGCGTGCTCGCTCGCCGGCACGTTGGGCTTGGGCAAGCTGATCGCGTGCTATGACGACAACGGCATTTCGATCGACGGCGGCGTCAAGGGCTGGTTCGCCGACGACACGCCCAAGCGCTTTGAAGCCTACGGCTGGCAGGTAATTTCCGACGTGGACGGGCACGATTTCAACGCGGTGGAGCGGGCGCTCACTCAAGCCACGGCGCAGAGTGAGCGGCCGACGCTGATTTGCTGCAAGACCGTGATCGGCAAAGGCGCGCCGAACAAGCAGGGCGGCCACGACTGCCACGGCGCTGCGCTCGGCGACAAGGAAGTCGCGGCGACGCGCGCCAATATCGGCTGGAACCATCCGCCGTTCGAAATTCCGGCAGCCGTATATGCCGGCTGGGACGCGCGCGCGCGCGGCGCGGCGCTCGAAGCGGAATGGAACGCGAAGTTCGCCGCCTACGCCAAGGCACACCCGCAGCTCGCGGCCGAATTGAAGCGCCGCAGTGCGGGAGAGTTGCCGGCCAACTGGCGCGCGCATGGTGATGCGTTTGTCGCGAAGACGAACGAGAAGGCCGAGACCATTGCCACGCGCAAGGCCTCGCAGAACGCGATCGAGGCGCTGGCGCCGGCGATGCCCGAGCTGGTCGGCGGCTCGGCCGACCTCACCTGGTCCAACCTCACCATGTGGTCGGGCTCGAAGGCGGTGAGCCCGTCTGCCGGCGGCAATTACCTCCATTTCGGCGTGCGCGAGTTCGGCATGGCGGGGATCGTCAACGGCATGAGCCTGCACGGCGGGTTGATTCCGTACACGGGCACGTTTCTGGTGTTTTCCGACTACTGCCGCAACGCGCTGCGTGTCGCGGCGCTGATGAAGATCCGCGCCATCCACGTGTTCACGCACGACTCGATCGGGCTCGGCGAAGACGGCCCCACGCACCAACCGGTCGAACATGCCGCCGCGTTGCGCATCATTCCCAACATGGACGTGTGGCGGCCGTGCGACACGGTCGAGTCGGCGGCGGCATGGATCGCCGCGATCGAGCGCAGGAACGGCCCGACCAGCCTGCTGTTGTCGCGCCAGAACCTGCCGTTCCAGAAGCGTTCCGCGGAGCAGATCAAAGCCATCGCGCGCGGCGGCTACGTGCTGGCGGAAGCGAGTGGCAAGCCGCAATGCGTGATCGTCGCCACCGGCTCCGAGGTCGCGCTTGCGGTCGCCGCGCAACAAACACTTTCCGCGCAGGGTATTGCGGCGCGCGTGGTGTCGATGCCTTCGACCACGGTATTCGACCGGCAGGATGCGACGTATCGCGACGGCGTGCTGCCGCGCGGCATTCCGCGCGTCGCGGTCGAGGCCGGCGTCAGCGATTTCTGGCGCAAGTACGTCGGGCTCGAAGGCGCGGTGGTCGGCATCGACCGCTTCGGCGAATCGGCGCCGGCCGGCGAATTGTTCAAGCACTTCGGCTTCACCGTCGAGAACGTCGTCAACGCGGTGAAAGGCGTTTTATAAGGACTTGACCGCAAAGGCGCGAAGGCGCAAAGATTACGCAAAGAGCGGTACGGTTTTTCTTTGCGGTTCCTCTGCGTCTTTGCGCCTTCGCGGCGAGATTTTTCTTTCGGGAGTTAGACCATGACCATCAAGGTAGCAATCAACGGCTACGGCCGCATCGGCCGCAACATCCTGCGCGCCCATTATGAGTCGGGCAAAAAGCACGACCTCCAGATCGTCGCGATCAACGACCTCGGCAACGCCGAGACCAACGCGCACTTGACGCGCTACGATACCGCGCACGGCAAGTTCAACGGCACGGTCGCGGTGGACGGCGATTCCATGGTCGTCAACGGCGACAAGATCAAGGTGCTGGCGCAGCGCAACCCCGCCGAATTGCCGTGGGGCTCGCTCGGCGTCGACGTCGTGCTCGAGTGCACCGGGCTTTTCAACAGCAAGGAAAAAGCGGGGGCGCACCTGAAGGGCGGCGCGAAGAAAGTGATTCTCTCTGCGCCCGGGAGCAAGGACGTTGACGCCACCGTGGTCTATGGCGTCAATCACAGAACGCTCAAAGCCAGCCATACGGTGATTTCGAACGCGTCGTGCACGACCAACTGTCTGGCGCCGATGGTGAAGGCGCTGCACGACAAGATCGGGGTCGTGCAGGGGCTGATGACGACGGTGCACGCCTATACCAACGACCAGGTGCTGACCGACGTTTATCACGAGGATCTGCGCCGCGCCCGCTCGGCGACGATGTCGATGATTCCGACCAAGACCGGCGCCGCGGCCGCTGTCGGGCTGGTGCTGCCGGAGCTGAACGGCAAGCTCGACGGTTTCGCGGTGCGCGTTCCGACCATCAACGTATCGCTGGTGGACCTGGTTTTCACCGCCGCACGCGCAACCACGGTCGACGAAATCAACGCAACGATGAAAACCGCCGCGGGCGGCGAGTTGAAAGGCGTGCTCGAATACAGCAGCGGGCCCCTGGTATCGATCGACTTCAACCATAACCCTGCTTCGAGTATTTTCGATGCGACGTTGACCAAGGTGACCGGCGGCACGTTGGTGAAAGCGCTGTCGTGGTACGACAACGAGTGGGGTTTTTCGAACCGCATGCTCGACGTTACCACCGCGCTGATGAATGCGAAGTAGCGGTCAGCGATCAGCATTCAGCGCTCAGCGAATTCACGGTTTGGCTGACCGCTGATGGCTGAAAGCTGATAGCTCAGGCAGGAATGCGAAGCATGTCCGTGTTGAAAATGACCGACCTGAACCTCGCCGGCAAGCGAGTGTTCATCCGTGCCGATCTCAATGTGCCGCAGGACGACAACGGCAACATTACCGACGATACGCGCATACGCGCTTCAGTGCCGGCGATTCAGCGCGCGCTCAAGGCCGGCGCCGCGGTGATGGTGACATCGCACCTCGGGCGCCCGACCGAAGGCGAAGTGAAACCCGAAGACTCGCTCGCGCCGGTCGCGCGGCGGCTGTCCGAACTGCTCGGCGTGCCGGTGCCGCTCATACGCGACTGGGTCGATGGCGTCGATATCGAGCCCGGCACGGTGGCGCTGCTCGAGAACTGCCGCGGCAATAAAGGCGAAAAAAAGAACGACGACGCGCTGGCCAGAAAAATGGCGGCGCTGTGCGATGTTTATGTCAACGATGCGTTCGGCACCGCGCATCGTGCGGAGGCGACCACACACGGTATGGCAAAATTCGCGCCGGTAGCGTGCGCCGGACCGTTGATGGCGGCGGAGCTCGAGGCGCTCGGCAAGGCGTTGCAGCATCCGCAGCGTCCGCTGGTGGCGATAGTGGCCGGGTCCAAGGTCTCGACCAAGCTCACCATCCTGAAATCGCTGGCGGAGAAAGTCGACCAGTTGATCGTGGGTGGCGGTATCGCGAATACCTTCATCCTCGCCGCCGGTCACGGGATCGGCAAGTCGCTCGCCGAACCCGCCTTGGTGCAGGAAGCGAAGGACATCATCGCTGCGGCGAGAGCCAAAGGCGGCGAAGTGCCGATTCCGGTCGACGTCGTCTGCGCCGGGGAAAACTCGGCGCGCGCCAGAGCCTCGCTCAAGAAAGTAACTGAAGTCGGCGCAGACGACCTGATACTCGACATCGGGCCGCAAGCGAGCGAATATCTCGCACGCATCCTTGCGCGCGCCGGCACCATCGTCTGGAACGGCCCGGTCGGTGTGTTCGAGCACGATCAGTTCAGCGCCGGCACGCAGCGCATTGCGCGCGCGATCGCCGAATCCAAAGCGTTTTCCATTGCCGGCGGCGGCGACACGCTCGCCGCCATCGCGAAGTACGGCATCACCGATAAAGTGTCGTATATCTCGACCGGCGGCGGCGCGTTCCTAGAGTTTCTCGAGGGCAAAAAACTGCCTGCGGTCGAAATCCTCGAGGAGCGGGCAGGCTAAAAACCGGTTTCGGATTACAAGTTTCAGGTTTCAAGTTTGAAACACCCGCCGCGAAATTAAGCCGGCAAGCGCCCAAGCATCGGATTCCAGAAATTTGAAACCAGAAACTCGAAACACGAGACTAAAAATCATGCCCCGCCGTACCAAGATTGTCGCTACGCTCGGCCCCGCCTCGAGCGACAAGCAAACGCTCGCGCGCATGATCGAAGCCGGGCTCGATGTGGTGCGCATGAATTTTTCCCACGGAACCGCCAAGGAGCACGCGCGGCGCGTCGAGCTGGTGCGCGACTTGGCGCGCAAAGCCGGCCGCTCGGTCGGCGTGCTGGTCGATCTGCAGGGCCCCAAGATCCGCATCGGCCGCTTCAAACACGACAGCATCACGCTGCGCAGCGGCGACAAGTTCGTGCTCGACGCCGAGTGCACGCTCGGCGACGGGGATCGCGTCGGACTCGATTATCAGAACCTGCCGAAAGACGTGGCGCCCGGCGACACGCTGCTGCTCGACGACGGGCGCATCGTGCTCGGCGTGACGCAGGTCAGGGGTCCGCGCGTTTTCTGCCTGGTCGAGCAGGGCGGCGCATTGTCGAACAACAAGGGCATCAACCGCAAGGGCGGCGGGCTGACTGCGCCGGCGCTGACCGAAAAAGACATGCAGGATATCAAGACCGCCGCGCAGCTGAAGGCGGATTTCCTCGGGGTGTCGTTCCCGCGCTCCGGCGCCGACATCCAGTGGGCGCGCGACCTGATGCTGCAGGCCGGCGGCAGGAGCATGATCGTCGCCAAGATCGAGCGCGCCGAGGCGATCCCCGCGCTGGCCGAGATACTCGGCGCGTCGGACGCCATCATGGTCGCGCGCGGCGACCTCGCGGTCGAGGTCGGCGATGCCGTGGTGCCCGCGCTGCAAAAGCGCATGATCCGCATGGCGCGCGACCGTAACAAGCTCGTGATTACGGCGACGCAGATGATGGAGTCGATGGTCAGCAACCCGATCCCGACGCGCGCCGAAGTCTCGGACGTCGCCAACGCCGTGCTCGACGGCACCGATGCGGTGATGCTGTCGGCTGAAACCGCGACCGGGCAATACCCGGCGGAGACGGTGGCGGCAATGGCGCGCGTGTGTCTCGAGGCTGAGAAGGAAGACGCGTTTGCCTTGGAGCGGCGGCGCGCCGAGCCGCCGGCGAGTGTCGAGGAAGCCATTGCGCGCGCGACGATCTTCACCGCCAACAATCTCAATGTCAAGGCGGTTGCGGCGATGACCCAGAGCGGTAAAACCGTGTTGCTGATGTCGCGCATGAGCTCGGGCGTGCCGATCTATGCGCTGTCGTCGGTGGTCGAGACGCGCCGCCGTGTTTCGCTGTTCCGCGGCGTTTATCCGGTCAAGTTTCGCGGTTCCCGCGATCCCGAGCGCGCGCTCACCATGGCCGAGGACGAGCTGTTGAAGCGTGGCGCGGTGCGTAACGGCGATTATATGGCGCTCACCATCGGCGAGCCCTTCGGCAAGGCGGGCGGCACCAACACCATGAAAATCGTCAAAGTCGGCGAGCATCGGCACGCTTGATGCTCGCCGGCTTTGGGGATTTCGGCGCAGCCAAAAGCCCCTTCGGGGTTCGAGCATCGGCACGCTTGATGCTCGGCGACTGGGGATTTCGGCGGAGGCTAACTTGCCGTGGCAAGTTAAGCGCGGCGGCCGCAGCCAAAAGCCCCTGGGCGAGCGCCGCACCGCCTGATTTCGCTATGGCAAATCAGGCCGGTAAAGCGGTAGAATTAATATTTTCGGGCAGTCCCGAATGACTGTCCCGGAGCAACGCGCTGCAGCAGGAGGTGAACATGTTTGAACGCGAACTCGCAACGACGGCGGCGGCGATGGTCGCCCCGGGCAAAGGCATACTCGCCATCGACGAATCGGGCGGTACCATCAAGAAGCGCTTCGACTCGATCGGGGTCGAATCGACGGTCGAGAACCGGCGCGCCTATCGCGACCTTTTGATCACCGCCAATGGCTTGTCGCAGTTCATCAGCGGCATGATACTTTACGATGAGACCATCAGGCAGGCGGCCAGGGACGGCACGCCGTTCGCGCAAGTGTTGAAGAAAAACGGCATCCTCGCCGGCATCAAGGTCGACACCGGCGCCAAGAGCCTCGCCGGCGCGCCCGGCGAGCAGGTGACCGAAGGCCTGGATGGCCTGCGCGAGCGGCTGGCCGAATACAAGAAGATGGGCGCGATGTTCGCCAAATGGCGCGCTGTCATCACCATAGGCAAGGACATCCCAAGCGATTACTGCATCACCGCCAATGCTCACGCGCTCGCGCGCTACGCAGCGCTATGCCAGGAGGCCGGCATGGTGCCGATCGTCGAGCCCGAGGTGCTGATGGACGGCAACCATACGCTTGAGCGCTGTTTCGACGTCACTGAAATCACGCTGCAAACGTTATTCCACGAGCTCCATCGGCAGCGCGTGCGCATCGAACACTCGATCCTCAAGGCGAGCATGGTGATCTCCGGCAAGGACTGCCCGCAGCAGGCAAGCGTGCAGCAGGTGGCCGAAGCCACGATCCGCTGCCTCAGGCGCACGGTCCCGGCGGCCCTTCCCGGCATCGTGTTCCTGTCGGGCGGCCAGAGCGACGAGCACGCCACCGCGCATCTGAACGCCATGAACGCGGCGGGGGCCGCGCTGCCGTGGCCATTGTCGTTTTCCTACGGCCGGGCGTTGCAGGCGCCCGCGCTCAAGGCCTGGAAAGGCCAGGCAGCCAACGTTGCTGCGGCGCAACAAGCGCTATTTCACCGCTCCAAATGCAACAGCGCGGCATGTTTTGGCCGTTATCAGCCGGAAATGGAAAAAGAGGTGCTCGCGGCCTGATGGGTGGCGCGGCCAAGCCGGCAGGCAGCGCGGTAGCTTGACGCCGGAAAAAAGGATATGATGCCGGGCAATTAAAAACGCGCAAGCCCGGGCTGGCGCGATAGAATTTGAATTTATCGTTTGGAGGTAATCAAATGGCGTTCCACAACCGCGACAGGAAGGACTTCAACGCCGGGATCATGTTCATCGCGATCGGCGCGTTTTTCGCGATATTCTCGCAGAACTATCCGATGGGATCGGCGGTCCGAATGGGGCCTGCTTATTTTCCGAGCGTTCTCGGCGCGTTATTGGTCGTGCTGGGCCTGATTGTTTTTGGCCGTTCGTTTTTCCTGGTTGACCGCGAGCAGCCGACCAAAACCCATTGGCGGCCGCTGCTGTGCATCCTCGGCGCCGCTTCTCTCTTCGGCTTCCTGATCGGCCCCGCGGGGCTGGTGATTGCGTCCGCCGTGATGATGCTCGTGGGCGCGTTCGGCGGCTGGGATTTCAGATGGAAAGAGCAGATTCCCCTCGCCGCCGGCATGACGGCCGTGACGATCGGTATTTTTCATTACGGTCTGGGTTTGCCGTTCAAGCTCTTTCCGTGGTCGTATTGAGTATCTGACGCTACGAGACGGAGCAAACCATGACAGAGCTAATTCAACACCTGACGCTCGGATTCACCGTAGCGCTGAGCTTTCAGAACCTGATCTACTGCTTTATCGGCGTGCTGCTCGGCACGCTGATCGGCGTGCTTCCCGGCATCGGGCCGGTGGCGACGATCGCGATGCTGCTGCCGATCACTTTCAATCTGCCGCCGACGCCGGCGCTGATCATGCTCGCCGGCATTTACTACGGCGCGAGCTACGGCGGCTCGACCACCGCGATCCTGGTCAATCTCCCGGGCGAGTCTTCCTCGGTGGTGACGTGCATCGACGGCTACCAGATGGGCAAGCAGGGCCGCGCCGGCCCCGCTTTGGCGATCGCGGCGATCGGCTCGTTCTTCGCCGGCACCGTCGGCACGATCCTGATCGCGCTGTTCGGCCCGCCGCTCGCGGAACTCGCGTTCGAGTTCGGCGCCGCCGAGTACTTCTCGATGATGGTGCTGGGCCTGATCGCGGCGGTGGTGCTGGCGAGCGGCTCGCTGATCAAGGCGATCGGCATGATACTCGTTGGCCTCCTGGCGGGCTTGGTGGGCACCGATGTCAACTCGGGCATCGCGCGCTACAGCTTCGGCGTCTCCGAATTGTCGGATGGGATCGGTTTCGTCTCGGTCGCGATGGGCATGTTCGGCTTTGGCGAGATCATCGCCAACCTGGGTCAGACGTCCGAAACCAAACACGTCGAGGTGTCCAAGGTGCACAGCCTGATGCCGTCCCCGCGAGACGTCAAGATGTCGATCGGGCCGATCCTGCGCGCCACCGTGATCGGCACCATCTTCGGCATCCTGCCCGGATCGCACACCGTGATTGCGGCATTCTCGTCCTACACGATGGAGAAGAAGCTCGCCAAGAATCCGGAGCGCTTCGGCAAAGGCGCGATCGAGGGCGTCGCGGGTCCCGAGGCGGCGAACAACGCCGCGGCGCAGACCTGTTTCATTCCGCTGCTGACGCTCGGCATCCCGACCGGCGCGGTGATGGCGCTGATGGTCGGCGCGATGACGATCCAGGGCATCGCCCCGGGGCCGCAGGTGATGACGCAGAAGCCGGATCTGTTCTGGGGCATGATCGCCTCGATGTGGATCGGCAACGGCATGCTGGTGCTTCTCAACCTGCCGCTGATCGGGATGTGGGTGCAGTTTTTGAAGATCCCCTACCGGCTGCTGTTTCCGGGCATCCTGCTGTTCATCGCGATCGGCGCGTATTCGCTCAATAATTCCCACTTCGAAGTGTATGTGGCCGCCCTTTTCGGTTACTTCGGCTACTATTCCTCGAAGTGGGGCTGCGAGCCCGCGCCGTTGATCTTGGGGTTCGTGCTGGGGCAACTGATGGAAGAAAACCTGCGGCGCGCGATGCTGATCTCGCGCGGCGACCCGAGCGTGTTCTTCACGCGCCCGATCAGCCTCGGCATGCTGCTGGTGGCATTCGCGCTGCTGCTCATGGTCATCGCGCCGCAGGTCCGCAAGAAGCGCGCAGAGGTGCTTACCGCACCAGCCGACTGAGCGGGCCGCGCACAGCAACACCCGATTTGCCCCGGATAGCCTCCGGGGCAATTTTTTCTCTGCTTGCCGCAGCGCCGCCCGCGGGGAGTTTGTCGGACTTATTTCAATTTGCGTTCAAAACGAATTTTGTAGGGTGCGTTCCACGCACCATGACCGCCGGTGCGCACGGCGCACCCTACGATATTTTATTTTTAATTGCGATATCGAATCCGAACGGGTACACGCGGTGCCATTTGAAGATCTATTGAAACAACTGCGCGAACGCACCGAGCGCGTGCTCGCGATGGGCGGCGCGGACAAGCTCGCCAGGCGCAAGGCTGAAGGTCATCTCAACGCGCGCGAGCGCATCGACTACCTGATCGACAAGGCGAGCTTCATCGAATCCGGCAGGTTCGCGGTCGGCATCCGGCCCGAGGTGAGCGACAAGACGCCCGCCGACGGCAAGGTCGCGGGATTCGCGCGCATCGCCGGCCGCGAGGTCGCGCTGGTGTCGAACGACTTCACGGTGCTCGGCGCGTCGTCGTCGGTCACCAACATGAAGAAGATCAGGCACGTGAAGCAAGCCGCGGCCCAACGCGGCCTGCCGTTGATTTTCCTCGGCGAGTCGAGCGGCGCGCGCATGCCGGACCGAATGGGCGCCGCGGGGCGCGCGATCATTGCGCAGGACCCGACCGAATACCAGCGTCTGCGCGAGACGCCGTGGGTATCGGCGCTGCTCGGCGCGTGTTACGGTTCTTCGACGTGGTATTCGGCGATGTCGGATTTCGTCGTGATGCGCAAGGGCGCGATCATGGCGATCGCGAGCCCCGGCGTGACTTCGATCGCGATCAACAAGCCGATCGAGCCCGAAGAGCTGGGCGGCTGGAAACTGCTCACCGGCATATCCGGCCTGGCCGATCTCGCGGTCGACAGCGACGAGCAGGCGCTCGACGCGATCAAGCGCTTTCTTTCCTATCTGCCGAGCCACAACAGCGAGCCGCCGCCGGAAGCGGCGGTGGCGCCCGGCTCCGGCGAGCCGTGCCGCGGGATGCTGGAGATCGTTCCCGAGTCGCGCCATCAGGTCTACGACGTGCGCAAGGTGATCAAGGCGATTGCGGACCTGGGCACGTGCTTCGAGCTCAAGGAGCGTTACGGCAAATCGGTCGCAACGGTGCTGGCGCGGCTCGACGGTAAAAGCGTCGGTTTCATCGCCAACAATCCGCTGTTCAAAGGCGGCGCGCTCGACGCCGACGCGTGCCAGAAGGTCACCAGCTTCATGGTGCTGTGCGACTCGTTCAACGTGCCGCTCGTGTTCCTGGTCGACGTGCCCGGATTCCTGATCGGGGTCGAGGGCGAAATGCGCGGCATGCCCGGCAAAGTGATCAACTGGATGAACGCAATGAGCCAGGTCACGGTGCCGAAGATCACGGTCATCCTGCGCAAGAGCTACGGCCAGGCCTATATCAACATGGCCTGCGGCAAGGGCGCCGACGAGGTGGCGTTGTGGCCGACCGCCGATCTCGGCTTCATGGATCCCGCGGCGAGTGTGAACGTGCTGCACGGCCTCAGGCAGGAAGACGACCCCGAGCGCTTCAGGCAGCTGGTCGCTGAAGTGCAGCGCGACACGTCAGCGTGGGCGCTCGCCGGGCTGTATGAGGCGCAGAACGTGATCGACCCGCGCGACACCCGCGACTACCTGATCCGCGCGCTGCAGGTGCACCGCCTGCGCCTGAAAAACGGCGTCGGCGGGCATCGGCTCGCCAACTGGCCGACGAGTTATTGAATGAGGCGTGAGGGGTTATTCCAATTCCACTTCAAAAGAGGTGTAGGGTGCGCTTGCGCACCGATTGCCGGATGGTGCGCAAGCGCACCCTACTCGAATTAATGCTTTTTAGAACCGGATGGTGCGCAAGCGCACCCTACTCGAATTAATGTTTTTTCGAACCGGATGGTCCGCAAGCGCACCCTACTCGAATTAATGTTTTTTCGAACCGGATGGTGCGCAAGCGCACCCAATTAATGCTTTTTCGAACAGGCTATTCGCCGACTTCGAGTCCGGTCATGCGCCAGCCCGCGCCGCTCCTGACGAAACACGCGCGGTATTCGAGCGGACTGCGGACCTGCTCTTCGGGCACGTAGCCGTCGCCCGCCCTGGTCTGGATCTTGACCCACTTCTGCTTGCTTTCCTTGTCTTCGTCGGCAACTTCCCAGTCGAGCACCTTCACCAGGTCGTAGGACAGCGTCTGCAGTGTTTCCGCGGCGGTAGCTGGCTTCGCTTTCATCAATGCTTCCTTGGCGATGATCGCGCCCGAGGCGTCGGCAGCGGCGTTGTCCGGCCATTTGTAGTGAACGTAAGGCGCGCAGAATTCGTTGCCGGCTTTACCGCGTTTGACAAACGCGCCGCCGAGAAACAGCAGCTTCGGCAACTCGACCCACAGCGGGCTGTCGGCGGAGTGCGGTTCCCACAGCTTTCTGAATTCGGCGACCCCGTCCGTGGGGGAAATGTTGCGGATTTTGCCGTCGACGATGCCGAGAATGAATTTCTGATCGCGCTTTGCGAGCGCCTCGAGCAGCCGCGCCTTGAAACGAATCCAGCCCGGATCGCCCGCCCCCTCATCGACCGGCGGCAGTTTCACCCCCTGTGCAGCCGCGGCGCCGGCGGCCGCTGCCAACACCATGGCCATCATCAGCCTGCGCAGCAACCTCAAGGCGGCGTCTTTTGATTCCGGTAGTGAGGACATGATTGCTCCTTGCTTGAATCGGGATGGCGCGGCACTTTGATACGCACAAGCACTAATGGTAAGCGCTCGCGTGCGGCGTTACAACGGGCGCTGCCGCATTGCGCGCGATGCTATACTTTCGTCTTCCCGTTTGACGCATCCATGCGGCGCGGGGTTGTCCGAGCGGGGATACGAATAGTGGCGCGAATCGAAGTCAAATCAGAAATTACCGGTACCGTGTGGCAGCTCAGATCCAAGCCCGGCGACAAGGTCGAGGAGGGCGACACGCTGATCGTGATCGAGTCGATGAAAATGGAAATTCCGGTGATCGCCGAGGAGGGCGGCACGGTGAAGGAAATCCTGGTCACGGAAAAAGACCCGGTCGCCGAAGGCCAGGTTGTGGCGATCCTTGAAGGTTGAATATTCCGGCCCAAGGTAGCATTACGTTAAACCGGCTTCCCGCACCACCCTTAACCATCCCGCCCGCCATCCCGTTGCACAACCTGATCCGCCGTCATCGCGGAAGTCCAGAAGCCAGGAGTTTGTCGGACTTGGGTCGGACAAACGCCTAATGCTAAGTCCGACAGGCTGCTGGGGGTTGAACGGCGTTTTTTTTGGCACGAGAGGCAAAGATGGCATTCGAAGCATTGCTGGCTGAGTATGCAGCGCGGCGCGCCAAGGCGCTCGCAATGGGGGGCCCGGAGAAGCTTGCGAAACGCAAGCAGGCCGGCCAGTTGAATGCGCGTGAGCGCGTGGCCTGCCTCGTCGACAAAGACAGCTTTTTCGAATCCGGGCTGTTCGGCACTTCGGGCGTGTATCCGGAGCAGGCGGACGAGACCCCGACCGACGGCAAGATCGCGGGATTTGCCCGCATCAACGGCCGCGACGTCGCGGTGGTGGTCAACGACTTCACGGTCAAGGGCGCATCGACCAGCGCCACCAACAGCAAGAAGATCGGGCACATGAAGCGCACCGCGACCGAGCGCGGCATGCCGCTCGTCATCATCGGCGAGTCGACCGGCGCGCGCCTGCCCGATGCGATGGGCTCGCGCGGCATGGGCCTGCTGCTCGGCAACGACATCACCCAGTTCCGCCGCACGCGCGAAACGCCGCTCGCGACCGCCGTCATCGGGCCCTCGTTCGGTTCCTCGGCGTGGCTCGCGTGTCTCGCCGACTTCGCGGTGATGCACAAGGGTGCGACGATGGCGGTCTCGAGCCCGCGCCTGATCGAAATGGCGCTCGGCGAGAAAGCCGACCTCGACGAGCTCGGCGGCTGGCGCATGCACTCCGAGGTGACCGGCCTCGTCGATCAGGTGGTCGACACCGAGCAGGAGATGTTCGACGCGATCAAGCGGTTCCTCTCCTACTTGCCGAGCCACCACAACGAAGCGCCGCCCGATGCGCCGGTGGCCGCCGGCTCGGGCGAAGGCATGAGGGACATCATGGCCATCCTGCCCGAGAAGCGCACCCAGGTTTACGACGTCAGGAAAATCGTCAGGTGCATCGCCGACAAGGACACCGTGTTCGAGCTGAAGCCGCGCTTCGGCAAGAGCGCGCTCACCGCGCTCGCGCGGCTCGGCGGCAAAAGCGTCGGCATCATCGCCAACAATCCGCTGCACCGCGGCGGCGCGCTGGATGCCGATGCCTGCCGCAAGATCGTGGATTTTCTCGTGCTGTGCGATTCCTTCAACGTGCCGATCGTGCTGCTGGTGGATACTCCGGGTTTCCAGATCGGCACCGAGGCCGAGCGCGCGGGCGCGCCGGGCAAGATCATGAACTTCATGAACGCGATGACGCTGGTCACCGTGCCGCGCCTCTCGGTGATCATCCGCAAGAGCTACGGGCGCGCGTACGTGTGCATGGGCGGCGGGCGCC
>JACQOI010000049.1 GCA_016202615.1 Betaproteobacteria bacterium
CCGAATGCGCCGCTCGTCTCCACACCATGCGACCATTCTACTCACCCCTTCATCTTGGGGTAGGCATCGAGCCTACCCCAAGATCGTTCATTCCTCCCCACCGCAAGCGGTGGGGCATCCTGAACGGGTTTCGTGAAGGGTGGCTTTGGAGTAGTATCCCTTGACCGGGAGATTCCCTTCATCAATAAAACGGTGAACATCCTTTCACTCGCGCCGCTGAGCGTCCTGCCGGCATCGCACCTCGTGCAGATCGACGCGGCGCATGCTGCCGGATTCGATGCCGTCGGGTTGCGGCTGCAGCCGGGCATGCCAACCGACGTCGACGTAATGGGGAACGCGACCTTGTTGCGTGACATCGAGCAGCGCCTCGATGCCACGGGATTGAAGGTCCTTGATATCGAGGTATTCCGCGTCGGGCCTCGCACCGATATCAGGAGCATGCTTCCCGCCATGGAATTTGCGAGCAGGCTCGGTGCGAAGTACATGCTATGCACGTCGGTGCTGGTCGCCGAACACCTTGCTTCGGAGGAGCCGCGGACGGTGGAAAGATTCGCGGAGCTGTGCGAGGCCGGAGCACGGCTGGGCATCAAGCCGATGCTGGAGTTCATGATCTACCGCAGTATCGGGACGATCGAGGATGCGTTGCGCATGGTAAAGCTCGTGAAGCATCCGAACCTGGGCATCTGCGTGGATGCGCTGCACCTGAGTCGCTCGGGGGGAACCCCAGACTCGTTGCGCAAGGTGGATCCCGGCCTGCTGTGCTACGCGCAGATATGCGATGCCCCCGCCGCGCTCCCGCCGGCCTCGCAAATCCCTGTCGAAGCCCGCTTCCATCGGCTCTATCCGGGGGAAGGGTCACTGCCACTGCTTGACCTGCTGGACGCCTTGCCGCCCGGCATTCCGCTGAGCCTGGAAGCACCCGCTTCGCACTGCGAACATCTTTCCACCCTGCAGCGTGCACACGCTATCGCCCGCTGCACTCGGGACCTGCTCCAGGCACAAAGCACCAACAGCGGGGGTCACGCTCTTTCAAAAGGCATCTCGGCCAGGTAAGGCTTGAAAGAGTCTTCGACGTCGACGCACAGCGTACCGAGAAAGAGGTCGGCGAAGGCGTAGAACCCCGCGATCAACACGAGTTCCACGAGAAGTTCGGGGGTGAAATGCGCGAGAACATCTGCAGTCGTCTGCTTCGAGAGCCGTCGATCTTGCACCATCTCGCGGGTAGCCCGTAGAGCTGCGGCCTCGCTCGGCGGTAGCCTGGCGTCCCGGCCGGCGGTTTCGTCCATGATCGCGCGAAGATCCGCATTGGCCACGCCGAAACCCCGAGAAATCTTGATGTGATGGCTGACCTCATACTCGTTCTTGAGAAGATAGCCGACCTGCAGGATGACCATCTCTCGCAGACGGGGATCGAGGCGCGATTTAAATCGAATCCAATCGCCGAAGCTGAGATATGTTCGCCCTCCCTCCCTCCAACGAATGCATGACCATCCGCTCGGTATTGGTGCCGCGCGCGAGGCGGGCGCGATATTCCTCCGGAACGTCCTTGGCATCGAGATAAGGCAGGATGGCCATTGCCGGCTCCTTTGCTTCGTGATGGTTCTTCGAGAGGCTCCAGCCTCAACTCAAGTCTAATGACGACAACGCCAATACCGGTCGTGCGGGAGCCCTCAATTTGAATCAGCTCGCCTACCCCGCAGCGGGGCCAGCGAGTCGATAAACCCGCGTCGCGGTGTCGTGAAATAGAGCTTTCCGCTCCGTCTCGGAAAAGTCCTGGGTCATGCGTTTGAAGGAATTCCACAAAACGCAATACGAGTACGACACTTTGTCGGACGGAAAATTACTCTCGAGCATGCATCGGTTTGGCCGGAACTGCTCGATGCAGAAAAGATAGTATGGCGCTGTGGCCTCGGCAAGCTCAACCGAGGCGGGGGGGGCGGCCTTGGCATCCCACGCAAAGCCACAGCGGGGCATTCCCAGCCCTCCCAGTTTCACGAATACGTTGGGACAGGCCGCCACTTCCGTGATACCACGCCTCCAGGACTTAAAGACTTCATCGCGTTTCCCCGCATAAGGACCTTCCCCCAACGGCCCGCCGATGTGGTTCAGAATTATCGGCACTTCCGGAAACGCTCTAGCCAGCGACGCAAGTTCCGCTAACTGCGGATGGAATAGCCAGGCATCATAGCTTAAGCCGTATTTCTGCAGGCACGCGAAACCCGCGCGGAACGTCGTATCCAGCATCCACCCCGACCTAGGATTGGGAGCCGCATTCTTAACGACAGGACTGGAATCCCATGTTACCGAATGCCGAATACCCCGGAAACGGTTCGGACTTGCCACCAAATGCGCCTCGAGCACACGCGCCACCGCCGCCCCTAAGGTGAGATCGGCGTAACCCACAATCCCGGCCGCAACAGCCGTCGGCCCATGCTTTCCACCGGCGCACTGTGCGGCAATGCCTTCCACGAACTCTGTCTCGCCGATCGGCCGCATCTCTGGGGGCCCATCCTTGCGATACATCGACTCACACGCCACAAATACCGTGGAAACAATGTTGTGACCACTTCGAGTATCGTGGAGCAACTCGTCAAGCAGATACTTGCCGCGGTGCTCCCACAGGTGGTGATGCGGATCACAAATGGGGAGATCCGGATCGATAGGAGCCTCGGTCGTCATCCGCAACCATTCATCACGCACCGGGTCCATGCTGCCTCCCTTGTGTGATTTTCATTGGCGTCTCCATGCCGGCGAGATCGCGCGCTTGACGACGCACCGCGCCGGCCGGTGCGACGCGCTGGAACACTCGCCGGCTTGCTGCAGCAGCCGAAGTGAGCGATACCACGGTACTGCGCGTATGGCAAGCCAACGGACTCATGAATCCTCCGTCAACACTTCTCTTGGAACACGTCGTCTCAAAAAAATTGCCGACAGCACTACGATAACCGCCAGTAGAAGAAGAGCAGCCGAAATGGGACGACTAAAAAGAATCATGGGCCCACCCATGTTTAGGGACTGGTCCAACGCCACCTCTATCATGGGTCCTAAAATGAACCCCAAAATCACTGGGCCTACCGGCCACTGGGATTTTTTCATAAAATAACCTATAACACCAGCTCCAACGGCAACCCAAACATCGAACATAGTGTTACGGGAGGAATAAGCCGCAACCACACAAACGGCCAAAATGACTGGGGCCAGATACTTGTAGGGTATCGTGCTGATGCGTGCCCAAAGTCCCACCAACGGTAAATTGAGGATCAGTAACATTACATTGCCTACATACATACTCCCAATTACCGTCCAAGCAAATTCCTTATTTGTTACGAAAAGCATAGGGCCTGGTTGCAGCCCATATATCATTAAGGCGGCCAGGATAAGGGCCGCGGATGGGCCAGTCGGAATGCCAAAGGCCATTAAGGGAATAAATCCGGCCTGCGCATTGGCATTGTTGGCCGCTTCTGGCCCCGCGACCCCCTCGATCACACCGGTCCCAAACTTCTCAGGGTATTTAGAAATCCTCTTTTCCAAATCATAGGCCATGAAGGACGCCACCGGGGGGGTCATTCCAGGTAACATACCGAGTGGAAGTCCCAATGCTGTTCCGCGGATACACGCCCCAAGCCCTTTCTTTAGTTCGTTCCCCCGGGGCATCATTTTTCCTAGCGTACCCTCATAAATCTTGCGCATCCCCGCTTCGGAACTGACCAGGATTTCTCCGATGCCAAAAAGTCCCACGGCTACCGGAATTAGATCAAGGCCTCTTGTCAGGCTTACTAGGCCAAAACTAAACCGCATTGTTCCGGACACTGGGTCTGCCCCAATAGTCGCAAGAATCATGCCCAATATTCCAACTGCTAATCCTTTAATGACTGAATCTCCCGAAAGGCCGATTATCGCTGTCAGGCTGAAAAATAATAGGCCGAAGTATTCCGGCGGACCAAAGCTGAGAGCAACTTTTGCGAATCCTGGACCAACAATGGAAAGCACTATTGTTCCAATAGTGCCGGCTATGAATGACCCCACAGCCGCGATCCATAGGGCCTCACCAGCCCGGCCCTGCTTGGTCATCGGAAATCCGTCAAAGCATGTAGGTATGGAGGAGACTTCTCCAGGAATGTTGGTCAAAATACTCGTCGTGGATCCGCCATATGCCGCTCCATAATACAACCCCGCCAGCATGATGATCGCTCCCGTCGGATTCTGCAAATTCATGGTTATAGGCAACAGGATCGCCATGGTTGCAGCCGGGCCTAAACCAGGTAGAACGCCCACCAAAGTTCCTAAAACACAACCGGCAAAGCTATACAGCAGCAGCTCTGGAGTAAGAACACTTATGATGCCGTTAATAACATCCATTGCTGTCCCTTGTTTTTTCTCATATTTAGCTAAACAACATTCCTTGAGGAAATATCACGCTAAAGTATTGCACAAAAATAACATAATAAACTGCTGCAAGGGACAAGCTTAGAACAATATTAATTCGCCAGGATTTGACTTCTAAAATCCTGAATACTACCAAAAAAAAGATGATGGACGCCACTAGATAGCCAACGAGTTCAATGACGAAGATATTGGCGCACAACAGGACAACTATACTAACCATCCGCATTCTCTCGTTTCTGCTTACCGGCATGCTTTCCACACCAAGAGATTCTCTATAATTAACGATCAAGTGAACCGCGCCAAGCGTCACTAAGGCAAGGCTTAACACGAAGATGTATACGCCCGGTCCCAACATTCGATAAAGATCGGTAAGCTGCATGCTTAAACGCAGCCCTTCCACCATACCCACGGCGCCAATAACAACAAACAGCGTGCTTTCAATTAGTACTGTTCTCTTCACAGATTTACCCATGAGTAACCGACAAAATGGAGCCCCAAGGGCGAGCCCCTGGAACTCCATCGACTCGGCGAAACCGGTCCCCGAAACCTTGCTTTTAACCGTACAGTTTTTCTACTAATTCGGCTTCGTCCATGATGTACTGTCTAAAGTCACGTGAATTCATGTAAAACGGTATTGATCCAATTTTATTAAGTTGAGAGATTATTTCCGGGTCCTTTAGCATTTCTTGCAAGGCAACATTCCATTTATCGACAATATGAGAAGGTAACTTCGGCGGACCGGAAATGCCAAGAAAACTCAGGGTAGAAATTGTTGGGTATCCATGTTCTGCGGCGGTTGGCACATCTGGCAAGCTCGGGGATCTTTTGGGCAGTGCCAGTGCCAGGGGCCTTACCAGTCCCCCCTGAATGATCGGAAGCGCTGTGGCACTTACGAGGAGGCCCACTTTTACCTGGCCGCCAGCGGTGAGAGTAGCGATCTCGGGCGCACTACGTACTATGACAGGCTTCGTTTTTGAAATATCAACGCCGATTGCCTGCGCAAACTTCCTGAAGATAAGGTCTCCTGTGGCCGCACCCTGGGAGGTCCATGTAAACTGTTCAGGGTTTCTCTTAAGCTCATCCGCAAGATCCTTCACAGTCTTGAGGGGCGACGTTGGGGGGACGATCAAAAACATGCCCGCAGCACCAATCATCGCAATAAAAGTTCGGTCCATGACTTTGAACGGTAAATTCTTCACAACAGCCGCCAACATGGAGCTGCTTCCTGGAGGGTCCCCCATCAAGGTATAGCCGTCTGGCTTCGCGTTATAAAGGTCCAGATTAGCGGGGACGGTGTTTCCCCCCGGTTTATTGATCACATTTATGGCTACGTTCCATTTTTTTCTTAAATAAGCAGCCGTCAATCTGGTGGTCAAATCTCCCGAACTGCCCGCACCGAATCCATATAGGATGTCGATCGCGCGAGTTGGATATGCGTCTTGGGCCAGAACCCGCTCACTCCATCCAGGTAATAAGAGGGAGGGGCCGATGGCTGCCCCCAGCTTGAGAACGTCCCGGCGAGTGACCCCGCGAGAACCGATACCGTCCCGTCGTCTTTGCGCCATGATGAGCTCCTTCTCTATCTTCTTCATTTCATCACTTTCGTCAAACAGTTCACCCAATCGGGAATCGAACGCTCGACGTCCCACTGCGGATTAAACCCAAAGTCCTTCCGCGCCCTCGTAATGTCCTGCGGGGGTCTCTGTGAACTGCGGTAGGTAAGATCTGATTGTTTTCCATTTGCAAGGATACCGCCCCATAGCCCTGGACCAACCCCTACCCGCAGTTTAGGGAAGAGGCGCTTGCATAAGCTACAGGGCGTTTCCTTGAATGTCAAACGACTTCATTGCTCCTTATTGAGCCCAAGGTCTTCAATGACTTTTGCCCATTTCGTATTCTCGGCATTCACAAAGGCCACAAATTCCTCTGGCGTGTTAGTGAGCGACTCATAACCAGATTGGGCGAGGCTCGCCTTCGTCGCCGGATCGTTCTGAATCGCCCGCAGTTCTTTGTTGAGCTTCGTCACTATGTCTCGCGGTATTCCGGCTGGACCGAAGACGCCGTACCAGACGCCCGCTTCATATCCAGGCAGTGTTTCCTCTGCGATCGTCGGCACATCGGTTAACACGCTCGAGCGCTTGGCGGTAGTCACCGCCAAGGCTCGCAATTTCCCGGAACGGATATGGGGCATCGCAGCGCTCAGAGTGGCGAACATGTAAGGGAGTTGACCGCCACCAATCACCTCGATGATCGCCGGACCCTCTCCGTTGTATTGGATCGCGACCGGACTCACCCCGGCCATTTTGTTGAACATCTCGCCCGCGAGATGGAGGGCTGCCCCAGTACCTCCGGACGCCCAGCTCACCTTCTTATTCTCTCGGAGATATGCGATGAGTTCCTTAACGGACTTCGGCGCAAAATTGGGATTGGTGACAAGCACGATTGGCAGAAATGCGACGAGTGATATTGGCGTGAAATCCGTGACCTTGTAGGTGATCACTGCCTTGTAGAGGCTCGGAGCAACAGCATGCGTGGTCTGCGATGTTAGTTGGAGCGTATAACCGTCTGGCCGCGATCTAGCGACCAACGAACTTGCAATCATGCCGCTTGCCCCAGGACGATTATCGACGATGACCTGCTGTCCGAGGGCGGTCGAAAGTCGTTGTGCCAGAGGGCGGCCGATCACGTCGCCGCCTCCACCCGCAGCAAACGGCACGACTAAACGCACCGGCTTGTTAGGATACGACTGAGCGAGCGCAGGCAAAGACGCAAAGATGAACAATGCCGAAAACCATGAAAAGCATTTGCTCACGATGACTCCTTTCCAGCTAAGTTTGTTGTAAAACAAGGGTAACTGCTCAGGTGGCTATCACCATGATGCCACCACCAGGACGATACTCTATCCTTCCCCCCCCCGTGTCAAGGTCAACCGCGTATGGCACGACCAAGCGTATCGGCCGATCGGGATATTGCTCTGCGGGAAATGCGCTCGTCGCAAGCATGCACAATGTCGCGGGCAATGCAACGCATAAACGACGCGACATCTTAATCATCATGCCCCCATGTAAATTGTCTTCTTATGTGGCAAGTCTTCGGTCGTGACGCGGGTTCAAATTCGAAGTGTAACCTTGACATATAAGAAACGCAGCGCATCAGCTTGGAGCCACGCACTCAACTCTCAACCGGTGCTTATTAACGGACTTCCTGTATGTCTTTATTGCCAAGCCCAAGCCACTCAGATAACACCTCTTCAGTATGTTCCCCTAATAACGGTGAACATTTCACCGGCACATGAGACTCTGACATCTTGACCGGCCACGCCGGCATCGTGAGCGGTCCACGCACTGGGTGGTCCACGGTCACGAACATTCCGCGCTTACGGAGATGCGGGTCCTCGCTGATTTCCTGCACGTCGAGAACCGCCCCGGCCGGCACACCTGCATTCTGCAACGTATCCATCGCCTCGATTTTGGTGCGTGTACTACACCACTCCGACAATAATGAGTCGACCTCTGCGACATTTTCGATACGTGCTTCGGGACTAGAGAATCTGCGATCATTCGCCAAGTCTTCCCTGCCTATGAGTTTTAGCAGCTTTTGCCAGTGTTTGTTGCCTCCTCGCGAGGTGTAGATGAAAACATAGTCGTTATCGCCGCTTGGCTTACAGCGATAGACATCGCCTGGCGCGCTGGTGCCGAGTACTCCAGAATTACCGTTTCGCTTCGGCGGCTTGCCTTTTAGCAAGTAGGCGGCGTAGGCAATCCGGTTGAAGTTGATCACGGCCTCCTGCATGGCCACCTCGATTCGTTGGCCGCGGCCAGTCGATTGACGCTGGTATAAAGCAGCTTGGATACCGATCACGCAATGCATCCCGGCGCCGGAATCGGCAACGGTAGGGCCAGGCCTCAACGGCAGACCTCCCGCAAGGCCAGTTGTGGATAGCGACCCTCCGACAGACTGCGAGACCACGTCAAAGCTCAGGTAATTTGCACGAGGACCATCGGGAGCGAAACCTTTGATTTGCGCATAGATGATCTTTGGATTTATCTGCTTGACGACATCGTAGCTAAACCCCAAGCGCTCAATCGCTCCCGGTGCCAGATTTTCCACCATGACATCCGCTTTCGCGATTAGCTTCCTCAATATCTCCTTGCCATGCGCAGACTTCAGGTCGCAGGCTACGCTGCGCTTGTTGGCGTTCAGGACAATGAAATAATAGGAATCGAGACCTGGCTTTTCGGTTGATGCGAAACGGCCCTTTTCTCCGCGGGTTGGCTCCTCGATCTTCACCACGTCCGCTCCCAACCAGGCTAGCGTTTCCGTGCAGGACGTCCCTGATTCAAATTGAGTGAGGTCCACCACCCTCACTCCAGACAAAGCCGGATTCATGTCTTACTCCTGGATAATTGGTCCACTGTCCGATCCGGGCTGGCGGGGCGCTTCGCAACGGACGTTGCGGCAAATCATGCAGTCCCCGGGCGCGCCAAGTCAAGCGCGGGGCGCGCCGCCCTGCGCTCAGGCGATGTCGGGAACCGGGTGGCAGGTGAGCGGCAGGCCGGCGTGCACCGGCCAGGCCTCCGGACCCAGTGGCGGACTTCGTTGCATCCGCCCGCGGCGCCCACGGGCCCAGGTGCTTGAGGATGCGTCGGATTGCCTTCGGCATCCGCGGCCAGCACCCTCACTCGTTGTGCGCTGAGAAGCCGGAATGGCGCCAGCCAAGCATGCGGCTGCGAAGCCCCTCCGAAAGATTGGAATCAGTCGAGCGCGGCCAGGCGGGCGAGAACCGCTGCATCGTCGATGCGGGTCATGTTCCGGCAGGTATCGATGAACTGATTCACGCGGGCTTTGGGCAGCAGGGGCTCGGTCAGGCCGCGAAACTTCTGCTCGATATCCTGATCGGTCATCGGTTTCCCGGAACTTCCGATCACATGGTCCACATGACAACTCAAAGTCTCTCCACCGTTCAGTTCTATCGCGACGTGGGTCTCGTCCTCGCGGATTTTTTCGTCCACTGTCACGACTACTTTGTCCCGCAGCGCAAGGACCTCTGCATTGGAAATGCTGGAGGGGCTGTATTCCCCCTCAGTCATCCTGCCCGCCAGAAGGGCTGCCGCCGCAGAGTGGTATACACTCAGTTTGGCCTCCAGCGTGGTGGCTGGCGTCCGCTTGCCGGTCAGCTCGATAACGAGCGGGTTGCAGCGCAGCTTGATCCGCTGGATGTCCCTGGCTGCAAGCCGGTTCGGCGACGCGAGCTTGATGCAGCCTTCAATGATGGGATGAATGACGACGCCGC
Source organism: Betaproteobacteria bacterium (assembly GCA_016202615.1). Taxonomy (GTDB): domain Bacteria; phylum Pseudomonadota; class Gammaproteobacteria; order Burkholderiales; family SG8-41; genus PALSA-1004. Next base: position 9,680 of record JACQOI010000049.1, read on the forward strand.
AAGGAAAGGGCTTGTAGGTATTCCGCAGTATTTCGAAGGTCCTCCCGAGCCCGTCCGTGATCGCGTCGAAATTTGGCTTTTCGCCGAGCACATGAGCAAAACCGCGAGGCGCTTCGAGGCTGTGGTTCGAACTGGTGAATCCTTTGCCCGCGAGCAGCGCGGACGACAATCCGTTCTGTGCGGCGCGTCCGATGTGCAGGTTCTTGCACATGCTCCCGAACATCTCGCGCAGGCCCGCAGCCTGGGTGGACGCAATTCCCAGCGCCCAAACCATATGTTTTTCGTCCAGACCAAGCAATTTTCCTGCAGCCGCAGTCGCGCCGAAAATTCCCGCGGTCCCGGTGATATGCCACCCGCGGGCGTAGTGCCACGGATAGATCGACAGCCCGACGCGACACGCCACCTCGTACCCGAGTACGAACGCGTTTAGAAAGTCCGCGCCTGAAGCCGGCGTGCGCTCGGCGAGCGCGAGCGCGGCCGAACCGATGACTCCGCCCGGATGAATCAGGGTCTGCGGATGAGTGTCGCTGAAGGAGAGAACGTCGGCGCTGATACCGTTGATAAATGCAGCCAGCGTGATATCGAGCTTTTCCTTCCTGCCGAGCACGCTCGCTTGCCCGGGACCCGATAACTCGCCGACAGCCGCGAGCGCGCACGCTACCGATTCTTCACGGCTGCCGCCCACCGAGCAGCCTATCCAGTGCAGCAAGCAGCGCTTGGCTTCGTGGACTACCGCTTCCGGAATATCCTCCGGACGGGCGTTGACCACATATCGAGCCAGGATTCGCGTGGTGTCAGCCATGGCTTTACTTCTATAAGAATGAGCCTGAGCGGGGCGGTTTTGGAGTCTGGTTCAGGCGGCTGTTTTCGATCGGTTGAAAATGGTTTTGAACAGCGTTGCGCGTGCGTTGTTCAGCCGCCACGCGGCCTCATTATCGCTCATTGCCGTAGCTTGCGCCGATCTGCTGGAAAGTGATTCGTGGTTTGAGGAATTGCTCGGCCAAGCGCAGCGATTTGAGTTTTTGGTAGGGTGGCGACTTCCGTTTCGATGCCTTGATGCCCTCCGGCGGCAGCTACCGTGTCGAGGTGACGGCAGACGGTTACCGCAGGCAGGTGCTGGAATTCGAACTGGCGGATAGCCGCTGGCTCGGGGAAATCCGGCTCAACTGACAGGGATCAGCTGAATGAAATCAGCGCCGGGAAAAACCGGTTTTGAAGAGCACTGATTGTGCGCAGTCGGTTCGCGACAGGAACGCATCAAGAAGTGTGACATCAATTGATCAGTTAATATTATTATTTAAACCGATGGATTTCTTGCCCCTATAATGGCTCCAGGCTATGTCTAGCGTATCGGCTGCACACCAGAGGCCACCGCGACCCAGCGCATCATCCCCAGCCGAACGCTGGTAAACCAATTGGAGGACGATATGACGCCTGCCACACGGGGTCGGATGACTTCCACGTTTTGCAAGGCCTTGTTTTTGGTCGTGGTTTTCGCCTGGTAGTCCGCGGGATTCGGACAGACCATGCTGCAAATGCCCACCGGCGGTGTCACCGGCAGTTATTACATGATCGGCGCACCCCTCGCGAAATTGGTCAACGAGCACTCGAAGCAGATTCGGATTACGCCAAATACGTCTGGCGGCGGCGTGGAAAACCTCCGGCGGGTCGAGGGCGGCATGGCGCAACTCGGAATGGTCCAGGTGGAATTGATGTACGCGGGGTGGCACGGAGAAAAGCCATTCAACAAGTCCATGCGTAACTGGCGGGTCATCGGCATTGTTACGCCGGTATTGGCGAATCACGTGCTCGCACTGGCCAAGGACAATATCAAGACCGCGTTCAACCGTATTAAGCACGCACCCGATCAGGCGGGAGTTCGCCGCGACGGCGCTGCGGTGGGGGCACCATGACGGCTCTATTTACCCCGATGCACATCGGGAACGTGGAGATTCGTAACCGAGTGGTCATGCCTGCCATGGTTACCCGATTGGCAGACGCTGAAGGACACGTCACCGACGCCACCATCGCTTACTTCAAGGCAAGGGCAGCAGGCGGAGTTGGGCTGATAACCACCGAGATGGCCTCGCCAGAACGCGTGGGGAGACATCGCGCCAGGGAAATTGGAATATACGATGATCGATTCCTGCCCGGCCTGACGCGTCTTGTGAAGGAAATGCATTCCTGCGGCGCAAGGGTCGCGATACAGATTGGTCATGCCGGCGGCCATACGCGGGAAGACATTTGCGGCGAACCGCCAATTGCACCATCCGCAGTTCCATACTACGTTTTCGACGTCACGGGAAAGACGATTATCCCGATCGCAATGACGAAGGAGAGAATCGCCCAGTGTGTTCTGGCATTTGTCGCTGCAGCGCGGAGAGCGCGCGAGGCCGGATTCGATTGCGTTGAATTACACGTGGCGCACGGCTATTTGCTCTCGCAATTCCTTTGCCCGGAAGAAAACCGTCGTGACGACGAATATGGTGGGTCACTCGCCAACCGCGCCCGCATCAGCATGGAGATTTTGCAACAGATCAAACGGGAAATGCCGGGTTTTCCGGTGGTATTTCGGTTAAGCGCGGATGACCTGTTTCCGACCGGACTGCAGTTCGCCGAAGGCCTCGAAGTAGCGAAACGGGCGGCTTTCGCAGGAGCAGATGCAATCCATGTCACGGCTGGACACTACCGCTCGCTGCCTTCCGCACAGATAAAATCTCCGCCAATGGCTTGCCCAGAGGGCATTTTCCTCGATTACGCGGCACGCATCAAGGCGGAAGTCCGCGTTCCAGTCATCGCCGTTGGACGGCTTGGAAACCCGGCGGTGGCGATGGCGGCGGTTGATTCGGGGAAGGCCGACTTCGTCGCACTGGGGCGCAGCCTGATCGCGGACCCGGAGTGGGTTGAGAAAGTCCAGCGCAGCAAGCCGGTTCGCCGCTGCCTGGCTTGCAACAGTTGCTCGGATGAGATGCGCGGCGGCGATCACCTCGGTTGTTTGGTGAATCCGATCGCGGCTAATGAGATAGAGTTTGCTGCTGCGTCGACATTGCCGAAAGGGGAGCGTGTTTGTGTAATCGGCGCCGGCCCGGCAGGACTCTCATACGCATCGCTTGTTGCGCCGGGCAACAATGTGACCGTATTTGAGCGCGAGAACGGTCCAGGCGGCGCGTTTCGGTACGCCGGAAAAGTTCCGCGATTTCAGGAAGTCGAGGCCAATCAGGAATCGCTGAACGCTTATATCGGTGAACTCGAGCGCGCTTGCAAAGAGAACGGCGTGATGTTCAGGTATGGCATTGACGTTTCCAGGGTCCCGGGGGCCTTGCGCGGGTATGACCGCATCGTCATTGCAACCGGTGCGCGCTATCGTTATGGACTCGGTATTCTGGTTACGTCGTTACTGGGTTTGGGGTGGGGTAAATCGGGAATCATGCGAAGATTGTTTTCCTCAGAGCGGTTGCGTAACTGGTTTTATTACAGAGCACGACAGGGCACGGGAAAAGCTTATCGGATGCTTGGCATGCCTGGGCAAAAAGTGATTGTAATTGGTGACGCTACCAGGGCTGGAAAAGGAAAAGAGGCGATTGCATCCGCATTCCGCGCAGCATATGGGCGCTGAAGCGAATCGGGTTTGACGGCAGCGTACCGGGGTATGGGCGGCTAGGTTTACCCATGAGTAACCGACAAAATGGAGTCCCAAGGGCGAGCCCCCGGAACTCCATCGACTCGGCGAAACCTGCCCCCGAAACCTTGCTTTCAACCGTACAGTTTTTCTACTAATGCGGCTTCGTCCATGATGTACTGTCTAAATTCACGTGCATTCATGTAAAACGGTATTGATCCAATTTTATTAAGTTGAGAGATAATTTCCCGGTCCTTTAGCATTTCTTGCAAGGCAACATTCCATTTATCGACAATATAAGAAGGTAACTTCGGCGGACCGGAAATGCCGGTAAAACTCAGGGTAGAAATTGTTGGGTATCCTTGTTCTGCGCCGGTTGGCACATCTGGCAAGCTCGGCGATCTTTCGGCCGCTGCCAGTGCCAGGGGCCTTATGAGTCCCGCTTGAATAGGGGCAAGCGCTGTGGCAATTATGAGGACGCCCACTTTTACCTGGCCGCCAGCGGTGAGAGTAGCGATCTCGGGCGTACCACGTGCTGTAACGGGTTTCGTTTTTGAAATATCAACGCCGATTGCCTTCGCAAACTTCCTGAAGACAAGGTCTGATGTGGCCGCACCACCCTGGGAAGTCCATGTAAACTGTTCGGGGTTTCTCTTAACCTCATCAGCAAGATCCTTCAGAGTTTTAATGGGAGACGTTGGAGGGACAACCAAGAGCAAGCTATTAGTAGCAATCATGGCAATAAAAGTTCGGTCCATGACTTTGAACGGTAGATTCTTCACAACAGCCGCCAACATGGAGCTGCTTCCTGGAGGGTCCCCCATCAATGTATAGCCGTCTGGCTTCGCGTTATAAAGATCCAGATTAGCGGGGACGGTGTTTCCCCCCGGTTTGTTGATCACATTTATGGCTACGTTCCATTTTTTTCTCAAATAAGCAGCTGTCAGCCTGCAGGTCAAATCTCCCGAACTGCCCGCACCGAATCCATATAGGATGTCGATCGCTCGAGTTGGATATGCGTCTTGGGCCAGAACCCGCTCACTCCATCCGGGTAATAAGATGGAGGGGCCGATGGCTGCCCCCAGCTTGAGAACGTCCCGGCGAGTGACCCCGCGAGAACCGATACCGTCCCCTCGTCTTTGCGCCATGATGACCTCCTTCTCTATCTGAAAAGTTGTGGATGACATGATAACAGAGGGCGGCGTGTTCTAAGAGGTAAGAACTGCGTGAAGTAGCGATCAGCAGTCAGCGGTCAGCTTTCAGTGTTATTAGCGCGGCTTTGCCGCGCGAAGCTTCGGGTTCATTGCTGACAGCTGATGGGCTGAACGCTGACGGCTGTCGGCCTGACAGCGACGGCCGTCAGTCCAGGTACTCGAACAGCTTGACCACCTTCTGCACGCCGCCGGTGGTGCGCGCAATTTCGGTCGCGTCGTCGGCTTCCTTGCGCTTGACCAGCCCGAGCAGGTACGCCACGTTGGCCTCGGTCACCACCTTGACGTGGACCGGATTGAATTTTTGCTGGTCGACGAAGCGTGCTTTTACCTTCCCCGTCAGATACGAGTCGTTGGCGCGCGCCGACAGCGAGCTGTTGCCGGCGATTGCGATCTCGTTGTAGACGCCGCGCACGTTTTCGACGGCCTTCGCGATCTTCTCGATCTCGGCCTTGGTCGCCGCATCGGGCGCCTCGCCGGTCAGCAGCACCATGCGGCTATAGCTCGTGACGTTGATGTGCGGATCCTTGAACTTGCTGCCGATGCGGTTGCCCGCCTTGAATTCAATACCCTGGTCTTCGGTCACGGTGCCGACCGTACGCCGGTCTTCGCCTATGAGGACGGCGGTGCCGGCTCCGCCTACCGCGGCCGCGACGCAGCCGTAGAGCACGGGAACGATGATGACGAGCAATGCAAGCAATCGCAGGTTACGCATTTATTCCACCCCCAGTAATAGACAATCAATCGCATCGCAAAGGCAATGCAACGTGAGCAAGTGCACTTCCTGTATGCGCGCGGTGCTTTGCGCCGGCACGCAGATGTGGATATCGGAAGGCTGCAGCACCTCGGGCATCCTGCCGCCGTTCTTGCCGGTCAGCGCCACCACGCCCATGCCGCATTCGTACGCGGCAAGCACCGCCGCCAGCACGTTCTTCGAGTTGCCGCTGGTCGAGATCGCGAGCAGCAAATCGTTTTTGTGCCCCAGCGCGCGCACCTGCTTCGAGAACACCTGATCAAAATCGTAATCGTTGGCGATCGAGGTCAGCGTCGAGGTGTCGGTGGTGAGCGCAACCGCCGCCAGCCCCGGGCGCTCCATCTCGAAGCGGTTCAACAGTTCGGCCGCGAAGTGCTGCGCATCGGCGGCCGAGCCGCCGTTGCCGCAGGCGAGTATCTTGCCGTCGAGCTTCAGGCACTGCACCATGCGCTCGGCCGCGGCCGCGATCGGCCCCGCGAGCGCGTCCATGCTCTGCAGTTTGAGGTGCGCGCTTTCCGAAAAGTTCTCGCTGATGCGGTTGATCAAATCCATTTTTTGGGCCCGTTGAACCCGTAAATTATCGCACAAATCACTCCCCGAACGCGTTTTTGATCCATTCCACCGAGTGGCCGGCGCCGCCGACGAGCAGCGCGTCGAAGCGGCACTTCGGCATGCGCGCCATGTCGGCGAGGTAGTGACGAGCTGCGCGCGTGAGCTTGCCGCGCTTGGCGGCGGTGATGCTCGCCGCGGCGCCGCCAAAGCAGTCGCGTGAGCGCAGGCGCACCTCGACGAATATCAGCGTGTTGCCGTCGCGTGCGATGAGGTCGATCTCGCCGAAGCGGCAGCGGTAGTTGCGCTCGATGAGCGTCAGGCCCTGTTGTTGCAGGAACGCGGCAGCGCGATCCTCGGCATGCCGGCCGCGGCTGTCCATCAGCGCGTTTCGCCGAGGAGGACGGTCCTGCCGTCGACGAATTGCGCGACGGTCAGCTCGCGCACGAACTGCTGTTCGCTCGTCAGGCGGATGCGGCCGGTCACGCCGTCGAGCACGGAGTGGCGGTTCTGCCGCAGCAGTTCCACCCCGATGCGGAACGCGTCGATGCCGAGCGCATACAGGCGGTCGAAGTCGATCGTGTCGCCGAACTGCGGGCGCGGGTATACCATCACCGCCGGGTGGTCGCTCTGCAGCAGCCATGGCATGTCGACAAAGCGCACCAGGTTGAGGTCGTGCGCGGCGAGTGCGCCGGCGCTGCCGGCGTTGACCTGCGACGTCGCGTAAAGCGCGAGCGTATTGCCAAGGTACGGCCGCACGGTGCGGGCACGCGCGAAGTCGAGCGCGAGGAAAACCATGTCGGCGACGCCGAGATTCGCCGCATGGCGCAGCTTGTTGAGGCTGATCTGGTCGGCGCCGAAACTGAATTCTGCGACCGTTATGCCGCCGAGCCGCGCGAACTCCTCGAGAAACGCCTGGCGCATGCGTTTGCCGAGCGGCGTGTCGTCGCTCACCACGAACGCGTTGCGGCGGCCGTCCTCGAACGCGATCCGCGCGACCTGGCGCGCCTCGAACTCGATGCCGAGCCCGAACAGATACATCCGCGCCGGGTGCGGCGAGCGCGGCTCGAGGGAATTGAGCGCAAGCGTCGGCACGGTCACGAGATTGCTCGCGGCGAGCGCGGCGACGCCGTTGCGCGTGAGCGGCCCGACCACGAGCTGCGCGCCGGATTCGACTGCCTGCTCGTAAATCGTGAGCACATTGAGCGTGTCCTCGTTGACAGGGTAGACCCGGATCGGCGGCGCGTCTTTTCCGGCTACCCTCGCGGCGGCGACAAATCCCTGCCGCACGGCGTCGGCGTGGCGTCCGAACGAAGGCGAGCCGAGCGGCAGGATCAGCGCGACATGCGGCTCGCGCGCGGCGGCTTCGGCGGCGCGCGCGGCCCCGGTAGCGAACACAGTCAAGGCCCCGTATAGTAGCGCCGAGAGCAAAATCGGGGCGACACTCAGGCGATGGACGGGGCAACGCATCATGAGGGGAGGGGAGCGGAAAGGCCTTCATTATATGTAGTCGCCACCCCGATTGGAAACCTCGCCGATATCACGCTGCGCGCGCTCGAGGTGCTGAAGCGCGTTGACGCCATCGCTGCCGAGGACACCCGCATCACGGCGCGGCTGCTCAGGCACTACGGCATCGGCGCGCCGCTGATTGCAGTGCACGAGCATAACGAGCGGCGCGCGGCGCAGAAAATTCTGCAGTTGCTCGCGCGCGGCAACTCGGTCGCGTTGGTGAGCGACGCCGGCACGCCGGCGATTTCCGATCCCGGCGCGATCGCGGTCGCGCTGGTGCGGGACGCCGGCTACCCGGTGGTGCCGCTGCCCGGCGCGAATGCCGCGCTGTGCGCGCTGTCCGCCGCCGGCAGTGCAGCACCGCATTTTCTGTTCTACGGGTTCCTGCCGCAGCAAGCCGCGGCGCGCAGGCGCGAGATCGCGGTGTTGAAAACGCTGCCTTATCTGCTGGTGTTTTACGAAGCGCCGCACCGCGTCATCGCGAGCGTGACCGACATGGCGGCGGCATTCGGCGGCGAGCGGTCGGTTACGATTGCGCGCGAGTTGACCAAGCTGTTCGAGACCATCCACACCTGCAGGCTGGGAGAAGCTGCGGCGTGGCTTGCCGTCGATGCCAATCGCATCAAGGGCGAATTCGTGCTGCTGGTCGAAGGTGCGGCGGAAACAGGCGCCGCGGACGCCGGTGCAGCGCGGCGCGTGCTCGAAATCCTGCGGCGCGAGCTGCCGCTCAAACAGGCCGTCAAGCTGGCCGCCGAAATCAGCGGCGGCAAGCGCAACGAGCTGTACCGAATCGCGCTGGAGATCAGAAAAGGCGTGAGCGGTGAGCGGCCGTGAGCGGTAAGCGGTGAGCGGTGAGCGGCCGTGAGCGGTAAGCGGTGAGCGGTGAGCGGCCGTGAGCGGTAAGCGGTGAGCGGTGAGCGGTAAGATACGGTTTGCACTGCTTACCGCTTACGGAATTTTACTGCTTACCGTTCACCATTGACGACCGAAGGAAGGAAAGAACCATGAGCCGAGTCACCATAATCCGTCCCGACGACTGGCACTTGCATCTGCGCGACGGCGATCACATGCGCGCGGTGCTGCCGGATACCGCACGCCGTTTCGCGCGCGCGATCGTGATGCCGAATCTTACTTCGCCTGTGACGACTACCGAAATGGCGCTCGGTTATCATGAGCGCATCAAGTCCGCGTTGCCCGACGGCATGCAGTTCGAACCATTGATGACGCTTTATCTCACCGACAACACGACGGCGGACGAAATCCGGCGCGCCAAGCAAAGCGGCGTGGTGCATGCCGTCAAATACTATCCGGCCGGCGCCACCACCAATTCCGAGTCCGGCGTCACCGAATTGATCAAGTGCGAAGACGCGCTGGCCGCGATGGAAGAATGCGGCTTGCCGCTGCTGGTGCACGGCGAAGTTACGTTCCCCAACGTCGATATTTTCGACCGCGAGAAAATTTTTATCGACCGGGTGCTGGTCCCGGTGTTGCAGAAATTCCCGAAGCTGCGCGTCGTGTTTGAGCACATCACGACCAAGGAGGCGGCGCGCTTCGTGTTGGCATCGCCGCCGCGCGTCGCTGCGACGATCACTGCGCATCATTTGCTGCTCAACCGCAACGCGCTGTTCGCGGGCGGCATCCGTCCGCATCATTACTGCCTGCCAATATTGAAGCGCGAGGAAGATCGCCAGGCGCTGATCCAGGCAGCAGTGAGCGGGAATCCAAAATTTTTTCTCGGCACCGACGGCGCTCCGCATGCGCGTCACACCAAGGAAGCCGAGTGCGGCTGCGCCGGCATGTATACCGCGCACGCCGCAATCGAGCTCTACGCTGAAATATTCGGCGCCAACAATGCGCTCGAAAGGTTGGAAGGCTTCGCCAGCAGTTACGGCCCGAATTTCTATGGCTTGCCGCGCAACCAGGACAGGATCACGCTGGTGAAAGAGGTGTGGAACGTGCCGAAAGAGCTGCCGTTCCACAAGGACACGCTGGTACCGTTTCGCGCCGGCGGCACGGTGAGCTGGCGCATGTTGTAATAAAAAGCCCCGCATTGCACGGGGCTTTTTTTGCCACGGTTGGTGGCGGTGCTGCAGCGCCGTAGTTACAGCGCAGTCATGACACTTGCGTGTCCATTCACGTCAGGTGATCTCCATCGTCGTCGCGATACTATCTCCTTTTGCTACGAGAAACCGGTGCACGGTGCGCGCGAGTCAAACCGCAGATCTATCATACTTCGACTATTTGACCCCGCGCTCTTGAATTAGTGCCAGCATGCCATTATGGGCTGCTGCGGGGCAGAAAATCCAGCAAAAACATCGGCCAACAAGGGCGCTGCCCGACGCGTGATAAAATGATTATGGGAGTTGGCCAGACAGTCGCTGTCGGCGCTTCACCGCGCCGATAGAGGAAAGTCCGGGCTCCACAGGGTAGGGTGACGGCTAACGACCGTCCGCCGCGAGGCGAGGAACAGGGCCACAGAGAATGAACCGCCGATGGCCGCAAGGCACAGGCAAGGGTGCAAAGGTGCGGTAAGAGCGCACCGCGTTCACGGTAACGCGAACGGCATGGCAACCTCCACCCGGAGCAACACCAAATAGGCAAGCGACGACGTGACCCACCGAGCTTGCGGGTAGGTGGCTAGAGCGCGCGGGCAACCGCGCGTCGAGAGGAATGACTGTCACGGGAGCATAAGCTTCCGACAGAACCCGGCTTATCGGCCGACTCCCATTCTGATTCCACGCGTAGGGGCAGATCGGGCATCAGCGCGCTATACCTGCAATACTTCAAGATAGATTTAAACCGCCGATGAACGCCGATAGACGCTGATAAAGCGCAAAGTCCAGCACCACGACCGAATCGCATCTAGAAACTGTGTTCTTCAGTATGTTAGCGCGGTGATTTGCCTTCTGATTCTTATCGGCGTTCATCGGCGGTTACATGCTTCTGAGGTTTTTCGGGAGTTCGAGGATCGGATATGAAGAAATACAGAATCGCCTACATTCCCGGCGACGGCATCGGCAAGGAAACCGGGCCCGAAGGCGTGCGCGTGCTCGAAGCCGCAGGCCGCAAGTTCGGCATCGAGTTCAAGTTCGACGAGTTCGACTGGAGTTGCGATTACTACGCCAAACACGGCTGCATGATGCCCGAGGACGGGCTCGAGCAGGTGCGCAGGCACGACGCGGTGTTCTTCGGCGCGGCGGGCTGGCCGGCGACGGTACCTGACCACGTTTCGCTGTGGGGGCTGCTGATCCCGTTTCGCCGCAATTTCCAGCAGTACGTGAACCTGCGCCCGGTGCGGCTGATGCCGGGCATCAAATGCCCGCTCGCCGACCGCAAGCCGGGCGACATCGATTTCTGGGTGGTGCGCGAGAACAGCGAAGGCGAGTACTCGTCGATCGGCGGGCGCATCTTCGACGGCACCGAACACGAAATGGCAGTGCAGACGAGCACGTTCACGCGGCGCGGCGTCGATCGCATCATGCGCTTCGCATTCGAGCTTGCGCGCAAAGGCGGGAAGAAGCACGTGACGTCGGCCACCAAGTCCAACGGCATCTCCATCACCATGCCGTACTGGGACGAGCGCTTCAAGGCGATGGCGGCGCAATATCCGGACGTGAAAACCAGCCAGTACCACATTGACATCCTGTCGGCGCACTTCGTGATGCATCCCGACTGGTTCGACGTCGTGGTCGGCTCGAACCTGTTCGGCGATATCCTGTCCGACCTCGGCCCGGCATGCACCGGCACTATCGGCATCGCGCCGTCGGCCAACATCAATCCCGAGCGTGAATTCCCGTCGCTGTTCGAGCCGGTGCACGGCTCGGCGCCCGATATCTACGGCAAGGGCATTGCCAACCCGATCGGCCAGATCTGGTCGGGCGCGATGATGCTCGAGCAGTTCGGCCATCCCGATGCCGCCAAGGCGATCGTCGACGCGATCGAAATCATCCTCCTCGAAGGTCCGCACACGCCCGACATCGGCGGCAAGGCGAAAACCGTCGATCTCGGCAAGGCGGTCGCCGAGGCGATTTAAGTCTACTGAATAAGTCCTGCAATAGCGCGCCAAGTAGGGACTGCGCGCGACATTTCCTTCCGCACCAAGCCGGTTCTCTAGCAGCCCGTTTTGCTTGAGGAGTTTGACGGACCGCGAGTCCGACAAACTCCTAGGGGCTGATTGACCGTGCACAGCGGTCTGCAAATTCCCGGTTGTTGTTTTTCCGCAACGCTAACAACCCGCTCTAACCCTTTGATAGTCAAAAACAAAGTTAAAGATTTACATTCAAAGTATACAGCAACCCATTGTTTTTGATAAATAACAAAGTTTTCAACTCAAACCAAACGTGAATTAATCATCATAAGTCATTGTCCTAAAACCAGAAAGTCCTCCATTCGTACTTGACCATGTTTTTGATTTTTCATATAGTGGGTTCAAGTGGTAAAAAGTGGGAGAAGAGCGTCTTCTTCCGCGCTAGTTGGGGGAATCATGTTTCGCGGCGTGGCGCAACTCAATCTCGACAGCAAAGGCCGGCTCGCGGTGCCGTCACGTTACCGCGAGGCGCTGCTCGTGCGTTGCGCCGGACGCCTCGTGATTACGGCCGACTTCGACAAATGCCTGCTGATTTATCCGCTGCCCGACTGGGAGCCGATCCAGCAGAAGCTGATGGCGCTCTCCAGCCTGAACCCGCGCATCCGCGACCTGCAGCGGCAGCTGATCGGCTACGCCGAGGACATCGAGATGGATGCCGCCGGGCGCGTGCTGGTGTCCTCCGCGCTGCGCGAGTTCGCCGCGCTCGAGAAAAACGTGGTGCTGGCCGGGCAGGGCAACAAGTTCGAGCTTTGGGACAAGGAGAAATGGGGACAGGTGCTGGAGCGCGGCTCCGGCTTCAGTGACGGCAATCTGCCGCCCGAGCTGGAGGGCTTCTCGTTGTGAGCCCGGGCTCACATTCCCCGGTCCTGTTAGATGCGGCAGTAGAGAGTTTGAAGGTGCGGGCGGGCGGCGTTTATGTCGACTGCACGTTTGGCCGCGGCGGCCATAGCCGGGGAATATTGGCGCGCCTGGGAAGGCGCGGACGCCTGATTGCGCTGGATCGCGATCCGGCGGCAATCGCAGCGCGCGGAGAAATCGATGACGAGCGGCTGCAGTTCACGCACGAAAGTTTCAGCCGCTTGCGCGACGTGTTGCGCGCGGGCGGCATCGCGCAGGTCGACGGCATTCTGCTCGACCTCGGCGTGTCGTCGCCGCAACTCGACGACGCGGCGCGCGGATTCAGCTTCCGCTTCGACGCGCCGCTCGACATGCGCATGGATACCAGCCGCGGCGCAACGGCAGCCGAGTGGCTGGCAAGCGCGGGCGAACAGGAATTAAGGGAGATCATCCGCAACTATGGCGAAGAACGGTTTGCTAAGCAGATTGCAGCAGCGATTGTTGCAGCTCGAGCGCGGGGCCCTGTCGCTACCACACGGCAGCTTGCCGGGATCGTGGCCAAGGCCGTCCGCACGCGCGAGTCAGGGC
>JACQOI010000052.1 GCA_016202615.1 Betaproteobacteria bacterium
CCCACTCGTATCCCGCGCGTGGGTACTTGCGCGACAGGGCGTGAGGCAACCAGACTTCGCCGTAACCCTCCGCGAGGTCCCGGCGATGGAGCGTGCGCACCTTGCCGAGGTGGGCCTGAAGCGGTTGCACCACGCGTTCGGGCAGCATCGTCACGCGGTCCTTCGCGCCCTTGCCGTTGCGCACCAGCACCTGGCGGTAGGCGAAGTCCACGTCCTTGACGCGAAGCATCAGGCATTCTTGCAGGCGCAGGCCTGCGCCGTAGAGAAGGCTTGCCATCATCCAGGTCACGCCGTCGAGTTGATCGAGCAACTTACGCACCTCGGCCTCGCTGAGCACGACCGGCAGGCGTACCGGACGCTTCGCGCGCACGAGATCGTCGAACCAGGGCAAGTCGCGTTCGAGAACTGCCTTGTAAAGAAATAGCAGCGCGGCACACGCTTGGTTCTGCGTCGCGGCCGCGACGTTGCGATCGGTGGCGAGCCAGTTGAGGAACGCCGTCACTTCGGGTGCGCCCATCTCGGCTGGGTGGCGCTTGTTGTTATGGAAAATGAAATAGCGGATCCAGAACCAGTAGGTTTTTTCGGTGCGCCGGCTGTAGTGACGCGAGCGGATCGCGGCGCGAAAGCGATCGATCAGACGGGGCGGATGGGATGCGTTTGAAGAATCCCGCAAGGAATCAAGGGGTTGTCCCATAAATTGCCGTTCATCATGGATACTGCATAAATATACAGTATGTAACGCATTGATTCAGCGGCAGGTTGACGAAACCAACTCCGGGAGCGATCATGTTAATCAGCACTTTTGCTTATGATTGAACGTTAGCGGGCCAGACACGGAGCACCGAGAAAAGAATGTACACAGGAGGGTTGCGGTGATGGGCGAGCTAGAACCACGTATCAAGCGCATCACAGACTTTCTGGAATTGCGTCTGTCGCAGATGCATTCTTACCATAACCACAAAGAGACAATGGCCCATGCCGCCATTCTCGTCGCCCTTGCGTTTGTTGGGGCCGTACTCAGTAGTAGCCAATGGCCACCCCAATGGATCCCCCCTGTACAGGTTTCTAGTCGCGGCGTTGCCGCACTAGGGGTCACGATGATTTGGCTCGTTATCCACGTCTACATGCGGTGGCAAATGCGCAACCGCCGCGTTGCCGCACTCTACGTGGCGTGCCTCTTGAAAGTCCTTCGCAGGTGGGCGGATACCTCGCCGTCTGAGGAGGAACTCAAACCGTACCAGGACACGATTCCCTCAACGCATAAGATCCACTTCTACGTTGACCTCCTGATCCCATGGAAATCGGCGCGTGTGCCCTCGGATGAAGGAATGCAGGGATATCCTGCGGCCATGGTTACCGAGTATCTAAAGACGGACACCGGCGCTCTATTCGCAGAGAATCTCGTCAGTTACGGAAGCATCGCGTTGGGGCTCGTTCTTCTGGTCAGGGCACTGTCTTGATGTTGCGCTTGTCTACTGCAAACCGTCCGGCCTCGACCGGTTGCCCTCACGTGTGTCGCTTACGGTCGCGGCCCGCTAACAAGCGCATCGAGAGCGACGCGCTAAAGCGCGCGCCTCATGCGCGACGTTAGAAGGCGCAGCGCTTGTGTGCCTCCGGTGTATACTGTCAAGATATCGATAGACCGGAGCCGCCGTGTCTGAACTCGATCGCCTCAAAGAGCAAGTCGCCTACCTCAAGTTCTGGCAGGGTATCGTGGTCGTGACAGACATCAGTTTGGGTGGCTGGCTCGTTTCAGCGTCTGATACCGCAGCGCCTCTTACTTTTGCTTTGGCCGTCGCGGGGATCATATTGCTCAGTATCGGTATTGTGGTTTTGCACCGCCAAATCGAGCGCCGTATTGACCAGATCGGAAAGTTATAGCCATGGAAACCATCGCTGCCATCGTCATGTTCGCCATCGTGCTCGTCATTGTCGGCGTTGCTCTCGACGCTGCTCGCCGCGCCAAGTAGCACCTTCTAACTTCAGGTCGAACGGACGGGCCGGAAGTGTCGTGGTGTGTTTCCCGTCTGCGCTAGCCCGCCGTTCACCAAGACGTTAGCTTTCACTAGCCCATGGCCACCGAACTCCCCATCGTCGAACAGCTAGCCTATTGCACGGTTCGCGTGAGCTGCCAGTTGCCCGACAAATCTACATCCGTTGGCACCGGTTTCTTCATGTCCTTTGTGCCTGAGGAAGCCACAGGACGAAGCATTCCCGCGATAGTCACCAATCGGCACGTTGTACAAGGAGCCGAGAACGGAACCTTTCTGCTCACCAGAGCAACGAACGATGGCGCGCCGGACGTAGGGACGTTTGAGACGTTTACGCTCGCGAATTTCGAAAAGCTTTGGATAGGACATCCTGATCCTGACGTGGACCTATGCATCATGCCGCTCGGACCTTTGGTCAACGCCGCTCATTCGAAGGGAACCAGATTCTTTTATAAGAGCTTCATTGAAGAAACGATCGCGTCGCCGACGCTATTTTCGGAACTCTCGGCGCTTGAAGAAATAACAATGATTGGCTACCCGGTGGGCATCTGGGACGCAAAGAACAACATGCCCATCTTTCGCAAGGGCGTAACGGCAACTCATCCTTACGTCGATTATCAGGGCCGTAAGGAGTTTGTTGTCGATATCGCGTGTTTTCCCGGTTCTAGTGGATCACCCGTCCTGTTATGCAATCTTGGTGGTTACACTGATCGCCATGGCAATACGCACTTGGGCTCTACACGAATTCATCTTCTTGGCGTTCTCTACGCAGGGCCTCAATACACTGCAGAAGGTGAGATCAGGGTTATGCCTATTCCCACTGGATTGAAGCCCGTTCCAGTAATGCTCATTCCGACGAATCTCGGATACGTCATTAAGGCAGAAAAGCTCAAGGACTTTGAACCGCTCCTACGCAAACTTGTTGGTGAACGCTAACCCTATGTTGCTGCCGACGGGCCGCAAGCATTGCGCCAATCCCAATGCCGTAGTGGCCCGCGGCAGAACACCACGTTAGATGCCGAATCCCGGGAGCTGAGAACGTGATGCAATGGTTTAGCGGATTGGGCTTTTCACTCTTGGTTGGCGGCGTTTTTACTTGGCTATTCCTTAGACTTCTCCGCAGTACGCTAGGAGAAATGCCACGGCTTTCCCACAGAGGCATTCCTTCTTGGCTCACCGGGGGAGTGGAGAGGCTTTTTTTCACAGT
Source organism: Betaproteobacteria bacterium (assembly GCA_016202615.1). Taxonomy (GTDB): domain Bacteria; phylum Pseudomonadota; class Gammaproteobacteria; order Burkholderiales; family SG8-41; genus PALSA-1004. The sequence goes on from JACQOI010000052.1 coordinate 3,199, forward strand.
TCTGGTTGGCCTTGAAGTTCCAGGTGCTCCTGCAGCGATGATTGGATGGCTCGCGCTCAAACTGGCAACGGACTGGAACCACCCTGACTGGAAAGAAAAGGCGGCCGCGAGAGAATTCGCTGTCTCAGCATTACTTGGCGGGCTGGTGTCAATGTTATTTGCATTAATTGGGGGTTTGATATGCGCCGGCAAATTGTTCTCGGGCGTCTGACGTTACCTCCGGATAGATTCCATGGCTGACATAATGCAGACTCGCGTGCCGTCTCTACTGATAGTCTTCACCCTCGCATTCGTCGCGTCGGCGACCGCGCAAGTACCCGATCACTCGACGCGGGTTGTTGCCGGAGGCGTTGTACTTATCGTTCCCGCGATCAACGGTTTCCGATTCCCAACTGAGGGAGAGCGCGGTATCAATGCCTTGGTCGCCCCCATCATTCTTCCGAAAAACCGCCTGCTCGCCGCGCTTTTGACCGACGGAGACCTTCGATTATTTGCCAGCGGTCGTCAACCAGGATTCGATGAATACTTTGTACTACAAATCCCGCGTTCCGTTGAAGGCCGCGTCGTAACCCTCAACGAGTTTCAACCTCTGCGCCGCGGAATCCGGGAACAGCAAAAGTCAGGGCAGATCAAGATTAGTCCAACCGTCAAGCGCCAATTAGCTGATGCGTCAAAGCAAACCAGCGATCGCGCGGGGGTTAAGATTCACATCAGTATCACTGAGCCCATTCCTCTCGGCGTCTTTGAAGACACGGAGCGCTCTATCGGTGTGACGATCCTCTCGAAGGTACGCGCTGAAACCATTGAGGTGCGAACAGAGGATCTTATGCTGTCAGTCAGCGTTGTTACCGTAGTCCGCGGGAAGCTTCTTTACCTGAACGGCGCGTGCACCTTTCATTCCATGATCGACCTTTCACGTTGCAACTCGCAAGTTACCGCGTGGCTGTCTGCGCTGCATGCTGCGAACCCATGACGTCGGCATCTAACAACCCGGCGCAGTCGGACCGCCTCCAGCGCTACGCGCTTCCGGCGGCCGCTGGCCGGGAACGTTAGGCTTCGAGTTGAGCATCTCGATTGTCCGTCGCGCAGGTTCCAGATCCGCCATCGCATCGCATTTGCAAGCACCCAACCGATGGGAACGCCGTCTAGGAACGTCCGTGCCCTCAGGCGGGTGTTGGTATGCAACCGTGCGGCGCGGGCGCAAAAACTCGCGGTAGCAAGGTTCGGTTAAACGGAAACCGTCACCGATGGTGTATACGCTGCGCCGCTTATCGCTCCGGTTGGCCGCAGCAAGCGGGCGGAGGTAGTACTAGGTGACGCCGTCAAGAGACGATCTCGGCTTGCTTGCATCCGCGTGCCAGGTGGCGCAGTATGTTTCTGATGACGGTTTCGCGAGATAGAGGACTGTGCTGCTTGGAAACGCTTGAGCCTAACCGCGCGGTCGAAAATGACGCTATGCAAGCGTTGCTCGCTCGCGCATTTCACCGCGAAC
>JACQOI010000053.1 GCA_016202615.1 Betaproteobacteria bacterium
CATCACCAGTGTGCTGATAATCGGGTTCTGCATGATGATGCCGCCGGTCCTCATGCCGATGAAGGCGCCGATCACCGTTGGTACCATGGTGAGCGCCAGCAGCAGATAGGTATTGCGCAGCACGCGCTGCTGTTGCAGCGCGACTTCGCTGACCGCAAGCGGTGTTTGGTAATTCTGGTTGGATTGCAGTTCGGGTTGCATATATCTCTCTCCTTGTAGCGCCGGGTTTCCGACGCTTGTATAAGACTACCCAAAGCGGTGCAAAGTTTCAATCGGTATTACGTCGTTTAGCGGCCGATCTGCGCATCGCAAGCGGTTGATAATGCGTGGTATTATGAATGGTAATCAGAACCATGTCCGATCCGGATGGATGGCAGAGCGGTTGAATGCACTGGTCTTGAAAACCAGCAAGCGCGCAAGTGCTTCGGGGGTTCGAATCCCTCTCCATCCGCCAAGATAATGTCTTAAGTTATTGTTTTAGATAGCCTAAAAATTTAGTGACATAAGCGAGCGGGGTAGCAGCCTGTCGTCGGACTTAACAGTCCGTACAGGCTGCTAAAAGCAAAACCGGCTGACCATGCATAATAAACTCACCAGGAGTTTGTCGGAGCCAAGTCCGGCAAACTCCTAGGGCGGGTAGACGTTTACCAGATCGAGGTAACTCCCGGCCTGGCTGAATTGAGCGACGTCTATCTTGGCCTTGCTCACCACACGTCGCGACCAGGGTGAAGTATTTTCGCCGGTAATAGCAAGATACGCGGGACTTTTCACGACATCCGTAGTCTCAAGATCATACATAATCGGTGGGCGCGCTGTCTGAACACCGACCGGTTCATCGATCGCTGGTAAACTTCATCTCGTTTCCAGACGCCACGCCACGCTGCGATGTGTAATATCAAATATCCTTTTCTGCAATTCCACTGGCGTCGGTTTTGCATTAGGAGTTTGTCGGGGCTAAGTCCGACAAACTCCTAGCGCTTGACAAAGCCGTGTGCCCGAGCGATTATCCTTGCCAAGAAACATCCTACTAAGAGCGGCTGGTTAGCGTAGCGGCCCGCTGCTGTCGTAGCCCGCCGGAAGCCCGCCGGCTGAACGCCAAACTCATCGAAACAAAAGGAGACGGTGATGTACGAGTTCGTCAAACGCTTTGCGGCATGTGCGGTAATTCTTGCGGCATGGGCTTCTCCCGCCGCGGCCGATTATCCCGAGAAACCGATCCGCGTCGTCGTCACGGCCCCTCCCGGCGGCGGTACCGACATAGTGGCGCGGCGGATCGGGCAGAAGCTCAGTGAAAGCTGGGGCCAGCCGGTCGTCGTCGAGAATAAGGGCGGCGGCGGCGGCAGTATCGCCGCGCAGGCGGTCGTGCGTTCGGATGCGAGCGGCTACACGCTGCTGCTGGCCGCCGCCCCGAACATGACGGTTAATCCGAGGTTGTACAATTGGTCGCAGAACGTTGGCATCGATCCGATCAAGGACTTCGTGCCCATCACCGCAATCGCGTCGGCCCCGTATCTCGCCGTGGTCCATCCGTCGCTACCGGTCCGCACCGTGCCGCAACTGATCGCGTTGATAAAGAAAAGCAAGGAGAAGAAGGAGAACTTCAGCTATGCCTCCTCCTCGGTCGGCACTCCCGATCACCTGTCGGGGGTGCTGTTCAAGATGATGGCCGGAGTCGACAACTTGGTCCACATCCCCTACAAGGGTGGCGGCCTGGCGCTCATCGCCGTGCGCGGCGGCCACGTGCCGATGGGATTCTCGACGATTCCGGTCGTGCTGCCGCATGTTCAGAGTCAGAGCGTGCGTGTGCTGGCCATCACCGACAGCAAGCGTTCGAAACTGCTTCCCGACATTCCGACCGTCGCCGAAACGCTGCGCGGTTACGAAATCCTGACTTGGTACGGTATCTGGGCTCCGGCCGGCACGCCTCCGGCGGTGGTCGACAAGATCTACAGGGAGGTAAAGCGCATCGTCAATCTGCCCGACGTCAGCGCCTACTTGCAGAAAGGTGGCTTCGACCTGCTCACCAACACCCCTGCGGAATTTGCCGAATTCGCGAAAAAGGAAACGGCGAAATACGGCGAGATCGTCACGGCCGGCGACGTGCGCGTCAACTGACGCGCGCGCGCAAATTCTGCGCGCGGGGGGACACTGGCAACATCGGCGCCGCATCAGATCCGCAAGGGCATAAACGCATGAGGTTCGAGCATGTCGCATAGCCCCGCGCCGGAAGGCGGCCGCGCCGATGTCCTGATCGTTGGCGCCGGCCTGGCCGGGCTGAGCGCGGCGGTCCGCGCCGCTGAACTCGGTCTCGTGCCCCTCCTTCTCGAAGCGGGCGCCGTGCAGCGCTATCCGTCGAATACGCGCTACAGCGGCGCGGTATTTCATCTCGGTTTTCGCAGCATGCGCGACGATCCAGCCGAACTGGCGCGCTGGCTGGTCACCGCGACCGACGGCTTCGTCCGGCCCGAACTCGCCGCGGTGATGGCCGACAATGCCGGCCGCAGCATCAACTGGCTCATCGGCCAAGGCATCGAATTCGGCCGCGGCGAGACGAACGACGGCTGGCACGACTTGGTCGCAATGCCACGGGGTTCCCATGGTCGTCCAGGTCTGCGCTGGGAGGGGCTGGGCGCCGACCGCATGCTGGATAGTCTAGAGGAAGCGCTGGAACGTCGCGGCGCCCGCATCGGGCGCGGCGTGCGCGTTGCAGCGCTGAGCTTCGCCGATGGGCGCTGCTGCGGCGTGCGCACGAGCGACGGCCGCGAGATGCGCGCGCGCGCCGTGATCCTGGCCAACGGCGGCTTCGAAAGCAATGATGAATTGTTGCGTCGTTACGTCACGGCGTTTCCCGAGCGCATGCGTCAGCGCGGACCCGGCATTGGTCGCGGCGACGGCTTGATAATGGCCGCCGAAGCCGGCGCGGAATTGATCGGCATGGAGGCGTTCTACGGCCATACGTTGAGCGCCGACGCGCGCCACAACGATAAGCTCTGGCCGTTTCCGTTCCTCGACTTCCTTGCGGCTTCGGGCGTGCTGGTCGACCGCAATGCCGCGCGTTTCACCGATGAAGGCAAGGGCGGCGTGCCGATGGCCAACGCCGTCGCGCGCCATCCCGAGGCCGACCCGTTTTTCGCCGTGTTCGACGCGGCCATCTGGGACGAAACGGGACGGCTGCTCTTTTCGCCGACGAATCCGAACCTGGTGAAACACGGCGGCACGCTGCACCGCGCCGACACGCTTGACGAACTGGCGGCCGCCGCCGGCCTGTCCGCGCAAGCCTTGCGGCAAACGGTCGAGCAGCATAACGCCGCGGTCGCGTCCGGCGATTTCAGCATCCTCACACCCCTGCGCACGAACGCCAAGAACAACGCGCGGTCGGTCGCGACGCCGCCGTTCTACGCCGCGCCCGGGTGCGTCGGCATCACGCACACGATGGGCGGCGTGCGCATCGACGCGCAAGGCCGTGTGCTGGCGAAGGACGGCTCGGTCATCCCGGGACTGTTTGCTGCCGGTAATATCGCCGGCGGGCTGGATGGCGGCCCGCAGGCGTATTACGCCGGCGGCCTCGCCCAGGCGCTGATCTTCGGGCTGCTTGCCGCGGAAGCGATCGCCGCCGCGTAGGCATTTGGGACGTCCGGCTCAAGAGGCTGCGAGACCGGGGAGCTCTCGCACATGCGGCAATCGGTCAAGCGACAGCAGCGAGTCGAACAAGCTCCGCGCGGGAACGCGCGCCGTGCCAACCTGAACGCATTCCTCAAATTTCGCCCACAGCTCGTCGCGCTGAAGCGGCAAGTCGGGGCCGCCGCGCACTTTCGTGACGTGCCCGCTGTCCAAGCGACGGCCTTCGCTGGTTTCGATCGTCACCTGATCGTAGATCGCATACCCGGGCGCCGCAGGGTCCTCGCGATCGTCCGGCGTTACCACCACGCGTTTCATCAGGGCCTGCACGTCGGGCCTGCGCACAAAGTCGTCGGTAAGCTCGACAAGCCCCGCATGTCCGGCGATCAGCGCGGAAGCCATCGCGAATTCCATGCTGAACTTCGCTTCGAGGCCGGTCTGCGGTGCATGATTGCGCAGAACCGTCGTGCTGCGGCGGCCGGTGGAAACGGTAACGCGGCTCACCTTATCGGCATCGACCTTGTGCGCCCGCAACAGGTCGAGCATGCCGTCGAGTGCGCGATGCGTTAAGAAGCACAGCGGATATTTTTTTACGCTGAGGCGGTTGCGCCGAAGCTTCCAGTCGACGCCGGCCTGGATCGCCGACTCGACGTCGATTCTGCCGGCGAGAGAAACCGCCGCGAGGAAGCCCGGCGGATGCTCAAGCGCGTCGAGCGAAGCGGTGAATCCAGTCTCGGCGAGCCGCGCCGACACCACGCCGGCGTGCGCGGAACGCCCTGCGTGGAACGGCTTGGTCATGGTGCCGAAGTTCGACGCCAGGCCGGCGCTTTGCGACGCGCCGAGCGCGATCGCGACAGCGGCTTTCTCAGCATTGAGCTTGCGCAACGACGCGCACGCCGCCGCGGCGCTGATGGCACCGAAGATACCGGTCGGGTGCCAACCCTTGTTGTGTTGCTGGTCGGGATCGCGCCGCACCAACTCCGCCCAGGTCTCGTAGCCGGCCGCATAGGCGAGCACCATCTGCTCGCCCGAAGCGCCGATGGCCTCGGCTTCGGCAAGGATCGCCGGCACCAGCACCGTGCTCGGGTGCCCGCGATGCGCGACATCGTCATAATCGAGCGCGTGTGCGGCGGCGCCGTTGATCCATGCCGCGTCCAATGCCGAGCCGCGGCCTTCGCCGAACAGCAAAGTCGCCTCGCCACCCGTTGGCGCGAGCATGGCCTTCAGAAGCTGCGGTGCCGGCTCGGGCGCGCCGGCGATCATGCAGCCGACGCAATCGGTAAAGCCGGTGTGTATGACCGGAATGGCATCCTTCGGAATGTCTTGGTAGCGAAGTCCGGCGACGAACTTGCCGAGACCGACGGTCAATGCGATGGCCATGTCTGCACTCCTGGTTCAGATTATCGTCGCGAGCCACGGCATTTCGGCGCGGTAACGCGCTTCGAACGCTTCGATGTCGGGCAGGTGCGTGAGCGTGACGCCGACATCATCGAGCCCGTTGATGAGCCGCTGCTTGCGCGTCGGGTCGATGTCGAATGCGTATCTTGTACCGTCGGGAGCGGTAACCGTCTGGTTTGGCAAATCGACCGTCACGTTCGCGCCCGGCGCATCGATAAGCTGACGCCGCAACGCCTGCACCGCTTGATCGGCCAGCACGACGGGCAGAACGCCGTTCTGCATGCAGTTGCCATAAAACACATCGCCGAAGCCCGGGCCGATCAGCGCACGAAATCCGTAGTCGAGGACCGCATACGCGGCGCTCTCGCGCGAAGATCCGCAGCCGAAATCGGCGGCGGTGACGAGAATGCGGGCGTCCTTGTACGGCGGCTGGTTCAGTACGAAATCGGGCCGCGGTTGGTCGTACTCGTCGAAGCGCAGATCGTGCAGAAACGCATTGGCAAAATCCGCGTGACCCGGGCGGCGGTGTATGCGCTGAAAGCGACCCGGCACGATCATGCCGGTGTCGATCTTGGCGATGTCGAGGGGGGCGGCGACGGCGGTGAGTTGCGTGAACGGTTCCATGCTGTTCGCTTTCAGAGTGTACGCACGTCGGTGAGGCGGCCGGTGACCGCTGCCGCGGCGACCATGGCCGGACTCATGATGTGCGTGAGCGCGCCTGGACCCTGACGGCCCTCGAAATTGCGGTTGGTGGTCGATGCGGTGCGCTCGCCGCGCGCCACCAGGTCGCCGTTCGACCCAGTGCACATCGAACAGCTCGAATCGCGCCATTCGAACCCGGCGTCGCGAAAGATGCGGTCGAGATCTTCGGCTTCCGCCTGGCGCTTCACGCCGGTGGAACCCGGCGACACCATCGCGGGCACGACCGCCTTGCGCCCTTTCAACACTCGCGCAGCGGCGCGCAAATCTTCGATGCGGCCGTTGGTGCAGGAGCCGATGAATACGCGGTCAATCCTGATGCTCGATAGCGGCGTGCCCGGAGCAAGCCCCATGTATTCGAGCGCGCGCTCGATACGCCGGCGTTGTTCGCCGTCGAATGCGCTCGCGGGATCGGGCACACGCCCGGTGATCGGCGAGGAATCCTGGGGGCTCGTGCCCCAGCTTACCATCGGCGCGAGACCGGCTGCGTCAAGGCTGATCTCGCGGTCGAAGCGCGCTTCCGCATCCGATGGCAAGCTGCGCCAGTACGCAAGCGCCTTGTCCCAATCGGCGCCCTGCGGCGCATACGGACGGCCGTGCAGATAAGCGTACGTCGTGTCGTCCGGCGCGATCATGCCGATGCGTGCGCCGGCCTCGATCGACATGTTGCAGATCGTCATGCGGCCTTCGATCGACATGGCGCGAATCGTGGAGCCGGCATACTCGACCGCGTGTCCGACGGCGCCGCCGATGCCGATGCGCGCGATGATGGCGAGAATGACGTCCTTCGCCGTCACGTGCGGCGGCAGCGCGCCATCGACCGAGATGCGCATCGCCTTCGGTTTCTTCTGCCACAGCGTCTGCGTTGCCAGCACGTGGCGCAACTGGTTCGATTGCCCGATCGGAATCGGCAGTGCGCCTAGCGCGCCATGCGTTGCCGTGTGCGAATCGCAGCAGGAAATCAACAGGCCCGGTTGCGTCAGGCCGAGCTCGGGGCCGATTACGTGCGAGATGCCCTGACGCGCGTCGTGCATGCCGAAATGTTCGATGCCGAATTCGCGCGTGTTTTCGTCGATCATCTCCACCACGCGCCGTATTTCCGGATTGGCGATTCCGGCTGCGCCGGCCGCGCGATTCACGGTCGGAATGAAGTGATCGGTCACCGCGATGTTCTGCCTGGGTTTGCGGACTTTGCGTCCTTCGATGCGCAGCTGATCGAACGCGAGGAACGTGAGGGCCTCATGGACTACGTTGCGGTCGACGAACAGCAGTTGTTCGCCGCCGGCAGGGCCGAGAATCACATGGCGCGACCAGATCCTGTCGAACATGCTGCGCGGTCCATTCATTATGTCTTTCCTCTCGACGATCACGTGCGTCGACGGATTCTACGCGGCATGTTGCGGGAGAGTCAACGCGGGATCGGCTCCGCAATTGCTCGCGTACTCCTGCGAGACGCGCTACTTCTGGCCTACGACGCCGGAAACGGCACGGTCATCTACCGCGATGCACACACATTTACCCACTCGTAACTGCATTGCATCGCTCGTCCTACCCCCGATGTGCTGAGCGAGCAGCACATGGAAGTGCCCCTTCTATTGCGCTCTGATGCGTGCATGCTTGATGACGTCCGCCCACTTCGCGATTTCAGACTTGACAAACGCAGCGAACGCTTCGCTCGTTCCGCCGACAGGCTCCGCTCCGTCCGCGGCAAGTTGTTGGGCGAATGACGACGTCTTTAATATCTTGTTCACTACGGCGTTGAGCTGGGTGGTGATGGCGTGCGGCGTGCCTGCCGGAGCGAGCAGCCCATACCAGCCCATATATTCGTATCCGGGCAAGCCCGATTCAGCGGTGGTCGGCATGTCGGGCAGGGCCGCGGCCCGCGTTTTTGAGGTGATGCCTAAGCCTCGCAACCGTCCGGAGCGTAAGGTAGGGATGGCTGCTGGCATACTCGCGATATACATGGAAACCTCTCCACTGATCACGGCGGTGAGCGCGGCGACGCCGCCTTTGTAGGGCACGTGCAGCAGTTCGACCTTTCCGACCATCTTGAAAAGCTCCGCTGCGAGGTGCGTGGAGGAGCCGTTGCCACCCGAAGCGAAGCTCAACTCTCCCGGTCGCGCCCGCGCGAGTTTTACGAGCTCGGCCATAGTGCGCACCGGTACGGAAGGATGAATGAGTAAAATGTTAGGTGCCGAGGCAATCTGGACGATAGGCGCGAAGTCCCGCACAGGATCAAACGGAAGTTTGGGCACGAGGCTCACATTGACGACAAAGGGGATCGGCGTAAAGAGCAGGGTGTAGCCGTCCGCAGGTGCCTTCGCCACCACTTCGGTGCCGACGATGCCGCCACCGCCGGGGCGGTTGTCGACCAGAACCGATTGGCCCAATTGCTCGATCAGTTTCTGCGCCAGGGCGCGCGCCACGGTGTCGGTGCCGCCGGGCGCGAAGGGCACCACGATGCGCACCGGCTGCTTCGCGGGATACGATTGAGCAAACGCCGGGAAGGTCGCAATAAAGCCTGCCATCGCCATTACAAGCATCGGATGCCCGCACAATTGTGCGTACCGAAACGTGAGGGTCGGGACTTTGACCCTACGCTGATCGCGAATGATAGGCGCAACGTGCTCAATCAGGCGTTCGAATAGTTTTGTCATGGTATGACTCCTCCTAGAAGATGCGCCTCGGGTTGAAGCGGAACTTCCCAGTAAAGCCGGGTGCGCAGTGGCTGGCGCTGCCGTGCACGCACATTCCCGATCGCTGCGAGCATCTGGTGCGCACCGTCGGTTGGTACTCGAACCGGCCACGCGGTGAGCAGGCGCCCGAAAGGCTAATTTGGAAAGAAGTGACGGGCGATATGTTCCGCTGCCGCCAAGCCCGTAACGCCACCCTTCACCAACCCACCGACATATCCGATTTCGGGGCCGCCTTCGAGCCCTCCGGTTGCGGCGCCCGCGACATAGAGCCCCCTGATCGCGGAGCCGTCTTCGGAGAGCGCCTGAGCGTACTCGTTGATTGCTATTCCGCCCATGGTATCGGTGATGCCGGCGCAGGCCGGCGCGGCATAAAATGGAGCGGTCGTAATCGGGCGCGCCTGATAATGGGACGTGCGGCGGGGAGGGTTAAGCGTTGACAACGCGCCCGCTGCAATTGCGGTGTTGTAGCTGCTCACAGTTTCGACCAATCGGCCGGACTCCATGCCGAGTTTGCCTGCGAGCGCAGAAAGATCCTCGGCGACCAGCAGCGTTCCGCCTACGCGCGGAAGAAATGGGTTTATCGGAACGATACGGGTGCGTCCCGGCCCGTCCCAGATTGCCTGATCGAAAATGACCGCTGTGGACAATGGGTCCGGCAGCTTGGCAATGATGTTGGCCATGTACACGCCGCCGCGGCCTTCGTCAACGAAGCGTTCTCCCGTCGGCCCCACCACGATCCCGGCGGTAGCGAGGTTGTCCATGTAAGGGTGTGGCCACAGCTTGTCATTCGTCATGGCGTCGCGCGACAGCAGGTGCCCGTAAAAACAGTGTGTACCCACGATACGCGCGCCCACGGCGCTGGCCATTTGCAGGCAGTCCCCGCGTCCCGTTCCTGCGCTGCGCTGCTTCAGCCGCTCCGGACGCTCCGATATGTATTGCTTGACCAGAGCAGCATTGGCCTGAAATCCGCCGCCTGCAAGCACGACTGCGCGCGCGCGGCAGCGCGCTTCGCGTTCACCTTGCTGTGCCACCACACCGCGACACTCGTGCTGTTCCATAATGAGCGAGCGGCCCCTGGTGTTACGGACCAGCACACCGCCGCGCTTAACGAGATGGCTTTCAAGAGTGCGCAGCAACACGTCTCCGCCCCGGCCCTTCCAATCAAGACCAGGTTGAGTGGTAACCGGCGGCGCGAGCACCCATCCGTGATGCAATTCCCCGTCTGATTTTATGAAGCCCAGACCCTCATCTTGCAGCCAACGCACGACGCGCTGGCATTCGCGCGCGATGAGGCTTGCCAAATTATCGGTGACGAACCCAGCGGTGGCGTCAATGATCGCCTGCCGGTGCGAACTCTCGTCGCTCATGACGTTGCGCATACAAACGTGAAGAGTACCGCCGGTGTAGCGGGTGTTGCACGGATAGAGTTCCTCGCTGCCTTGCTCCAGCACGACCGCGCGCCGGCCCAACTGACCCAAGCGATTTGCCGCCACCAGCCCGGCGATGCCGCCACCCACCACCACTACGTCATAACTTTGCTCTTCAGTCATTGCTTGTTACCTTTCCGGTACGCCGCCATTGCGGCAGCGCTGTTATTTTCAACTCGATTGAAATAAATGCCTTATGGTTTGCCTGCCACGGGCATCGCTTTCATAGGAAAGCCATGAACTCCGAGTATCTTACCGAGGGGCGGCGTATATACAGTCGGCCTTTGACGACTGACTGTTTGATTGGACACCTCCAAGATTTCTCAGATTGTGAATAATTTTTTCCCGGCCGAACGGGCTGAGAAATAGTAGCAGAGCCTTAAACTATCCGCAACCGCATGAATCAGCGAGTGTCACGGGTCTTCGGTTCTGTAGCACATGAATTTTCCGCCCGCGGCGGCGCACTTGGCGGACGGTTCAGGCAGCCTGCTTCAAGTTTTGGTTAATCGCCTTCCGTTGGTGGTTGTAATCAGCCAGCTTGCGCCGCCGTGGAACACGGCTGGATTGCCATTGGCATAGCGATGAACGCGCACCGCGGCTTTCACGTAGTTGCAGCGATGCCGATTTGACTTTTACCTTGGCGCATTCGATAATTTTTCGAATATCCGGATGCCAGGCGCACTACATATACTCGAAGCCGACGTAGGGGTTCAAAAATGAAACTAAGGCTTTTCGTTTTTGCTGGTATTGCCGTTGCAGGCGTTTATACACAGGTTCTGCATGCGCAGCCTTATCCCAGCAAGCCTATTCGATTCATAGTGCCGTTTTCGGCCGGCGGGGGGGCCGATGTGCTCACGCGCTTGCTCGCGAGACACTTGTCTGAAACGTGGGCGTCGGGTTTCGTAATAGACAACCGGCCCGGAGCGGACGGAGCCATCGGCACCGAGCTGCTCGCTAGATCGGCGCCGGATGGTTATACCGTGATAATGATAACGAATGCGCACACGATCACGCCGTCCCAGCGCAAACTCCCCTACGACCCGGTTAAGGATTTCACTCCCGTTACGCTGGTCGCGTCCATTCCCCAACTGTTGCTGGTCCATCCCTCGTTGCCCGTTAAATCGATAAAAGATCTGGTGGCTCTCGCCAAGGCCAAGCCCGGAGCATTGAGCTTCGGGTCTTCGGGCACCGGCACATCGCCTTACCTGACGATGGAATTATTCAAATCGATGACCGGCATACAGATGGTGCATATCCCGTACAAGGGAAGCAGCCTTGCCGTGATAGACCTCGTAGGAGGGCACATTCAGGTCATGTTCGGCTCCACCTCGACCACGTTGGCGCACGCTAAGGCCGGCAAACTGCGCGCGATCGCGGTGAGCAGCCCTGCTCGCATCGCGGCCGCTCCCGACGTGCCAACGGTAGCGGAAGCCGGGCTGCCAGGGTTCGAGGCAAGCACCTGGTTCGGGATACTGGCGCCGGCGCGGCTGCCGGCTGAGCTATTGCAGACGCTGCACGGTGAAATCACCAAAGCTTTGCTTTCGTCGGATGTGCGCAATCAGGTAATAACCTTAGGGTTCAATCCGATAGGGAACACGCCTGAGGCATTCGCGGGGGTCATACGCGGCGATCTCGTAAAGTGGGAGCGCGTAATACGCAGCTTGCCGCCGTCCTGAACGAATGAACGTTGCTGATCAGAACAAAAGTTGCCTCAGTCACCCTCAAACACAGGTCTTTCCTTCTTGGCGAACGCGTGGTAGGCGCGATGCATATCCTGGGTCTGCATGCAGATGGCCTGCGCCTGCGCTTCCGCCTCGATCGCCTCGTCAAGGCCCATGTTCCACTCCTGATGCAGCATTTTCTTGGTCATGGCGTGCGCAAAGGTGGGCCCGGTGACGAGGTTTTGTGCAACAGCTAGCGCCGCGGCCGATAACTCGTCGGGCTGGTGCAAAGCGTTATAGAACCCCATCTTTTCAGCCTCCTCTCCACCCATGGCGCGCCCGGAATAAAGCAACTCCGAAGCGCGGCCGAGCCCAACGATCCGCGGCAACAGCGAACACGCGCCCATATCAGCGCCGGTGAGGCCGACGCGGACAAATAGAAAAGCGACCTTGCTGCGCGCGGTCCCTAAGCGAATGTCCGACCCGCAAGCGAGCATGGTGCCTGCGCCCGCGCAGATTCCGTCGATGGCCGCGATGATCGGTTGCGGACAGTTGCGCATCGCCTTGACCAGGTCTCCAGTCATGCGGGTGAATTCAAGCAGGCCGGGCATCGGCAATTTGATCAGCTTTCCGATGATATCGAGCACGTCGCCGCCGGAACAGAAATTGCCGCCGGCGCCTGTCATGACGATGGCCTTGATGTCGTCAACGTAAAGCAATGTCCGGAACAAATCCCGCAATTCGGCGTACGACTCGAACGTTAACGGGTTCTTGCGCTCAGGCCGGTTGAGCGTTATGGTCCCGACTTTTCCATCAACCCGCCATGCGAAGTGCGTCGGCCTGATATCAGCTGCTTTCGTCATTTTGCGTTTCTCCTTTTTTCAATAATCAACAATTTACTTCTTCCCCAGCAGTTGCGAAGCGATGACGATCTTCTGAATTTCGCTGGTGCCTTCATATATCCGTAACGGCCGGATTTCGCGGTAAAGCCTTTCCACGACGTTGCCGACAGTCACGCCGAGTCCGCCGAAAAGCTGCACCGCGCTGTCGATGACGCGCTGCGCTGCTTCGGTCGCGTAGAGCTTCGCCATCGCGCTTTCGCGCGTAACCCGGCGCTCCTGCGTATCCTTCGTCCACGCCGCCCGGTAGACGAGGAGCGCCGCGGCATCGACCTCGACCGCCATGTCCGCAACGCGCATCTGCGTCGCCTGGAATTGCGCGAGCTTCCGGCCGAAGACTTCGCGCCGGCCGACCCGGTCGATTGCTTCATGCAAAGCGCGGCGCGCGAATCCCAGAGCCGCCGCGCCGACCGTCGTCCTGAAGATGTCGAGCGTGGACATCGCGATCCTGAATCCTTCACCAGGCTGTCCGAGCAGCGCAGACGCATCCACGCGGCAGTCGTTGAAGACGACGGTTCCGATTACGTGCGGGGCGACGATGGCGAGCTTTTCAGTGATCGCAAGGCCGGGGGCGCCGGCTTCCACGACGAACGCCGCAAGACCTTTTGCGTCTCCCGGCTCGCCGGTACGGGCGAATACGATGTAGTGATTGGCTATGCCTGCGTTGGATATCCACGTCTTCGCGCCATTAAGCACATAGCCGTTGCCATCGCGTCGCGCCGTGGTTCGGAGACCCGCGACGTCGGAGCCGCTTTCGGGCTCGGAAAGCGCGAACGCGCCGAGGCGCTTGCCCTCTATCATGCCCGGCAAATACTTCTGCTTGAGCGCTGCGTCGCCGAAGAGCGTTATCGAGGCGCTGCCGAGACCCTGAATAGCGAACGCGCAGTCAGCGACACCGGAGTGAAAAGCGAGCGTCTCGCGGATAAGGCAGAGGCTGCGCACGTCGATGGAAGGCAGGGGCCCGCCGAGCGCCGCCGGCACGAGGTAACGCAGCCAGCCCGCTTTCCCGAGCTCTGCGGCCATTTCGCGCGTGACACTCTCAATATCATGCCCGTTCGAGTCGAGCAAACGCTGATGGTTCGCCGTCCAGGCCGCGAGCCTGTCATTGAGCTCCCGATGACGCGGTTCGAAGAATGGCCACTCAAGGTAATCTGCAGAATCCATCCGTCATGCTCCCTAATGGCGCGCGTGCGATGCGCTGTGATGCGGCGCCTCGGCTCGCTGCAGCGTTTGACACGCCGACCGAGCCGATGTATTGGTTTAACGATGATTAATCGGGTCTCGCGATCTATACGCAGCAAGGTCAGGAAGATCCGGCGCTGACCGCGCCCTTGGCGAGCAGCGCGGCGATATCTACGTCGGAATATCCGAGCTCCCGCAGGATCTCTTTGGTGTGCTCACCCAAACCGGGTCCGGGGCCCGTTATCTGCGGCATGGTGCGGCTCATCTTGATCGGATTGTTGACGATGGTGTGCCGTCCGATCTTGGGGTGATCGAGCTCGACGGTCATCCGGTTGTGTACGACCTGCGGGTCCGTCAAGGCATCTTCCAGCTCGTTGACTGCGGAACACGGCACCCCGGCTTTTTTCAATCGTTCGATCCAATACGTACGAGGGTGCTGGATCAGAATCTTCTCGATCACTCCGACCAACTCTTCGCGGTGCCCGACGCGATCCGGGTTCGTGCGGTAACTTGGATTGGCCGCGAGCTCTGCGCTTCCGAGCGCCTCGCACACGGCAGGCCAAAAGCGATCGTTGACGCATGCGAGCACGATGAATCCGTCCGCTACCGCAAACACCTGGTACGGCACGATCTGAGGATGCCCACCGCCTATCCGGCGAATGGGCTTGCGCGTCGCCATGTACGGGGTCGCGTAATTCGCGACGCTCGCCAGCAATCCATCGAGGAGATTGAGCTCGATTTTCTGACCGATGCCGTCTCGATCACGGGCTCGCAGCGCAGCGCAAACGGCAAACCCGAGCAAATACGAGACCACGAAATCGGCGATAGGCGGACCGACCTTCACCGGCGGTCGGTCTGGCTCGCCAGTGAGCGCCATGATTCCGCTCAATGCCTGGGCGAGGATGTCCATGCCCGGCTCCTCGGCAAGAGGACCCGTTTCGCCGAATGCAGTGATCGAGCAATAGATTAGACGCGGATTGATCTCGCTCAAGCGCTCATAGGTGAGACCTAGCTTGCGCGTCGCTGAAGGACGGAATGCGACCACGAACACATCGGCTGTTTCGATGAGGCGCTTAAAGACCTGCTGTCCCGCATCGCTCGCTAAGTCGATTGCGATGCAGCGCTTGCTGTGGTTGACCCCGTAATAATACGCGCTCTCACCGGGACCAAAGATGTTGTCTATGCTGCGAAACGGCTCGCCTTGCGGCTGCTCCACGCGGAGCACGTCGGCACCCAAATCTCCCATCAGGGAAGTTCCGTAGGGACCCGCGGCGACCTGGCTCAAATCGATCACCCGTATCCCGGCGAGCGCGCCTTGCGGGGTCTGGAGCAGTTTTCCGCTCATCACCGAATCTCGCAGCCGGGGGCAAGCCTCGCCACCGCAAAGTGGGCGATTCCCGCTTCGGAAAGCTTGCCTCCCGGTCGATACCGCCGGTGCAGCGAGTTGAGTGCGCCGAGCAGCATGAATATGGTCTGTGCCGCGCCACCGTCGCGATATCTGCCTTCCTCAACTCCGGCCTGATAGGCGGCGATGAATCGTTGGGTATTGATTGTCTCGATCACCATGTCCTCATCTTGTTACTCGGATGCGCGAATTTGAATCCTTACGCGCCTCATGGATCTCTCGTGATCCAACCGATGTTGCCGGTAAGGGAGAGTGGCTCATTCAAAATGGCTACGACAAACAATGCTAACTCATTTGTATCAAATTCTGTTGGCCAAGAACTCTAGCACAAGTTTGAGGCTCTTGCAAAACTCGCTTGATGAGCAGAATTTACTTCACGTGCAGAGGCGTGAGAACGGGTTGGGCGCAGCCATTGCTGGCATGAAGTGACCCGACTTTGAAACTGTTGAGCGACGTTTTTGGACACGGGCGCACTAGGCCACTGATTTTTCGACATGTCAGGTAAATAGCATAGACGTTACAATTTACGAATTCGCCCTCCACAACTTCAAGCGAGCAGGCGCTGGCAAGCCGGCCGCCGCGGTGCAAAGCATTATTCGACGTGAGAAGGTCGTGCTGGTGTCTTAGATTGCGGCAGCTCCCATTCTAACCACTCGCATACACCGCGCCCCATGATCCACTCCTTGTCGTGGGCTGTGAACCATGGAATATTTTCAGTGAACATGGTAATGGCCTGTCGGTAAGAACACGGCAGCCGCGTAAGATCCGTGCCCCAGAATATGCGTTGCGGGCCAAATGCGTCGTAGACCCGACGCACGTAGGGATGAACACGGCGGTAGGGATACGTATCGTTCGTGTAGCAGGGTAGCGCGCTCGCTTTCACAGCGATGTTCGGGCGCTTCGCCAGCGCCAGGACCTCGTCCAAACCGACGAAAGCTTCGTCGTCTTTCGTGCCGGGGGCAAGGCAAAGGTGGTCCATAACAAGTTTCAATCCTGGATGACGCTCCGCAACCCTGTCTATGAAGCGCACTTGCTCATGGTCCACAAACACCATGATCGGCACGCCAGCCTCTTCGGCCTCTTCCCACAGCCAGTCAGCGCGCCCTTCAGCAAGGATCGGCCTGAAGATCTTCCTCCAGAAACTAAGACGCAAGCCCAGCATGCCGGGTTGGCGGCGCCAGGTGGCGAGGGTGCCGCGCGATTCGGGAGCTTCCGCGTTGATTCGGCCCATGATGGCGAAGCGATCCGGATGCAAACGCGCCGCCTCTAGCACAAGGTCATTGCGCTCACCCTCATACCCCGGCGGTACCGTCACCACGCGGTGCACCCCCGCTGCATCCATTTCGCGCAGCAAGTCATCCTTTGAAAACGGCACTGGCCGGTGAGGCTGGTGCCGCCCCGGCGGCCAAGGACGCTCAGGCGTATTGGCGCCCCAAATGTGAACCTGAGAATCAACGATATACACGCTGGGCGGTCTGCAGTTCGACGCATCAAGATGAAGCTAATATATTATAGCGCACCACAGCCCAGCCCAGTTAGCCTGACGGCTCGAGACAAATAACTTCACAAGGAGGTCGCGAAATGAATATGCGCAAGAAGGTGAGAAAGCTGTTGATGGAAAAGGACTACATCTTCACATCGGGTGTTGCAAATGCAATGGAAGCGATGATATTGGAGAAGGCAGGGTTTGATTTCATTTATGTTTCTGGGAGTGGTACTTCGATAACGCAGTTAGGTCTTGTTGATGTCGGACTTATCACAGAGACCGAGATGGTAAACAATGCAAGAAACATCGCGAAAGCTGTAAATATCCCCGTCTTTGCGGACGCGGATAACGGTTATGGAAACGCAATCAATGTCATAAAAACCGTTGAAGATTTTGAAGCCGCAGGAGTCGCGGGCATTCACATTGAGGACCAAGAGAGCCCTAAAAGGTGTGGGCATTTTGCAGGGAAAAGTATCATTCCCATTGAAGAAGCTGTTGGAAAAATCAGGGCTGCCGTAGATGCGAAAAGAGATAAAGATTTCATTATCATTGCGAGGACAGATTCGGTTGCAGCCGTAGGCGGAGGATTCGCGGAGGCCGTGAGAAGAGGAAAAGCGTATGCACGGGCGGGGGCCGATGTGGTTTTCTGTGAATTTTCGTCTCCAGATATTGAAGAGCCGAGAAGATTTGCTGAAGAACTCCACAAGGAATTTCCGGCCCTCCCGCTATTTTTCAATTTTTCTAATAACCTTAAATGGTATGAATCACCATTAACGTTCGATGATATCGCTCGACTTGGTTATAAGATATTCATAGTTTCCACGGGATGCATTCGAGTAAGCAAACAAGCAGTAACGGACTATGCGGTCGATCTAATGAACCGAAAAGAGCAGGCGGTAAAAGACTTTCAGCGAACCGAGAAGGAAAACCTGGCTGACTTTGGTGGGCTTGAACAAATAAAAGCGCTGGAACAGAAATATCTTCCGAACGAGGATGTAATCAATAAGCATAAAACCGTAGGTATATAGAAATAAGAACTGGCCGCGCAACGCCGCCCCGCTGCGCTACGCGGCGTTGCGGTTCACTCTTCCTGGCAAACTGGCGATCCACGAGAGCCAGCTTTCGGTGCGCGTCCCTGCCGATGGGCGGCGTCTTCGCGAGATCGTCGACGCGGGGGCCTACCGGCGATGCTCGAAGAGCGGCGCGCCGCACAGTGAGCACCGGCGAGCTGCGCCGTGCTCGAACGCGCCGCGGCCGGTCCGCGGCGCTCCCGGCCGCGGCGGCGTCTCCGCCGGGGGCGCCCGCCATCGAGGCGTGTCGTTAGAGCGGAGATAGGGATACGACGATTGGGTTGTGTCCATTCGCCGATTACACTACCATAGTCTCAACTTTCTAACGCCCGGATCGAGTAGTCAGGCGGGTCAAACGCACGGGCACGCTGTTGCCATGCTGTTTATATATAAGAGGAGCAAGTTATGTGGACGCCAGCACGAAGCGTATTGCGAATACTCGGGGGAATCATCGTAATTGCCCATTGGTCCGCTTTTGACTCGTCGGCGCAAAGCTATCCCGTTAAGCCGATTCGCATATTTGTGGGATTCGCCGTGGGTGGCTCGACCGAGGTTGTAACGCGCGTGGTTGCGCAGAGATTATCTGAACAGCTGGGTCAGCCCATGGTCGTCGAAACCCGCCCTGGTGCAAGCGGTGCGATAGCAACCGAGACGGTTGCCACGTCGTCGGCAGACGGCTACACGTTGCTGATGTTGGCAGGCTCTACAGTTGTTCAATCGTCGCTGCGTTCAAAACTTCCCTATGACGTGGCGCGCGATTTGGCGCCGGTATCGCTGGTCGTAAACGGCCCACTGGTGCTCGTGGTTCATCCGTCGGTGCCGGCCGATAAAGTCGAGAAGCTGATTGCGTACGCACGCTCACGGCCGGGTAAACTTACTTATGGGTCTGACGGCACCGCCGGCGTCTCGCATCTTGCAGGCGAGCTTCTCAAGATGATGGCTAAGGTGAACATCGTCCACGTGCCGTATAAGGGTGGGGGGGCTGTCGTCATCGGAATCGCAACTGGTGACGTCGATATGGCGGTAACGAGCATCACAGCGGCACAGCCTTTCCTGAGTACGGGCAAGCTCAGGGCACTCGCGGTTTCCACCCTGAAGCGCGTGTCGTCGCTTCCGGCGATACCCACGCTCAACGAGTCGGGATTGCCTGGTTACGATTATTCTTCCTGGCAGGGCGTGGTGGGCCCGGCAGGCATGCCGAAAGGCATCATCGCACAGCTTAACGCGGCGATCAGCAAGACAGTCAACACCCCCGAAATGAAGGGAGTATTGAGCAAGCTAGGCCGGGAAGTGGAGACCAACACACCGGAACAATTTGCGAAGTTCATTGATAACCAGATGGCAAATAACACCAGGCTGGCCAAGTTTATCGGTTTCAAGGTTGAATAGCGCAGCGAATCGGACTGCATCGCTGCTCCATGGATGTAGCGTGAACTCGCCTGCCCGCAGACCAGTCATCTTTAAGAATATGGTAGTGTAATCGGCGAATGGACACAACCCAATCGTTGTATCATCGCCACCGCTTCCCCGCCGAAATGATCAGCCACCGTGTCTGGTTGTACTTCCGCTTCTCTCTGAGCTTCCGCGATGTGGAAGAGATGATGGCCAAGCGCGGGGTAGGACGACATTTCGGGAGTTGCGAGCGCCGGGTGCGAGTGTGGATCAGGCGGCTCGGGTTGGGAAGCCTTGCAGCGACTCAAGCCGGCAAGCGCAAGCCCGCTGTGCGCGCCAATTCGTCAATTTCGGGAATGCCCAGCCCGAGCAGATCCTCGGTAAACTTCTGAACCACGTCGTCCGGCGGCATAAGATAGGGTTTACGCAGTCCCCCCTCTCCCCCAGGCAGTTTAAACGCCCGCATCGCCGTTTTGACCCAGCGCGGGCTTCCGAATTGAAACCATTTCGTGAAGCAATGGGTGAACCGCATGAGGTGCGCATAGACGAGCCCCAACTCATCGAATTTCTTCGCGTTATACAGATCGACATAACGACGGAAAGTCTTGGGGATAATGTTGGCCTCAGCTCCGAATACGCCGGTCGCGCCCATGGTAAGTGCATTGAGCGAGGCGGGGAGTTGGACAAAACAGTCGATATCGCGATCAATCAGTCGTTTGAGCTCGATAATATAGGGATCATGGGGGCCGCTCAGCGTCGTGCTGCTCAGCCTCAGCCCGATGATCTGCGGGTATCTGCGGCAAATGTCGGCGATCACCTCGGCCTTTGGCGCGTAGCCCGCAACTTGGCGGTTAACCGCCAACGCCACCGGATGCTTGATGACAGACAGCAGGTCGTCAAAATAGGCAACGAGCTCCGGGTCCGTGGGGCGCATCCCGTGCCGTCCCTCGAGTGTACAGAGATGGATCACATCGATGCCGGCCTCAATCGCGATTTGCGCGTGTTCCAGCGTGGCGCGTGCGGTATGCTCGTCAGGCAAATTCGCTTGAGCGGGGACCTTGCCCCTGCACTCTTCGCCGCCGATCTGGTAGACGCGCCGGAGCTCGTCCATGGTCAAGGCATGACCCTCGCCGCAACCGCCACTTCCAAAAAAAATCCCCACCTTTGCATCGATGATGCGACGCAAGAACCGGCGAAATGCTTCCTCGTCGAGTTCTCCCGTTTGGGAAAATGTCGTCGCGGTCATGACATAGCAATTCACGCCCGGCATGTTTCATGCCCTCCCGTTCAAAAATTGCTTCGCTGTCCCCATCTTTCTGTTGGTCGCCACGAATCTGGTTCACGCGATTCGCGGCCGCTGATCTGAAATCATGAAATGTTTGCGCCCGAAACCCTTGGTTGAGGCCCTGAGACAGGACGCCTGCCTGCGGGCTACTGTTGCAGGCGCCATTGAATGGCTGTTAAATTATGCCACGAAGATCAGTCACGACACAATGAGGAGAGCGCATGTCCCAAGCTACAGCGGGTGCCACTTTGATCGCGTTCATTTCAGTGTTTCTGACGTTCGGCCTCAGCGCACAGACGTTTCCCGCAAAATCGGTGAGGCTCGTCGTGGGCTTTGCTACCGGCGGCGGCACAGACACGATCGCGCGAGTCATCAGCAAGAAGCTCGCGGATGCGTGGCCTCACGCGCTGGTGGTCGAGAACCGGCC
>JACQOI010000045.1 GCA_016202615.1 Betaproteobacteria bacterium
GAACAACACCAGCTTGACCCCTTCCGCGGCCAACGCCTGGGCAACCGCCTTCCCCAAGCCTGAACTGCAGGCAGTTACGACGGCAACTTTACCGCGAATTCCAAGATCCATATTTGAATAGTAGCAGATATCAAGTCGCGGGCGCGGCAGCCGCATAGCCAACGGGGGGCGGCGGAAAAATTTGCCGGCGTCAAAGCCCCCAGGATGCTTACAGCGCAGCCGGTCACGCGCACATTGATTTTCACGGGGTGGGTCAATATTCAATGCAAAACCCGGGTCAAAATTCGGTGCAAATCTACATCCTCGGCTTCAAAACACCTCACGAGGTCTTCGTAAACCGGCTACACTCTCGTCATAACGTTGTTGCACTTCAGACCTGAATCCGCCAATTGATGTAAAGCACGGGGGAGGACGCATGGACGAACTGCTGCGCCGATTGTCGAGGGCATGTCTTGTCGCGATGTGCATGTATTGCGGTACGGCGCTATCTCAGCCTTATCCTGCCAAGCCGATACGATTCATTGCCTGAAGGAATTCGCGGACATCATCCGTGCCGATCTCGAGAAGTGGGGCAAGGTGATCAGAAATCTCCCGCCATCCTGAGGCCCGCGCTATCCAAAATCGGTTGACACCCATTACGACCCATTGCGGTCGTTCAGCCACGCACGGTCTTTGCGCGACGTCCGCCACTCTGTCCTGTGAATTGACCCTGGTACGCCTACCCGCCGCTGACCTTTGACCCGATTCCCGACATCACCTATCGTGCTTGTGCTGCTTGGCTATAATGTGCACAATTAGCAACTAGACATCAAGGAGACAAGACCATGACGACACGACGCAAATTTCTGCTATGGTCAGGGGCCGTGCTTGCGACACCGGCGCTGCCGCGGATTGCATCGGCGCAAAAGTGGCCGGCGAGGCCGATCCGGGCGATCGTACCGTTCACCGCCGGCTCGACCATCGACGTTATCGGACGCATCGTGCTCGACCCGCTCTCGGCCGCGCTTGGCCAGCCGATCGTGGTCGAGAACCGCGGCGGCGCCGGCGGGAGCATCGGGACGGCTCTGGTCGCCAAGGCGGAGCCCGACGGCCACACGATCCTGATCCATGCCTCTGCGCATTCGGCGGCGCCCGCGGTCTATCCGAACCTGCCCTACGATCCGGCTCGTGATTTTTCCGCGGTCATCGCGTTCGGCAGCGTGCCCAATGTGGTGGTGATCTCGCCGGCGAAAGGAATCAAGACGCTCAAGGAATTGGTCGAGGCCGCCAGGAAGGGCTCGTTCACCTTCGCGTCGGCCGGTGTCGGCAGCGCCACGCACTGGGCCGCCGAGCGGCTGCGGTTGAGCGCCGGGTTCAACGCCGTCCACGTGCCGTTCCGCGGCGGGCCCGAGGCCCTGGCAGAGGTGATGACGGGGCGGGTTGATTTCATGTGCATCGGCATTACGTCCGGCCTCTCATTTATTCGCCCGGGCAGGCTCCTTCCACTCGCGGTGAGCACGCGCACGCGCTCGAGCGCGCTCCCCGATTTGCCGACTACGATCGAGGCGGGCTATCCCGACAGCGATTACACTTTTTGGAACGGTATGCTGGCGCCCGCGAAGACGCCGCGCGCCATCGTCAACCGGCTGCATGCGGAAATGCAGAAAGTGCTGCGCGAGCCGGCCGTGATCGAGAAGCTCAAGCTGCAGGGGGTCGAGCCGATGCCGCTCACGCCGGCCGAATTCGACGCGCTGATCGCGAAGGAGGTCCAAAGCAACATCGCCCTCGTCAAGGCGGCGGGGCTGAAGTTCAACTGATCATGGACCGCTATTTCGCGCGCTTTGAATCCGGGACGTTCAGCAACCTGCTAATCAGGGCGCGCGCCGGACGCTTTCACCACTCGCGACCATTTTTCGATCTCCGCACGCAGGAACGCAGCGAACTCCTGCGGCGAGCTTCCCACCGGCACGGTGCCGAGCGAGGCGAACCGTTCCTGGACCGCCGGCTGCTGCACTACCTTGACGATCTCGGCGCCGAGCTTGTTGATGATCTCGCGCGGCGTGCCCGCCGGCGCCACCACCCCGAACCAGCCGGTTACCACGAATCCCGGTAAGCCTGCTTCCGAAACAGTCGGAATGTTCGGCATTTCCGAAAACCGCTTTGGACCAGTTACTGCGATCGCGCGCAGTCTCCCGAGCTTGACCTGCGCGACGACCGCGGTCGTGCTGCTGAACATGAAGTCGATTTCGCCGCCCATCAGCGCAATGGTCGCGGGACCCGCACCCTTGAACGGGATGTGTACCAGCTTAGTCCCCGTCATTTCCTGGAACAGCGCGCCGGCGAGATGGTTGGCGCTGCCGACGCCCGAAGAGCCGTAGTTGAGCTGTCCGGGGCGTGCCTTGGCGAGCGCGATGAACTCTTTGACCGATTTCACGGGAACGCTCGGGTGCGTCGATAGCGCGTACTGGCTCGACACCGTTTGCGAAATTGGCGCGAAGTCCTTTAGCGCATCGTACGGAATTTTCGGCTGCAGGCTGGGATTGATCGAAAGCTCGGCGGACGCCGTGAGCAACGTGTAGCCATCCGGGGCTGCCCTGGCCACGATCTCGGTGCCCAGCATGCTGCCTGCGCCGGGGCGATTGTCGACCACCACCGGGACAGCGAGTTGTTCACTGAGCTTCTGCGATACGATGCGCGCGTTGGTATCGGAGGCGCCGCCGGGCGCGAATGCCACCACCATGCGGATCGCGCGATTGGGGTACCCCTGGGCGCTTGCGTCGGGCGCTGCCGCCAGCGACCATAATCCGAAGCAAAGCGCAACCACTACCAATCCCTTGCTGTGCGCACCCATCTCCATCCTCCCCAGGGCAGGAAACATCGAGCACCATATTCGCCATCGACGGTATTGTCAAGTTATGGAATAGCCCCGTCGTATTACGTGTTTACGCCTCTGGCGCACATCGGTTTCATTTTACGTTGAACCCGCGACCGGTCGCAGGGTCATAATTTCATTACGCTAAAACCTGTAAAAGCACCTCTCTCGGCTAAAGGAGTAACATTAATGGAACGAAAAAAGGCGAGCGATTTTCCCCCGGAAGTTATGCAGCTGTTCAACGGGTACGTGCACGGCAACATGAGTCGCCGTGATTTTCTGGATCGCGCCGCAAGATTCGCGTTAGGCGGCGTCAGTGCCGCAGCCATGTTGGAGAGCTTGAGGCCCAACTATGCGCTGGCCCAGCAGGTCGCCAAAGACGACAGTCGGATCAGGGCCGAATATGCGACCTATCCGTCGCCGCAGGGCTCGGGAACCGTGCGCGGCTATTTCGCGCGGCCGGCGAACGCCAGCGGCAAATTGCCCGGCGTGGTGGTGATACACGAGAACCGCGGGCTCAATCCGTATATCGAGGACGTCGCGCGCCGCCTGGCGGTGGCGAATTTCGTGGCCTTCGCGCCGGATGCCCTCACGCCGCTCGGCGGCTACCCGGGCGACGAGGAAAAGGCTGCGCAGCTATACAGGCAGCTCGATGCCGGAAAACGGATCGAAGACATGGTTGCCGCCGCCGGCTATCTCAAGTCGCGCCCCGAGTGTTCGGGCAAGATCGGCGCGGTGGGTTTCTGCGCCGGTGGCGGTGTCGTCAATACGCTTGCGGTGCGGATTCCGGATCTCGGGGCAGGGGCACCGTTCTACGGTGGTCCCCACCCCAACGCTGCGGATGCTGCCAAGATCAAAGCGCCCCTCATGCTCCACTATGCGGAGACGGACAACTTCGTCAACCCCGGGCGGCCCGCCTTTGAGTCCGCGCTCAAGGCGGCCGGCGTGAAATACGAGGCGTATGTTTATGCGGGCACGTTACACGGTTTCCATAACGATTCGACACCGCGTTACGTCGAAGCCGCAGCCAAACTGGCGTGGCAACGAACGATCGATTTCTTCAATAGAAACCTGAGAGTTTGAGCGTGGCAAAAACTTGGTGATCTCGATGCGTTTTTCTGAACGTTTGTGAATTGAATAGTGCCGTCGGGGCCGGGCCTTTGCCTTATAGTGATTGCGTGCAACCACAACGAGGAGGAACGAAAATGCGTACACACCTGGTGCAGATTGTCCTTGCCTGCGTTGTCGCGGGCGCTGGCCTTGCGGCCGGCGAGCTCGCCGCGCAGCCTTATCCCAGCAGACCGATTCGCGTCATCGACGCTTATCCGCCCGGTGGCTCGACCGACGTCGTGGCGCGCATTATCGCCGTGAAGTTTCAGGAGAGTACCGGTCAGCCTTGGATCGTCGATAACCGAGCTGGCGCGCAAGGCATTATCGGTACGGAATTCGTCGCTCGCGCGGCGCCCGACGGCTACACGCTTCTCATGTTCACCGGCGCCCACACCGTTCATCCGAGCATCTATGCAAAAATGCCTTACGACCTGCTGAGGGACTTCGCGCCAGTAACGCTCACATCCGCAACCACCAACCTCCTTGTCGTGCACCCCACAGTACCGGCCAAATCGGTGAAGGAATTGATTGCGCTGGCAAAGGCAAAACCCGGTTCATTTACCTATTCTTCTGCGGGAACCGGGTCTACGACGCACATGGCGACGGAGCTCTTCAAGAGCATGGCCCGCGTGGATTTCCTGCACATCCCGTACAAGGGATCGGCCCCCGCGGTTCTCGACTTGGTGGGCGGGCACGTCGACCTCATGTTCGCGCCGCTCCCGGTCATGTTGCCGCACATCAAGTCCGGCCGTGTCAGGCCGCTAGCCGTGGCCACCGCGAAGCGGTCAGGCGCAATACCGGAGATTCCCACCGTCGCGGAAGCCGGGCTTCCAGGATTCGAGGCCACTAACTCAGTGGGAGTGCTCGCGCCAGCAGCCACGCCGCGGGACATCATCGCAAAGTTAAACGCGGAGATTGTCCGCATTCTCGGGCTGCCTGAGATCCGCGAGCGGCTATTGGGGTTAGGCGCGGAGCCGGTGGCCAACTCACCCGAGCAGTTCGCGGCGTTTCTCAAGGAGGACATCGCGCGTTGGGCCAAGGTCGTGAAGGACGCCAAGATCCCAGTGCAGTTGTGGTAGTCGTGGGATGCCGGAGCTCCATAGCGCGATTGCCGAGGCCTGTGCGCTTGGCGTGCAACAACACCACAGACGATCCGATCAATCGCACTACGGTTCCATTCACATGCATGGCTCGGTTTTCTTCGACGTTTGGTCACTAATCCGGACAGATCGCTAATCCGCAACAAACCTTCGGACACGAACTTGACCCTGGATACGCGAGGGGTGTAGTGTAAGTGCCATGTTCTATTGTTTGTACTGCGGTGCGACGCAATCTCGGGTGCCATGAGCCAGTTCCGAGTTTAGTGAGGCAGGCTTTGCGGTGAAAAGGGCACCGCCGCTATCAATCAAAGGGGGAGAAATGAAGATGGGTAACTTCTTGTTGCGGCAATTGTGTACTGTTTTGTCGTTAGTCATAGGTGCATCCATTGCGGGTGCGGGGTTAGCGCAGTCTTACCCGAACAAGCCCATTCGGATCGTTGTGCCGTATGCGCCGGGCGGCGGGACCGATCAACTTGCGCGGATAGTCGGATTAAAACTTGAGGCCGCCTTCGGACAGACGGTGATTGTCGATAACCGCGCGGGCGGGGGCGGAATTATCGGGACAGAGCTTGCGGCCAAGGCGTCACCTGATGGCTATACGCTGGTGGTGGTGTCAGCGAGCGAAGCCATCAATCCCAGCCTTAATCTCAAGATCCCATGGGATCCCGTAAAGGACTTTGCGCCTATTACGCAAGCCACTGCTAACCCCTATATTCTCGTTGTGCACGTTTCTGTGCCGGTGAAAACGGTCAAAGAGCTTATCGCGTTCGCAAAGTCAAAGAAAGGCGGAATTACCTACGCCGTTTCCGGCATCGGATCGGCTGGTCATCTAGGGATGGAGCTACTCAAGACGCTCGCAGGATTTGACGCCGTGAGTGTGCCTTATAAAGGAGCCGGACCGGCGATAATCGACCTCATAGCGGGACAGACCGATGCATATATAGTGGGGCCGCTGGTCGCGATGCCTCACGTGAGGACCGGAAAGCTAAGAGCATTAGCGACGACGAGCCTCGAACGTGTGGCCGTATTGCCCGACATTCCGACCGTTGCGGAAGCCGGATTTCCCGGATACGAAGTCAGCGGATGGTATGGCTTTTCAGCGCCGGCTGGCACACCGCGGGAAGTCGTGGCCAAGCTCTACAAGGAAATATCCAGAAGTCTCACGCTTCCTGATGTCAGGGATCGCATGATGGCGAATGGGCAGGAGCCGGTCGGCTCTACACCTGAAAAGTTCGCGGCTTACATCAAAGCTGAAATGATTAAATGGGAAAAAGTAATCAAACAATCCGGAGCGAAAGCGGAATAAATAGTGCCGTCAGGGTCAGGCCTGAATGGCACTTACTTAAGCTGTGGGCATCGGGAACTCCTGCCCTTCATGGC
>JACQOI010000046.1 GCA_016202615.1 Betaproteobacteria bacterium
CATCAGCGCCGAGGCGGTCGCCGCGACGAAGCGGCATATCCTGGATTGCGCCGGCGTGGGGCTCGCCGCGACTGTGGAACCCGCGGGGCGCATCGTCCTGGATATCACTCGCGAGCAGGGCGGCGCACCGCAGGCGCGCGTGCTCGGGTCCAGCCTGCGCACCAGCGCTGTTTCCGCGGCATGGGCCAACGGCGCCTTCGCGCACCTGCTGGACTTCGACGATACCGGCTTTTCGCACCCGACTGCTTGCATCCTGCCTGCCGCGCTTGCCATGGCCGAGGAAGCGGGCGCCACTGGCGGCGATCTGGTGGCCGCCGTCTGTGTCGGCCTGGAGGTTTTCGAGCGGATGTCGTCGTCTGGCCGGCAGCACGAGCCTGAACTGCGGCGGCGCGGCTTTCACCCCACCTCGCTGTACGGGTGCTCGGCGGCGGCGGCGGCGGCGGGCAGCATTGTCAGGCTGAACCCCAAGCAGATGGCCGTCGCCATCGGGCTTGCGGCGGCCAACGCCGGAGGGCTGACGCAGCACTTCGGTACATGGGGCAAGGGCATTCACGCGGGCAACGCGGCGCGCGCCGGCGTGACCTCCGTCCTGCTGGCGAAGAAGGACTACTTCGCCGACCCCGAGGGCATCGAGGGCGACTACGGCTTCTTCTCGGCGTTCCACGGAACGGGCAACTACGATCTTGGAAAGGTGGCGGACGGGCTGGGAACGCGCTGGTCGATTGTCGATCCCGGCGTGACGGTCAAACGCTATCCGTGCTGCGGCGGCAATCTGCGCGCGCTTGACGCCGCGCAGGGGCTCCTCTTGGAGCACAGCATCAAGTTCGACGACGTGGCCAGGCTGGAAGTGGATGTCCATCCGGACCTGCTTTGCACCGTGCGCTTTCGCAAGCCCACGCAGGGCTTCCGGGGCAAGTTCTCCATCGACTACGTTCTGGCGGCGATGCTGCTGGACGGCCGCGTGGACCTGGACTCGTTCGCGGACGAGTACTGCAATGCGCCGCGGATGCGGGCTTCGCTGGAGAAGGTGCAGGTCAACGCGCACGCGGAGTGGCCCGACGACGCGGCGTCGCGCCGCAAGTCCCCGGTCACGATCACAATGAAGGACGGTCGGAAGTTCACCAAGACGGTGGACAAGGTGCGCGGCAGCCCCGAAAATCCGCTGACCCGCGACGAACTGCTGGACAAGTATCGCGGCTGCGCGTCCCGCGTGCTCAAGGGTCACCGCCTCGAGCGGTCCATCGCGGCACTGGAGAATCTCGACAAGGTTCCGACGGCAAAGGACTTGATCGACGCCTTGACCACCTGATTGCCTCTCGCCGGCCATCGGCTAGCGATCGGGCAAGGGAAGTCCTGCGTTCAAAACAACAATAATTTTGTAGAGTGCGTTCTACGCACCACGACTGCCGGTGCGCACGGCGCACCCTACGATAGTTCGTTTTTGATTGCGAAATGGAATTAGAGCGTATTTGCCGGTGAGCTGATCGTGCGGGCAATTAATATGCCACGTCTTGCTGGCGCACTCGTGATGCAATCCGACCACTAAAGAATGGCCCCCGGCCGCGCAAGGGCTTGCTTTTGCAGCAACTCTCCGACGATCCAGTCGTAGGCGTCGTCGATCGAGTCTGTCCGAAACAGCAGCTCGACGTCGCGCGGGCTGATGGTTCCGTACCGAACCAGGGCGTCGAAATTGATCACCTCCTTCCAGTACCGATCGCCGAAAAGAACAATCGGCAGCGGCTTATGCATCTTTCGGGTTTGTACGAGCGTCAGAAGCTCAAACAGTTCGTCGAGCGTTCCGAACCCGCCTGGGAACACCACCACCGCCTTCGCCAGGTAGGCGAACCAAAACTTGCGCATGAAGAAGTAATGAAAGTGAAACCGAAGATCGCGAGTTACAAACGGGTTGTCGAACTCCTCGACCGGGATTGAGATTGTCAGGCCGATATTCACGCCGCGAGCATCGGAAGCACCCCGGTTGGCGGCTTCCATGATTCCGGGACCACCACCGGTGCACACCACGAAGCGTCGATGGCCGGGGTCGAGCGTCTTGGACCATAGAGTCAGTCTGCGAGCGAGCTCGCGCGCGACCTTGTAATAGGAAGACAAATCCGGGTCGCTTTGCGTCGCATCGGAATCCTGACCTTCGTCGCCGGGTCCGCGTACTTCTTCCTCCGTCATCAATTGCGGCTTTATGCGCGCGGAACCCATGAATACGATCGTGTCCTCGATGCGATGCCGGTCAAAGCGGCTCTTCGGTTCGAAGTACTCCGCCAGAATTCGCAGCACACGGGCATCTTTGCTGTCCAGGAAAGACTTGTTGCGGTACGCTTTAACGGGACGTTGCGGCCGTTCACTCATGAATTTCCACCTTCTCTCTCGTGGTTCTTAACCGGTTGCCGCCCCAGCTCATAGGGGGTTATGAGAACGACCTTGAAGGGGCCAGCCGCTCCTGGCGCGGGAAGTGGTCCAACCTGGGACACTATTTTGATTTCGGCCGTTGCTCGAAAGGCGCGGGGCCCGGCTCGCGGCTCGCCCCGGCCTCTTCCAGGCGCTTGAGATAGTGCTGCCACATCTTCTCCTGGTGCAGGCCGTAATCGTACAGCAGGTCCCATGAGTAGATGCCGGTGGCGTGGCCGTCGGAGAAAGTGAGCTGGATGGCGTAGCTGCCCGCCGGCTCGATATGGGTGATCCCCACGTTTTTCTTTCCCGCCTGCAGCACTTCCTGCCCCGGGCCGTGGCCGCGCACCTCGGCGGAAGGCGAATAGACCCGCAGGAACTCGCAAGGCAGCTCGAAAGTCTTGCCGTCGGCGAATGAGATTTCCAGCACCCGCGATTGCTGGTGCAGCTTGATTTCGGTGGGTTGGGGCGTATTGGTGTCCATGCGCGCCATGAATGGATTCCAAAAGGACCGCCGTCGCAGGCGCGACGACCTATTTATGTAGTATAGCAATAATCGTTCGCCTGCTTTAAGTGAACCATCTCGTGAGAAACTACGCTTGCAAGGGTGACGGAGTGCGACATGAGCAAACGCAAATTCCCGCCGGTCCATCCCGGCGTAGTGTGCTCTCGGCGGACTTCCTCAAGGCGATGGGAATCAGCCAGTACCGGCTCGCCAAGGGCATCGGTGTACCGCCCCGGCGCATCAACGAGATCGTGCAGGGCAAGCGCTCGATTAACGCGGATACCGCGCTGCGGCTCGGGAAATTCTTCGGCATGGAGGCGCAGTTCTGGATGAACCTGCAATCGCACTACGACCTCGAAGCCGCCAGGGACGCGATCGCCGGCAAGCTCGACCGCGAGGCCGAGGTGGTGAAGGCAGTGCTGCACGCTGCGTGATTGCGGCTTGCACGAGAGTAACATATGCGTTACCATAGTCCCGTGTCCGAGATCCGAGTCACTGAGTGGCGGCAGCGCCAAGAAGCGCCAGTCGCGCGCGATCGCCGCCGCCGCCGCGGCCGATGCCTGGAGCGACTACAAGCGCCGCAAACCGGCGCGATAGCAAGGAGGATGTCATAGCACTGACCCGTGATTTCAGGCTGACCGTGGCGGCGCGCGCGCAGCGCGATCCGAAGTACCGTCAGGCGCTTTTCACCGAGGCGATCAACGCCTATCTCGCCGGCGATGCGCAGACCGGCAAGGCGGTACTGCGCGATCTTGTGAATGCGACGGTCGGATTCGAGGGTCTCGCGGCAGAAGTGAAGAAACCGAGCAAGAGCCTGCATCGCATGCTCGCGCCGCACGGCAATCCGAGCGCGGAGAATTTTTTCGGCATCGTCAAGGCGCTCCAGAAAAAGACCCGCGTGCGGCTGCGGGTCACGGCCGATCTGGGCTAGCAACAGCGGCTTGCCCGCTGTAGGGGAGGTCTGCAATGCACTGGGTCGCACCAACCGAAAAAGACACCGCAACTGACACGCTGGAGAAGCGGTTGTGGGACGCGGCGGATCAGCTGCGCGCCAATTCTGGCCTGACCTCGGCGCAATACTCGACGCCGGTTCTCGGGCTGATTTTCCTGCGGTTTGCAGAAGCCCGTTTTATGCAGCGCCGCGCGGTTCTGGACAAGGCCGGCAGCTCGCTCACCGCTTACGACACCGAGTTCGTTGCGCTTGCGGTAGCGCTGGCGGTGCCACTTGTGACCGCGGATAAAATCGTGTTCAGGGCTTTTCCTGAAGTTGCCATGACCATGGACGCGTTCCTCGCCGCTTAGGACTCTATCGTGCCGCTTTCCTGGAACGAAATCCGCGATCGGGCGCTCACCTTCTCGAAAGAGTGGGCTGACGAATCGTCGGAAGACGCCGAGGCGAAATCGTTCTGGGACGGGTTTTTCAACGTCTTTGGCGTCACCCGTCGTCGCCTTGCTTCGTTCGAGGAGCTGGTCAAGCGACGCGCGGACAAGGGCAAGACCTCGACCGGCTACATTGATCTGTTCTGGAAAGGGCAGTTGATCGTCGAGCACAAGTCGCGCGGCAAGAGTCTCGACAAGGCTTACGCGCAGGCGCTCGATTATTTTCCCGGCATTCCCGAGCGCGATCTGCCGCGCTACATCTTGGTTTCCGACTTCGCGCATCTGCGGCTTTACGATCTTGATGACGACTTGCATTGGGAGTTTCCGCTCAAGGACCTGCACAAGCACATCAAGCGCTTCGGTTTCGTTGCTGGCTATGCGCCGCAAGTCATCAAACCGCAGGACCCGGTCAACATCAAGGCCGCCGAGCAGATGGGGCGGCTGCACGATTTCCTCAAGGCTGCCGGTTTCGCGGGTCACGATCTCGAAGTACTGCTGGTGCGGCTGGTGTTCTGCCTGTTCGCGGACGACGCCGGCATTTTTCCGGCGCAGGGATTTCGCGACTGGCTTGAGAACCGCACCGCAGAGGACGGTTCCGATCTTGGGCCACAGCTCGCGTTGTTGTTCCAGGTGCTCAACACGCCGAAAGACAAGCGCCAGAAAAACCTTGACGAACAGATTGCGGCGTTCGAGTACGTCAACGGCAAGCTGTTCGAGGAAGCGCTGCATGTGGCGTCATTCGACGCGAAGATGCGCGCCACACTACTCGATTGCTGCGCGCTCAACTGGGGCGCGGTCAGCCCGGCGATCTTCGGCGCGCTGTTCCAGAGCATCATGGATGAGAAGGCACGCCGCAACCTCGGCGCGCACTACACGAGTGAAGAGAACATCCTCAAGCTCATCAAGCCATTGTTTCTCGACGAGCTATGGGCTGAGTTCGAACGGGTCAAAGGCAACAAGAACCGGTTGTTCGAGTTTCACAAGAAGCTGCGCAGCCTGGTCTTTCTTGATCCCGCATGCGGTTGCGGCAATTTCCTTGTTATCACATACCGCGAATTGCGGCTCTTGGAGTTAGAGGTACTACGCGCGGTCCATAGCGGGCCGGGATCCCGGTTTATCGACATCCATCAGGAACTGCAGATCGACGTCGATCAATTTAACGGTATCGAGATCGAGGAATGGCCGGCGCAGATCGCCCAGGTTGCAATGTGGCTGGTAGACCACCAGATGAACCAAAAGGTATCTGTAGAGTTCGGCATGTATTTCGCGCGCATCCCGCTCAAGACCAGCCCGCACATCGTGCAGGGTAACGCGCTGCGGCTGGACTGGAACGACATAATGCCGGCGGAGCGGTTGTCCTACATCCTCGGTAATCCGCCGTTTGTCGGATCTAAGCTGCAAAATGATTCACAGCGTGCCGAGATAGGCGAGCTCTTCGCCCGTGTACATGGCGCCGGGGTACTCGACTATGTGACAGGGTGGTACTTGAAAGCGGCGCGCTACATTCAAGGGACGAATATTCGATGCGCATTCGTCTCGACGAACTCGATTACACAAGGCGAGCAGCCTAGCCTTCTTTGGCCGGAACTCTACCGCCTAGGCATCAAATTGCACTTTGCTCACCGCACGTTCCGGTGGGATAACGAAGCGCGCGGCGTTGCGGCAGTGCATTGTGTCATTATTGGCTTCGGTCGCAGCGACGTGCAGCGCAAGATTATCTTCGAATACGATGATCCGAAGGGGGAGCCACATGCAATTGCGGCAAGAAATATCAATCCCTACCTGGTCGACGCACCAGACGTCGTGCTGCCACGCCGCGATAATCCGCTTTGCAATGTTCCGGAGATCGGTATCGGCAACAAGCCGATAGATGGTGGGCATTACCTATTTACGCCTGAGGAGAAAGCGCAATTTATCAAAGGGGAGCCAGGCGCTGCGAAATGGTTCAAGCGTTGGGTTGGTTCGGATGAGTTTCTAAATGGTTACGAGCGTTGGTGCCTATGGCTGGAGAAAGTAAAACCCGACGAGCTGCGCAAACTTCCGAAAGTCATGGAAAGAATCGAAGCTGTGCGAAAGTTTCGACTAGAGTCGAAAAGCGCACCGACGCGAAAATTAGCCGAAATGCCGACGCGTTTCCATGTCGAGAACATTCCCGACCGGCCTTTTCTTATAGTTCCTAAAGTTTCGTCAGAACGTCGCCGCTTTATTCCGATGGGCTTTATGCAGACGGACACGTTGTGCAGTGATCTTGTATTCGTTGTGCCAAGCTCTGTTTTATTTCATTTCGGTGTACTGAGTTCGATGATGCACATGGCTTGGGTGCGTAGTACCTGCGGCCGGCTCGAAAGTCGTTACCGTTATTCGAAAGACATCGTTTACAACAACTTTCCATGGCCGGAGAAGCCGGTCGAGAGGGAGATCGCCGCAATCGAGACCGCTGCACAGGAAGTTCTCGACGCGCGAAAGCAATGTCCCAATGCCTCGCTCGCCGACCTCTACGATCCAAACACCATGCCGCCCGCGCTGGTTAAAGCCCACCAAGCGCTCGACCGAGCGGTGGATGCCGCCTACGGCAAGAAAAGCTTTACTTCCGACGCCGAGCGCGTCGCGTTCTTGTTTGATCTGTATCAACGCTACACGTCGCTGCCATTGGAAGTCGAGAAGGGTGCCAAGAAACTGACGCGCAAAAAACAAAGCTGAGATCGCTATGGCAGGCGCACTTAAGCCTTGCGATTATTTAAAGTAGATGACACCTGAACCGTCATGGTTGTGTAATGATAGGCATCGTTCCTGGGCATATATTTATCAAACATAACGGATTTGTTGGTGGAAACGTCCGGCGAAAATGTAAGGATCCCTCTCGGGCTCACTGATATCCGATCGCACTCCCTATTTGTTCTCTCCCCGCCGGAACAACTGTTTCATTACACGTCCTTGGACGGGGCTCGTGGAATTATTACGAGTAAGTCACTTCACCTCACAAAGGCAGGATATCTGAATGACCGCTCTGAACTTACGTTTGCTATCCGATTGTTTCGAGGCGTAGCAGAACAAGTCAAGAATGGATTAACTGGTTCGGAGCGAAAAAACCTTCTCGCTGAAACTGCCCATCAATTGGGCTCATTTGAAAGTACCAACATCTGCGTTGCGAGTTTTTGCGAAGACGGTGATTTGTTAAGTCAGTGGCGCTCGTATGGCCGGTCTGGTCGGGGAGTTGCACTCGGTTTTTCTGGTTCGGTGCTAACGAAAATTAGCAACACTGGATGGGCACATTTGTTCAAATGCGTTTACGATCTTCATGCCCAAAGAACGATCATTGAGAACTTGATTGAGATGCTCCTGCATTCTTACGACATCGCAGTTGCAAATACACCGTCCCAGTCCCGAGAACGAATGAGGAAAGATATCATGGCTTGGTTCAACACTACGTTCTTACAAGTGGCGCCGGTCCTGAAGGACAAGCATTTCTCTGAAGAGCGAGAATGGCGAATAGTGACAATGTCTCGCAAGACAACTGATCCGAAGTTTCAAGCTACGGTCTCGAGTTCCCGCGTAAGTCAGTATTACAGCTACGAATTCCAGCCTAACAGAGCCGGTGAATATGATTTTCTTCATTCATTCACTGTTGGGCCAACCTCGGATCCTGAGTTGATCGGCGGTGCGATTCAACTTCTTGGTATGCGGGAGAACGTCTTATTCAAGGGTACCCACTACTCTCAAATTCCGTACAGGGGCTAAGCCCGTTGGTATTACGACCAGTTCAGTAATTCTTTGCTTCACCCGAGTTGATGCCTGACCATGTCCCGACTGCTTTCGGGTCCCGTGGTGCTCGAACCCGGTTGACCCATGACTTGACCCACACTTGACCGACGAGTAGAATCGATGTCATGAATTACGAGCCGCAGTTCACCATCACCCCGGCGTTGCTGGCGCGGGTGGAGGCCATCGCGGCGGTGCGGGAGCGCATCCAGGGCGCGGCGGTGCAGGTGGCGTGGATTCCGGCCTTGCAGAAGGACACGCGCGCCCGGAACGCGCATTCCTCCACGGCCATCGAGGGCAACCCGCTCACGCTCGAACAGGTGCGCGCCGTCGAGGCGGGCGAAGTCCTGCCCGTGCCGACGCGCATCCGCCGGGAAGTCGTGAATTATTTCGCGGCGCTGCGGCATGTCGAGAAGCAGGCGGCGAAAAAACGGCTTACGCACGAGGACGTGCTGCGTCTGCACGGAATCATCGCCGGGGAAGTGATGGATCAGGGCGAGGCGGGGCGTTATCGCACCATGCGTGTGCGGGTGGGTGCCTATGTGCCGCCACCGCCGGAAGAGGTGTCGGGTCTGATGTTCGAGTTTCTCGAGTGGTGGAACAAAGACTCGCCGGCGCTTTCACCGGTGCTGAGCTCGGCCATCGTGCATTATCGGTTCGAGGCCATTCATCCGTTTGCGGATGGCAACGGCCGCACGGGCCGGGCACTCGCCTTGTGGGAACTTTACCGGCGCGGATTCGACTCGCACCACATCTTCTCGGTGGATGAGTTTTACTGGGAGGATCGCCCGCGTTACTACGCGGCGCTGCAAGCGGTGCGGCGGCAAGGGGATGATCTAACGTCGTGGCTGGAATACAGCGCGGAGGGATTGCAACAAACCCTGGAG
>JACQOI010000058.1 GCA_016202615.1 Betaproteobacteria bacterium
ACACGGCGTAGCACCCGGCGTCCATCAGGCTGCCGCCCGCAAGATCCTTCGAGAACCGCACGTTGCCGTGCGGCTTTGCCACCCGGAGGGTCAGCGCCGCGGCGATGTTCGTGACGTGGCCTATGGCGCCTTCAGCCACCAAGCGGCGCGCCGTCCGCAGGTGGGGGCTCCACCTGTGCGTGAAGGCCTCGACCAGGAGGACCCTGTGCGCCTTCGCCGTGGCGATCATCCGCCTCCCCTCGTCCAGAGTCACGGAGAGAGGCTTCTCGCACAGGATGTGCTTGCCCGCCTCGGTGGCCATGATAGTCCACTCGCAGTGCATTGAGTTCGGCAGCGGGTTGATGACGGCGTCGATCTCGCGGTCCTTGAGCAGCTCCTCATACGAGCCGTACCAGCGCGGGATGGCGTACTTCTCCGCGGCCTGCCGGGCCTTGTCCGGGCCGCGACTGGAGATGGCGACGATCTCGGAATTCGCGGACTCGAGTGCCGCGGGTATGTGCCTGTTCAGCGCGATCTGCGCGGTGCTGATGATTCCGTAGCGGACTTTCTTATCTGCCATTTCGTTTCCTCCTCAATCGCCTCTTTGCAGGGGCCTTGCCTCATCGTCCCCTCTCCCGCCGGGAGCGGGTCAGGGTGAGGGCATCTTCAACGAGGCCTGCAGTCAGCAGCAAGCCGCGTACACCGAATGGATCGAGAGGGCACACTCAACGCGCCTGCTACGCAATGAGCTGGTTCACGGCCAGTGGGCGGCAGACCCGTACCAGCAGCAGGCCATCAATGTGATCGGTCTACCGACATCGTCCGAGCAGCGTGAGACTCGGCATCGCTCTTCAAATACACCAAGTCGTAGCGAGAACTTCAGTTCTCCTTCCGGGCCTTGACACGGCCCAGAAGTCTGAAAGGAGATGACCCAGTCCGCCAATGCGTCTGCGGCTTGGATATGCAGCGGTAATTGCCCCTGCGTGGTCATCTGCGCCACTTAGACAGAATGGCTTAACTTGAGGCGGCCTGCCTCCGTGGTAACGTGGATTACGGCGCGGTTTATCTGCCCTATGCGCTGGCGCGCAAATATCCCCGCGCACCGCGCGAGTGGGCCTGGCAGTACGTATTTCCGTCGCGCAAGCTGTCGACCGATCCCCGCAGCGGCGCAATCCGCCGCCATCACCTGGATGAGGACGTTCTGCAAAGGGCCGTGAAGGAAGCCGCGCGCAACGCGGCCGTACGCAAGCCAGTGAGCTGTCATGCCTTGCGGCACTATGCGCGACCCATTTGCTGGAAGCCGGCTACGATATTCGCACCGTGCAGGAATTGCTCGGGCTTCAAGACGTAAGCACGACGATGATATACACTCACGTCCTGAACAAAGGTGGTCGTGGCGTGCGTAGTCCGCTCGATGCGGACTGAACAGCCGCATCTTAATGCAAGATCTCGAATCGATATTCTCCGGCCACGGCCCGCTCGCACGGGCAGTGACGGGCTTTCGCGTGCGCCAGGGGCAGATTGAAATGGCGCGCGCGGTCGCCGCCGCCATCGATAAACATTCGGTTTTGATCGCGGAGGCGGGCACCGGCACCGGCAAAACCTTCGCCTACCTTGTTCCGGCGCTGCTTTCCGGCGGCAAGGTCATTATTTCGACCGGCACCAAGACGCTGCAGGACCAGTTGTTTGACCGCGACATCCAGGTCGTGCGTGCGGCGCTCAAGGTTCCGGTTACGGTAGCGCTGCTCAAAGGCCGTGCCAATTACGTCTGCCATTACTACCTGGAGCGAGCCCGGCACGAAGGCCGTTTTCCGAGCCGCGATGACGCGCGCTACCTGCC
Organism: Betaproteobacteria bacterium; assembly: GCA_016202615.1. Classification (GTDB taxonomy): domain Bacteria; phylum Pseudomonadota; class Gammaproteobacteria; order Burkholderiales; family SG8-41; genus PALSA-1004. Next base: position 1,820 of record JACQOI010000058.1, read on the forward strand.
GCTGATCGCCAATTTTGCGCAAAACAGCGCGACCGGCGACAGAAGCGACCTGCCGGCAGTGCCGGAAAACGCGAGCATCTGGTCATATGTGACCTCGACGCGCGAGAACTGTCTCGGCTCCGAGTGCGCGCATTATTCGAAATGCTTTGTGATGGAGGCGCGCAAGCAGGCGCTGGCAGCCGACGTCGTAGTGGTCAACCATCATCTCTTCTTTGCCGATGTCGTGCTGCGTGACGAGGGCGTATCGGAGCTGCTGCCGGCGTCCAATACCATTATTTTCGACGAGGCACACCAGCTGCCCGAGACGGCGAGCCTGTTTTTTGGCAGCAGCGTTTCCACTTCGCAGCTTATCGAGCTTGCACGCGATACGCGCATCGAGGCCGCGGCCTCCGCCAAGGACTACGCGGCGCTGCCCGATGCGGCGCAAGCGCTCGACAAAGCGGCGCGCGATCTGCGGCTTGCGTTCAAGGAAGAGAGCGGGCGTTTTCCGTTCCAGGCGCTCGGGCGCAACCGCAAGTTCGATCCGGCGCTCCATGCGGCGTGCGACAGGCTCGATGCTCTTGCGGCCACGCTGGAATCGCAGGCCGAACGCAGCGAGGGGCTCGAAAAATGTCACCAGCGCTCGCTCGCGTTAAGCGAGCAGCTAAGCCGTTGGCGCGACCTTGACGATCCCGAGTACGTGCGCTGGATGGAACTGTTCAATCACGCGCTGCATCTGAATGCGACGCCGCTGTCGATTGCGGAGATCTTTCAGGGCCAGATCAGCGATCGCGCGCGCTCGTGGATCTTCACGTCCGCGACGTTGTCGGTCGGCGGAGATTTCAGCCATTACCGCAGCCAGATGGGGCTTGCCGAGGCGCATGCGCAGTCGTGGGACAGCCCGTTCGATTTCGCGAGCCATGCGCTTTGCTATGTGCCCAAGGGCATGCCCGCGCCCAATACGCCGGGCTACACGCCGGCGGTGGTGGCGGCCGCGCTGCCGGCGATCGAGGCGAGCGGCGGCCGCGCGTTCCTGCTGTTCACCAGCTTGCGCGCGATGCGCGAGGGTTATGAATTGCTGAAGGAGGCGTTCGTGCGGCGCAAGCTCGATTTGCCGCTCCTGTTGCAGGGCGAGAGTTCGCGCACCGAACTGCTCGAGCGCTTCCGTCGCCTCGGCAACGCGGTGCTGATCGGCAGCCAGTCGTTCTGGGAAGGCGTTGACGTGCGCGGCGAGGCGCTGTCGCTGGTGGTGATCGACAAACTGCCGTTCGCGCCGCCCGATGATCCGCTGCTCGCGGCGCGCATCGAGCGCATCAAGCGCGAGGGACGCAACGCGTTCGTCGAATTTCAGCTGCCGGAGGCGGTGATCACGTTGAAGCAGGGCGCGGGGCGCCTGATCCGCGACGAGACCGACCGCGGCGTGCTGATGATCTGCGACCCGCGGCTGTTCAGCAAGAGCTACGGCAGAAGGATCCTGAAGAGCCTGCCGTCGATGAAGGGCACGCGCGAGGTTGCAGACGTTATCGCGTTTTTCGAGGCGGCGTAGGGCGGAATTCCCATTCCGCCGGGTTGGATGTCGGCAAGGGACGGCCGACCTACGGTTGGATGTCGGCAAGGGATTGCCGACCTACGGGGATTGGTAGGGCGGGATTCCCATCCCGCCGTCAGCGGGATGCTTCAGCGTGCGCCAAGCAGTTTCATCACGCTGTCGCCGAAGTATATCCACAGCATTCCAAAGAACAGCATCCACAACACCATGATTACCCC
>JACQOI010000059.1 GCA_016202615.1 Betaproteobacteria bacterium
AAACGTGAACGTCACGCCGCATCCCACGGCGTAGGCCTGGAACGGCGGCTTCTCGATCGGGTTGGCCCAATTGGTCTTGTTGATCTCGAGGCCTGCGGTGCAGCGTCCATCTTTGACATTGGGATCGAAAGGCACGTCGCGTTTCACGGCAGCGTTGTACGCACGGACCGTTTCGAGAAACTGCGCGGCGTCGATGTCCTGCATGCGCTCGACGAGCTCCTCCAGCGTATCGGCCTGCACCTTGGTGACCCCTCTCAGCTTGTATTCTTCGCGCAGCAGATAGGCGACTTGCGCGTCGAATACCTGCCATGCGTAGTTCCCCGGCTGCTGCAGCACGACGCGGCCATATTTCGCGTAAGTGTAGTTGCGGAAATCGGCGCCTTCGTCCACGAAGCGCCGCCCTTCTGCATTGACCATGATGCTGAACGGGTAGCTGTGCCGGTACGAGTTGCTCCGCGCGTCGAGATCGCCGAAGTCCGGTGCATAGCGCTCCCACGATACCGCGTGACATCCGGACCACTGGCCGTACGACTGTGCCCCGATATCGAGCGCCATGCGGATGCCGTCGCCCGTATTGAAACGCGAGCCTCGCACCTTCGCCATGTCCCATCCCGGGCCGAGATAGCGCGTGCGCCATTCCCGATTCGCCTCGAAGCCGCCGCTCGCGAGCACGACTGCGCGCGCGCGTAGGTCCTCCTCGGCGCCGTCAGACACTATGCGCACGCCCTCGACGCCTGAGCGCGTCCGCAGGAGCGACGTCGCCTGCGCCTCGTAGCGGATCTCGATCCCGCGGTCGGCCGCGGCTTTGTATTCCGCCTCGACGAGCCCGGGACCGCCGCCGACAGCGCAAACAACCGTACCACCGAAAAACTTGAATCGGCCTTCGTGATTGAACGCATAACGCCCGTACATGGGCACGAAGCGCAGCTTTGTCGTGTCGCGTATCCATTGCACTGTGCCGGTGCTCTGATGCACGAGCACTTCGGCTAGATCGGGATTGATGCAATATCGGGTGACGCGGCCGAGGTCGTCGAAATACTCGCCGGCCGTGTATTCGCCGAAGTCGGTGCGGGCGATTTCGTCGGGCGTCAGATCGGGAATCATTTTGCTAATGGTCTCCAGCCCGTTGTGCACCATGCGGAAGCTGCCGGCCGTGAAGGCGCTGTTGCCTCCCCGCTTGTTCTCCGGAGCGCGCTCCAGCATCAGCACATTCTGCACCCGTTCCCGCGCCGAGAGGGCGGCGCACAGGGCGGCGTTACCGCCTCCAACAACGATCACGTCGTACACGCTGTTTTCCATCATGTTTTCCTGCGATCAATTCGACGACCGCCCGAAACGGCTCTGGGGCAACTCCGCGCCCGTTCCCTTCCCGGACCTTTGTGTTACCTTGTTGGCGGAGTTGCGGCTTGTGATTGCCGGATTAGTGTATACACGTGAGCGCTGACTGTCTAGGAGTTTGTCGGACTTGGGTCCGACAAACTCCTAATGCTAAGTCCGACAGGCTGCTAGGGGCATTGAATGAAGTCGCGAGTATCCGTCTTCGCTGAAAGGGAAGATAGAGATGAAGGAAGAAAGATATCGTGTTGCGGTCGACGTGGGTGGTACGTTTACAGATCTTGTAATCCTGGATGAGACCAGCGGCCGCATTCAAACGCTCAAGGTCTCGTCCACGCCGCGAGATCCATCCGAGGCTGTTCTCAACGGCGTGCGCCGCGCGCGGGATGACCTTGGCCTGCATTTGTCGCACGTAAGTCAATTTACGCATGGAACGACGGTCTGTTCGAATATCGTCCTGGAGGGCAGGGGCGCACGCACCGGGTTGCTCGTCACCGAAGGCTTCCGTGATCTGCTGGAGATCCAGCGCCACAAGCGATACCGCCTCTTCGACCAGTCCTATCAGAAAATCCGGCCTCTGGTACCGCGGCGTTTCTGCTTCGGTATTCCGGAGCGCGTTGGCGCAAATGGTGAAATCGTACGGCCGCTGGACGAAACGGCGTTGGTGCAGGCGCTCCGGCAACTGGCAGCGGAGGAAATGGAAGCGCTGGCAATTTGTTTCCTTTTCTCATTCCGAAATCCCGTGCATGAAAATCGTGCAGGGGAAATTGCAAGGGACATATTACCGAACTGTTTCGTCTCCTTGTCGTCCGACATCTACCCGCAGTACCGGGAGTACGAACGAGCGAGCACAACGGCCGTAAATGCGTATCTCGGTCCGCGAGTTTCCGCTTATCTCGAGCGTATGAGCGAAACGCTCGTGGACGTCGATGTGAAAGTACCTTTGCATATGATGCAGTCGAACGGGGGGGTTATTTCCTGGGAGGAAGCAACACGTATGCCTTGCCGCATTGTTGAGTCCGGGCCTGCTGCCGGTGTCATTGCAGCGGCCCACTTCGGTAAGGTGGCTGGACGCAGAAATCTGATTTCATTTGACATGGGCGGAACCAGCGCGAAGGCGGGCTTGATCGAGAATGGCGAGGTTCGCCAATCTTCAGGCCAGGAGCTTGGTGCGGGCATCAACATCTCTCGTATTTTGCAAGGCGGAGGTTATTACGTCGGGGCCGCGACGATCGATTTGGCCGAGGTTGGTGCAGGCGGCGGATCAATAGCCTGGTTGGATGGCGGCGGCGTGTTGAAGGTGGGTCCGCAAAGCGCGGGCGCGGACCCCGGCCCCATAGCGTACGGGCTGGGCGGGAATCAGGTCACGGTGACGGACGCGAACCTGCTGTTGGGGCGTGTCCCAGTGGAATATTTTCTTGGCGGCGAGATGCCCCTCGATCTCGAGAAAGCACGCAGCGTGGTCAATGAGCAGTTGGCAAAGCCGCTAAATATTACGGTAGAGGAAGCGTGTGCCACGGTGATTGAGGTGGCCAACGCCAGCATGCTGAAAATGCTTCGTATCGTCACCGTGGAAAAAGGGTGCGATCCTGCGCAATTCTCCCTGGTTGCGTTTGGCGGTAACGGTCCGGTCCATGGTATAGAGTTGGCCGGCGACCTCGGCATACGGGAAGTCATTGTCCCGCCGTCACCGGGTCTTCTGTCCGCACAAGGTTTGCTCGTTGCCGATATCCGATATGATTTTCGTCAGACCCACGTCGGGCCGGTGGTGGATGGCGATATGGCAGAGATCGAGCGCCTTTTCTCTGCGCTCGAAAAGCGCGGGAAAGAAGCGCTAAAACGCTATGGAATGGCGGAAGGTTCCATTGTGTTCCAACGGTCGGCCGACATGCGCTATCAGCGGCAGGCTTACGAAATCAATGTCCGTCTTTCCGATGGCCCGCTGCTCACCTCGCATGGGGCCTCCATCGCCGAGGCATTTCACGAATGTCATGAACGGCTTTACGGTCGGCGTGATACGGCCGGATTGATCCAGTTCGTAACGCTGCTGGTAACGGCCGTCGGACATACGAGACGTCTGCGATATCAGCCATTGAGTAATGGCGATGGCTCACTCAAGAAGGCGTTGAGAGCTCCACGCAAGGTTTATTTCCTGCGCGAAGCGAAGATGATCGAATGCCCCTGCTACGATCGCGCATTTCTGCGCGCGGGGGATGCTCTGCGAGGCCCTGCTCTCATCGGCGCGCCCGATTCCACTACGGTTGTCCCGCGCGGCTGGAAAATACGTTGCGACGAGATCGGTAACCTCATGATAACGTATGAAAGGGAAGTCGCATGAAGCCGTCTCGAAACAACGCTTTGAATGCTTTTCGGCTGGAGATTGTATCGCATGCCCTCAATGCGATCACCGAAGAAATCCAGCTTACATTGTTGCGGTCCGCGTACTCGCACGTGGTCAAAGAGGCGCAGGATGCGTCCTGCGCTATTTTTACCGCCGCGGGACGCATCGTGACCCAGCCGGTCGTGATTCCGGGGCAGTTGGGATCAATGCGCTTCATGTTGCTGGAAGTGCTCAAGGCGTTTCCGCCGGCCACGATGCGGCCGGGGGACGTGTACATTTTGAATGATCCGTATCGCGGGGGCAGCCACCTTCCGGACATCGCGGTATTCCGCCCGATCTTCTACAAGGACCGGCTCTTCGCGTTTGCCGGATGCATTATTCATTACAGCGATGTCGGCGGAATGGTTCCGGGAAGCAACCCCATGAACGCATCGGAAATATACCAGGAAGGCCTTGTCATTCCGCCCCTGAAGCTTTGTGAAGATGGTGATGAAAACACGACTCTGATAGAAATAATCCGGGCGAATGTGCGGGTGCCGGATATTTTCATGGGCGATCTCCGCGCGCAAGAGGGCGCACTTTTGAAAGGCGAACAACGCTTGCACGATCTCCTGGATCGCTATGGATTCGATGGAGTCATGAAGGCAATGGAGTTGCTGATCGAGTACTCGGAGAAGAAAGCGCGCGAAGCAATAAAGGCCATTCCCAACGGATTTTATGAGTTTACGGATTACATGGACCATGATGGCGTCGATCTCAGCAAACCGGTCAAGATCCATGTGCGGCTTGAAGTTCAGGATGAACGGTTGTGTTTCGACTTCACCGGCACTGATGCGCAAGTGAAAGGGCCACTAAACGCGCCGTTGTCGAAAGTATGGACAACCATTTTTTACTGTGTTCGCTGCGTTCTTCCAGACGACATTCCATTCAATGATGGGCTTACGAGAGTCGTCGAGGTTCATGTCCCCGAGGGCACCCTGCTGAATCCGCGCCATCCCGCGGCTGTCAACGCGCGCTCGGTGACAGTGAACCGCGTCGCTGACGCCGCACTGGGCGCTTTAGCCCTGGCTGTCCCGAAACATATCGGGGCACAATCCTGTGGAGTTCCGACGGGTGTTTCTTTTGGTGGTGTTCATCCCCAAACAGGGCGCAACTTTGTCTTTTATGAAAGTTATTGTGGCGGCATGGGAGGGAGTCACACCACCGACGGCGCCGACGGAGTGAGCACCGGTTCTTCGAACGCAATGAACATTCCCGTGGAATCGATCGAAATCGATTATCCCATTCGCATGGTGCGCTACGAGCTCGTTCCCGACTCGGGCGGTAGCGGCAAGTTCCGAGGCGGTCTCGGTCTATTGCGCGAGTACGAGATGCTCGCGGAAAACGCAACCGTTAGCGTGCGCGGCGATCGGGCTCAATTCGCGCCGCGCGGTCTATACCAGGGCGGTGAAGGCAGTTTCAGCAGTTTCTTCATCCAGAGAGCAGGCGGCCGGTTGGAAAAAATACCGAGTAAATTCAGCGGGCGCGTTCAGCGCGGTGAGCGCCTTCGAGTGACGACTCCGGGAGGCGGTGGATTTGGTAACGCCAGCGAGCGCGACCGCGCGGCGCTCGTGCGTGATTTCCTCGACGGCAAGATTACGGCCGAGAAGACAAAAACGGATTACGGCATCGATATCCGCGCCGAAGCTCAAGCCCTCAACCGTCCGAAACCATCGAAGGTCACGAGATGACGACGTCCGGTTTAGCGACGCGCCGACCGCCTCTGGCGTTCGGCCGTTTGTCTATACTGTTGGGACCGTCCCAACGAATCTCTGCCGTTTATTCAGCGCGGATGCCGGCATCCTTAATTACCTTGCCTGACCGTGCCATTTCTGATTTCACCGTAGCCGCAAGCCCCTCTGGAGAACTGCCGACGATTTCTATCCCGCTGTTGAAAAACCTGTCTTTTACATCTGCTTGCTTAAGGACCCGTACGATCTCTTGGTTCAGTCGATTGATGAGCGTCGCAGGAGTCCCAGCCGGTGCAAATATGCCATATGGCGCCGCCGATTCATAACCAGCCAGGCCCGACGTCGTCACCGCAGGCAAACCGGGGGCCAGCGCGGACGGCCGCGCGCTGGTAACCGCCAAACCCTTCAATCTACCCGACTTGAGATGCGGTGTCACCGAACCCGCGGTGGCGAACATCAGTTGCACTTGGCCGCCAATCAGGGCATTGAGTGCCGGTCCATTGCCTTTGTAAGGAATACGCGCGATATCGACGCCGGCCATGGACTTGAATGATTCCGCCGCAAGGTGAGTTGAAGCGCCTGTCGCACCCGAGGCATAGTTAAGCTCTCCCGGCCTGGCCTTGGCCAACGCGATCAACTCTTTGACGGACTTTACCGGCAACGATGGATGCACAACAAGAACGTTAGGCGAGTTCCCCACCAATGTGATCGGTGAAAAGTCTCTCACCGGATCGTAAGGCGTGTTTTGCAAAAGTGGCGTGAGCCAAAGGCTGGCGGAGAGAAGCAGGGTATAACCATCAGGCGGCGCTTTGGACACGATTTCCATTGGGATAATCCCGCCCCGATTGTCTACGATCACCTGTTGACCCAGGGGGCCAGAGAGCCCTTGCGCGATTAGACGCGACGCGAAATCGGCGCCGCCGCCGGGGGGCGAGGTGACCATGCGAATTGGCTTGTTCGGAAACTCCTGGCCGGACACCACCCCTGCGCCAAGAACCATCATGCCGACCGAAAACATCCACACAGCAAAACGCGGCACCGGCATAAATCCTCCTTGATAAAAAAGGTGGACGCGGATCCTCGGAATCAGCTCCAGCACCTGACCGTTGTCAAAATCCCGCAATCCATATTCCGCGGGCTCCATTCCGCCTGCCTTTTCATGCAGGATCGACAGCCCTTTGATGATTCCGCGCAAGTACTGCGACGCGGGATATTCCTTGAGGGTTCTCCATGGCTCCATTTCGGATTCAATATTCGCGGTTTGTCTTGCCGCGGCGATTGGCGCGTTGCGGCACAAAGTCGGGCCGGCGGCAGGACAGGTTTCATCGGCCATCTCCATCACGGGGAAACACTCCAAAGTCTAGGCGTCCGAGAACACAAAGTCCAGCGCATTCAGACTTGCAGCGGATGTTCTCGGCACCCGGTCGGAAAGCGAGTAAGTAAGACAAGAACGCGAAGACCCGTACTGTCACGTTCACCAGACTTGAATGCGTAGACAGTTTCCGCCACTGGTGGCATGGTCCTTCGCCGCGCACGGCTCGGAGGAATGCGTAACTTCTACTATGGGAAGCGGCGTGACGGCGATCGGCCGAGTTTCTGGACAGAACGGGATCGTTAGCAACGCCACAGGTCAATAGTCAGTTGCTGCACGCAAGGCGAATAACCAATCTGATATCCATGGCACTATCTTAAGTCCGTCGCATGCGCGCGCCGAACAATTCCTGTAGGGTGCGCCCTGCGCACCACGGCGCGAACCGGTGCGCTGAGCGCACCCTACATGTCGGAATAGGCTTAAGGTAGTGACATTGCGATCTGATATCATTTCATGCCATGCCTACGTCCGCACAAGTGCTGGGAAAATTCGCGGCGCAACTCGCATTCCCGGACATTCCTTCCATCGTCGCCGCGCGCGCCGGAGTGGCAGGCGCGCCGTGGCCGTATATCGTCGCACCGCCCTGAGAGCGCCTCGTGCACCACCCGTGCGGCGATCTTGCCCCAGGGGGTTGTAACACCGTAGAGCCCGCATCCAAGGAGTCTTGCCTCGCTGCCGGCGCGGCGAACCAAGAAAATCTGCATGGTAAGATTGGGCAAGACGATCAAGGACGCAGGCATGCGCGCCAATTGGTTGCCGATATCAAGCGACCGTCTATTGAGATGGCGCTGACTGCGCCAGCAATTTGCAGTCGCAGGCCGTAGAAGAAGCGAAGTTCATCACTGAAAAAAAGTACGGACAGCAACAGCGTGACCGGGAAAACCAAACTTGGGAGGTAGTAACATGGACTACACAAGACAGTTGGCGCAGTTTGCCGCGCAGTTGCAGTACTCCGACCTGCCCCCAGCGGTGATCGAGAAAGCCAAGGAAATCGCGCTTCATGCATGGGGGGTGCAGTTGGCGGGCAGCACGCTGCCGTGGTCCAAGGCGGTGTACTGGTACGTGCGGGATCAAGGGGGTGTTCCGCAAAGCACGGTCGTTAATTATGGTCTGAAGACCTCGGCCGTGAACGCGGCTTTCGCCAACGGCACGTTTGGCCATGGTTTTGAAATGGACGATAACCATGCTGCAACCAGCACCAAAGGGGGGTGCGTGATAGTGCCTGCCATCCTGGCGGTGGGCGAGCAGCAGCTCAGTACCGGCAAGGAATTCATCCTGGCAATGGTCGTCGCGTACGAGGTCATGACCAGGATCGCTCTGTCGGTGAACCCCGCTCTTTCGCGGCGGGGGCACCATCCCACCGGGGCGTGCGGACCTTTTGGAGCGGGAACCGCCGTGGGGAAACTGCTCCGCTTCGACGAAAGGACGATGCTCCACACGATGAGCATCGCTGCGGGCCACTCCGCGGGCATTCAGGAAGCGCCAGCAACCGGGCGGGGCAATCTGAAGCGTATCTTCGGCGGTATGGCAGGCTCCAATGGCATCCGCTCGGCCCTGCTGGCTCGCAACGGGTTGACCGGGCCGGACAGCATGCTCGAGGGAGAACGAGGCTTCTGTCGTGCCTTTGGCGACGATACCGCGAACTTGGCGGCGCTCACGGCCGGGCTGGGGAAGGAGTGGCAGATACTGGGCGTGCATTACAAGGTCTACGCCCAGGATGGATATATTCAGCCGATGACCGAGGCTCTGGAGCGGCTCGTGAAGCGACACAGCTTCAGCCCGGAGAACATTGCCGAGATACGGGCCGGCACCAATCGGCACGCCCACGACCATATCATAGGCGTAATACGAGAGCCCAAGGACCTGACCAGCGCGCAGTTCAGCGCCAACTTCAGCCTGGCGTTGTTCTTGGTCAAGGGGGGCGCCGGGTTCCAGGAGTATACGGAGGAGAACCTCGTTGATCCCAGGATTATCGACTTGAGCAGAAAAATCCGCACCGAGGTGGATGAAGAGATCGAGCAGGAGTGGCAAAGGACCAAACCGCGAGGCGCACGGGTAACCGTGCGGCTAACCTCGGGTGAAACATACACCGAATGCGTCCACATGCTGCGCGCGATGACGGCCGAAGACGTGAATGAGAAGTCCCGGCGTCTGGCCGCCGTCGCCGTCGGCCCCGAGCAGTGCGAGCGATTGGTGACTACGGCGCGCAATCTGGATGCGGTGCGGGACGTCTCGAGCCTCGTGCCGCTGCTCACGCGCTAGTGTGCTGTCCCGTAAGTTTCTTGCGTAAATCGTAGGTCTGTCGCTTCCAGTTTCGACAGTCACCTGTTCTTGATGGTCTTCAGAAAGGCCCTGGAGCCTCTTTCCATGAATTGCTTCTGGTGCACGTTGATCCAGCGCAGGCCCAGCTGCATGTAGTGCGTGACGGCGTCGATCTCGTCCTGCACGTTCATGCCCGGCACCTTGCCCGCGTCCGCGACGCGCTTGATAGCGTTTTCAACGGTCGTCCTGACTTCAGGTAGCGGTTTATAAGCCCGGGGTCATTGGCCCACGGGCGGACCAAGGAATTCATGCCCGCCAGGCGCGCCGCCCTGGCGAGGTCGTCGACCAGCTTGAAATCCGTGCTGCTGTGCTCGCAATCGATAAACACGACATCGAATCCCAGCTGCCCGATGAACTCGACCATCCGCGGAGTCGGGAAATCGGGGTGGCAGACGGATATGATTTGCTGCGAAAGCAGCTGTTGCTTCGTCGTGCCATTCATTTGCCCCTCCTTTTGTTTGCGGTGATTCAATCAGCAACTAATTCAGGTTCTGGGAAGCCGACTCCGCCAACTATATCCTGTACCGGTTCTACTGACAATGACGGATGTGAAACCAGCGCGTACGGAACCGACTTGATTTCCTCGATATTGAGTACCCGCAGGTTGGCGAGCCAGCGGCAAAAGCGAACAGCAGGTCGTGATCGACAATCGTGGCGGCGCTGGCGGCATCATCGGCGCCGACATCGTCGCAAAAAGCAAACCCGACGGCTACACGCTGCTTGACGATGCGATGGCCCACGGAGTGAACCCGGCGCTGCACAAGCTGCCCTTCGACACCATCAAGGACTTCGTGCCGATCGGGATGATTGTGATCAATCCCAACTTTCTGTTCGTGCATCCGTCCTTTCCCGTCAAGACGGTGCGCGACCTGATCAGGCTCGCAAAGGGGCGCCCAGGCGAGATTATTTTCGCGTCCTCTTTTGCGCCGGAGCCCGTCAGTACGACTTCGGCAGGCCGAGCACTTTCTCGGCGATGAAGCACTTGATCATTTGCGGGCTTACCGGCGCGATGCGCGGGATCAGGCTTTCGCGCAAATAGCGCTCGACGTGGTACTCCTTGGCGTACCCGTAGCCGCCGTGCGTCATGACGGCATTGGTGCACGCCTTGAACGCGGCTTCGGCGGCGAGGTACTTTGCGGCGTTGGCCTCCGCGCCGCACCGCTTCTTCTGATCGTAGAGCGAGGCCGCATGGTAGATCATCAGGTTCGCCGCCTCGAGCTCCATCCAGGATTCGGCAAGCGGGTGCTGTATCGCCTGGTTCTTCCCGATCGGCCGGTCGAACACGACGCGCTCTTTGGCATAGGCGGCGGCGCGCGCGAGCGCGCATCGCCCCAGTCCCAGCACGCCGGCGGCGACCAGGATGCGCTCGGGGTTCATGCCGTCGAGAATGTAGCGAAAACCTTTGCCTTCCTTGCCGATGCGGTCCTCCACCGGAACGCGCAAGCCGTCGATGAACATCAGATTGGAATCGACCGCCTTGCGGCCCATTTTGTCGATCTCGCGCAGCTCCACATGCTTGGGATCGATGTCGGTATAGAACAGCGACAGGCCGTGCGCCGGCTTGTCGAGTTCCTCGATCGGGGTGGTGCGCGCCAGAATCAGCATTTTATCGGCGACCTGGGCACTCGAGATCCACACCTTGCGGCCCGACATGATGTAGTGATCGCCCTCACGCACCGCTTTCGTTTTGAGGCGCAGCGTGTTGATGCCGGAATCGGGCTCGGTGATCGCGAAGCAGTTTTTTTCCTTGCCCTGAATCTGCGGCGGCAGCCATTTTCGTTTTTGTTCATCGGTGCCGTAGACCACGACCGGATAGAGACCGTACGTATATTTGGCCTCGGCCGCGACCGCCGTCATGCCGCCGCCGGACTCGCCGATCGCCTGTACCACGATCGCGGCTTCGGTGATGCCCAATCCGGCGCCGCCGTATTCTTTCGGCATCGCGATCCCGAGCCAGCCGCCCTCGGCCATCGCCTGATGAAAATCTTCCGGCCAGCCGCCTTCGCGGTCGCGCTTGAGCCAGTAGTCGTCGCCGAACTTGGAGCACAGCTTGAGTATCGCCGCGCGTATCTCTTCCTGCTCGGGGGTGAATGAGAAGTCCACGATCTTGCCTTTGTTTGAGGGTAATGCTCTTTGGTTACTGGTTCGTGCGCCGGTCCACCGTCACGCCGGAAGCCACCATGCGCGCGATATCGGCGTCGGTATAGCCGATCTCCTTCAGCACTTCGCGGCTGTGCTCGCCCAGGCGCGGCGCCTGGCGCTTGACTTCGGGCGCCGAGCGCGACCATCGGGTGGGAACGGCCATGGAGCGGATCTTGCCTTCGGTCGGGTGATCGATAAGCGAAAAAAAACCGCTTTCGTTGAGATGCGGGTCTTCGATCAGCGATTCCAGGGTATGCATGGGCATGACCGGTATATCGGCTTCCTCCAGCAGTATCAGCCATTGCGCGGTGGTCTTTTTCAGCATGGCATCGACCACGATGCGATAAAGCTCCTGGATATGCCTGGTGCGCGTACTCATGCTCACGAACCTGGGATCCACTTTCAGCTCCGGCCGGTCGATCGTGTCGAAGAAGCGCTGCCAGTGGCGGTCGGTGTAAGGCAAAGCGCAGACGTAGCCGTCGCTCGTCTTGTACGGCCGGCGCTCGCGGGTGAGTAAGCGCTTGTAGCCGGCGTCTCCGATCGGCGGCTCGAACGTGAGCCCATACATGTGGGTGCTCAGCGTCGATTCGGCCATGACTTCGAACATCGGAATCTCCACGGACTGCCCTTGTCCGGTGCGTTCGCGGTGGAACAATGCGGCAATCATGGTGTACGCGGCGGTGAGTCCCACGGTGCGATCCGCGATCGCGGTGGGCAGATAGCGCGGCTCGCCGCCCAGCTTCGCTTCAAGCGCCGGCAGGGCAGCCGCGCCTTGTATGAGATCGTCATACGCGGGCTTGCCCGCGTAGCGGCCATTTTCCCCATAGCCGTAAGCGCCGCAATAAATGATGCGCGGATTCACCTTGGACACGGCTTCGTAGGTCAAGCCCAGGCGCGCCATCGACTGCGGGCGCATGTTATACATCAACAAGTCGGCGTTGGTGACAAGCTTGAGCAACGCGGCGCGGCCTTCCTCCTGCTTCAAATCGAGCACGATGCTGCGTTTGCTGCGGTTCAAGTGCAGGAACACCGGACCCATGCCGGGGCTGCGCGAAGGCCCATTGAAGCGCACGACGTCGCCCTTGGGCGGCTCGACCTTGATGATGTCGGCCCCCAAGTCGCCCAATATCTGGGTCGCATAGGGGCCAAGGATGACCGCGGTCATGTCTATGACGCGTACGCCGGCGAGCGGTCCGCTCATGGCGTCGTCCTGTTGATCATGATCATCGCGCCGGTCGGCTCATTGCGGCGTATCGAGCGGCTCGATATTCGCGTTCTTGACCACCTTCGCCCACTTCGCAATCTCCGATTTCACATAGGCGGCGTACTCCTCCGGCGTATTGCCGACGGCCTCGGCGCCGTCGCGGCGCAGGCTCGCCATGACGCCGGGCAGATGCACGATGCGCGATATCTCTCGGGAGAGCTTGTGCACGATCGCGGGCGGCGTGCCGGCCGGCGCCAGCACGCCCATGGCGGGGCTCACTTCATAGCCCGGCAGGCCTGCTTCCGCAATGGTGGGAAGGTCGGGGAAAGCGCCGGCGCGCTTGGCCGTGGTGACGGCAATCGCTCGCCACTTGCCGGATTTGATGTGCGGCATGGCGGTCAGCGCGGCATCGAACATGAGCTGACATTCGCGCCCCTCGGAGAGCGCCACGCCGGCAAACGCATGCCCCTTGTAAGGGACATGCACGAGCTTGACGCCGGCCATCATATTGAAGAGCTCGCCTGCGAGATGCGAAGGACTGCCGAAGCCGCCGGACCCGTATTTGAGCTCGCCGGGATGCGCCTTGGTGTATTCGATCAACTCTCTCACGCTTTGCAACGGCACCTTGGGGTTGAGCACGATCAGGTTGGGACCCGATGCGACCAGCGACACGGCCGTGAAATCGTTCACCGGATCAAACGGTAATTTCCGGTATATGCTCGGGTTTATATAGTGCGCACTGGCGGCAATTACGATCGTATAACCATCGGGAGCGGCTTTTGCCGCGATTTCGGATCCGACAATTCCATTGATGCCGTGCTTGATTTCGATGGTGACGGGCTGCCCCCAGCTTTCAGTCAGTTTCTCTCCAAGGACGCGGGCGAGCATGTCTCCCGGGCCGCCTGCGGCAAAAGGAACGATGAAGCGTATCGGGCGATTCGGGTACTCCGCGGCGCCACCGCCATGCCCTTCGCTTGGAACCACCGACGTGACGAAAGCAGACCTTGCCAGATGCCAAGAATAATTCATGGATTTCTCTTTTGTCCAAGTTGAAGGCACCACGTCAGCTCACCGCGCCGGCGTGTCATCCCCTGCTCCTGCCGCGCTTGATCACTACGCTTGGCGGCAGCACTGTCGTGGGCTGTTTCAGACCCCCGTCACCGCTTGACTGCGAATTCGCCACCTACAACCAGCTAGTCCGCGCGGATGCCGGCGTCCTTGATCACCTTGCCCCACTTGACCATGTCGGATTTTATGTAGGCCCCGAACTCCTCCGGCGAATTGCCGACGGGTTCTACTCCACTTTTTAGAAGCCTCTCTTTCACCTCGGGCAGGTGAATTACCCGCACGGTCTCCCGATGCAGCCGCTGGATGATAGCTTGCGGCGTCTTGGCCGGTGCAAACATCCCATGACTCACGACCGATTCATATCCCGGCAGACCCGATGCCGCCACCGTGGGCAGTCCGGGAAGCAGCTCGGATGGCGCGGCAGTCGTCACCGCCAAGGCCCGCACTCTGCCCGCTTTCACGTGCGGCTCCACTCCACCCGGGCTGGCGAACATCACCTGCACATGCCCGGCGATCAGATCAATGAGCGCCGGTCCGCTGCTCTTGTAGAAAATATGCACGATATCGACGCCCGTCATGGCCTTGAATAATTCCGGCGAGAGGTGGGTCGAAGAGCCGATTGAACCCGCGGCATAGTTAAGCTCTCCCGGCCTGGCTTTGGCCAAAGCGATCAACTCCTTGACGGACTTTACCGGCAACGACGGATGCACGACCAGGACGCTCGGCGCTATCTCCACCAATGTAATCGGTGCGAGATCCCGCACTGGATCGTAGGGCGCTTTGGTTTGTAAAAAGGGCAGGATCCAAGTGCTGCCACTGTTGAAAAGCAGAGTATAGCCATCAGGCGGCGCCTTGGCCACAGTTTCTATTGGCGTAACCCCGCCCCCGCGATTCTCTATGATCACGGTCTGACCCAAGCCGCGTGTAAGCCCTGGCGCAAACAGACGCGCCGCGAAATCGAGGCCTCCGCCGGGTGAAGTGGTAACGAGGCGGATGGGCCTGTTTGGATAATCCTGACCGAACACCCCGCCCGCGCCCAGAACCATCAAGCCAGCCGGGAACATCCCCACGACAAAACGTATCGTTAACATGAAGCCTCCAGATAATTACAATGGCTTTCCCATTTTCTATTTACCCCAACTCCGCTCACGTTCTCCGCCTGAGCGGGATTAACCGCCGAATGCGGTAGAGATGGGCGGCCATTGCTGGCAAGATGAAGGTTCCAAAGACTCCATCGGCGCCTGAAATGAATACTACGCAACGCTCGGGAATAATACAACGGTGGCAAGTGGTTCAGCGTCATTGCAATTTGATTCCACTCGTAGCAAGCAGCCGCGTCCACTTCTCCACCTCCTCGCGCATTTTTCGGTCGAGTTGTTCAGGTGTGCTGTGCTCAGGCTCGGCGCCGTCGGCCACGAGGCTTTTCTGAACTTCAGGCGTCTCCAGCACCGCGGCGATTTCCTGGTTGAGCTTCATCACGATGCTCCGCGGCGTTTGCGCCGGTGCCGCCATGCTGTACCAGCCGGTCGCGTCGTAGCCCGGGACCCCGCTTTCGGCAACCGTCGGAATGTTCGGCAACGTCTTGGAGCGTCTGCCGCTGCTTACGGCGAGCGCCCGTAGCTTGCCTGAGTTCACGTGCGGGACGGACGAAATCGCGCTGGCAAACGCCACCTGGATCTGCCCGCCCATCAAGTCTATGACGACGGCGCCGGAGCCCTTGTACGGCACATGGACCATGTCGATACCGGCCATGTGCTTGAGCAGTTCGGTACCGAGGTGTGCCGCCGTGCCGATGCCCGGCGTGCCGTAATTCAAAGCGCCGGGTCTGCTCTTCGCATACGCGATCATCTCTGAAACCGTTTTCACAGGGAGCGACGGGTTGCTCACGAGAAGATAGGGATACCAGACCAGCAGGCTGATGTGCGCGAACGCACGCCGAACGTCGACCGGGTCTTTCTGAATCAAGCTTGCGTTGACCACCTGGCTCGACGTGAGGAGGAGCAGACTGTATCCGTCGGGGGCCGCATTGCGCACGATGTCGCGCGCGACCAGGCCGCCCGCGCCTGGGCGGTTATCCACCACGACCGGCTGGCCGATACGCTCGGAAAGCTTCTGACCGACGGCGCGCGCGGTAATGTCGGTGCCTCCTCCGGGGACGAAGCCGACGAGCAGGCGGACCGGTTTCACCGGATACACCGGCGGTTGAGCGCCGGAGTGTCTCGCGGCAAAGACACTCAGCACTATAAGCGTAACGATGTGCGGCAATTGTCTCGGGCTCATACCTGCTCCTTCAGTGGTTCTTGGAAAGCACCTTGATTTCGCTGCGATCCCTCGCGGACGATCACTGCGGCCGTATGCCGGCCTCGGTCGCGATTTTGCGCCAGCGCTCGATCTCGCTCGCAATCAGGCGCATAAACTCTTCAGGCGTGCTGCCGACAGGCTCGGCGCCGTCGCGCTCGAGCCGCTCCACGACGTCCGGCGACTTGAGGATCTTCACCATCTCCGCATTGAGCCGGTTCACGATGGCCGCGGGCGTGCCTGCGGGCGCCATCATGCCGAACCACGTCGTCATTCCGTACTCGGGCACGCCGGCCTCGGCCATGTTGGGAATGCCGGGCATCGCTGCCGAGCGCTTGGGCGCCGTTACCGCGAGCGCGCGAAGCTTGCCTGATTTCACATGCGGAGAAACCGAGACGATGTTGCCGAACAGCATGTGCACCTGGCCTGCGACGAGATCGATCAGCCCCTGTCCCGTTCCTTTGTACGGCACATGCGTGATGTTCACGCCGACTACGCTCTTGAAATATTCGAGGGCGAGGTGCGGCGTGCTGCCGGTGCCCGCCGAAGCTGCATTCAACGCGCCGGGTTTCGCCTTGGCGAGGTCAATCAGATTCCTCACCGACTTCACCGGAAGCGAGGGGTGCACCACGATCAGGTATGGCGACTGCGACACAAGCGCAATCGGCGCGAGATCCTTGAGCGGATCGTACGGAAGCTTTGCGTGTATCACCGGCGTCACCGAGTAGCCGCTGCTGACGCCGGCGAGTGCGTAGCCGTCGGGCCGGGAGCGCGCAATGAGCGCGTAAGCCAGAACGCCGCCCGCCCCGGGATGCGATTCGACGACGAAAGACTTGCCCATGTTCTCGCTGAGCTTCTGCGACATCAGTCGCACGAGTATATCCGTCGCGCCGCCCGGTGCAAAGCCGAGGACCACCCGCACCGGTTTCACGGGATAGTCACTCGCGCTCTGGGCCGATACGGAACACGGGGACAACGCAGCCGTGGCAGCAAGGCACGCGGCCATGAAGCGGGTTTGAATCATGCTCATCTCCTTCTCTTCTGCCGTTGTCACTGCGCGCCGCGCGGCCCGCGCGATCGCGAGCCTCATGCTGCGCCTGTCGCCATCGTGAAGCGCGGCGCCGCCTCGATGCGCTGCAGACGTTCGAAAAGGCGCGCGCTCTCGTCTTCGCCCATCGCCGCAGTGAGCCGCATGAACTTGCGCTGCAAAGTCTCGCGGTCGAATGGGTCATCCTCCATGCCTTTCGATGCCGAGAAACCCCGCACGAGCTCGCGCCCGTCGTGAAGCCGCATGCGCACGCGTGTCACGCGCGCGGACGGCGGCGGTTCACCGAGCGCTCGCAGCTCGACTCTACGGCACGCCGCGCGTATCGCGGAATCCTCGAGCGCGCTCCCGTCGAACGAGCGCGGATCCTCCGGATCGCGGAAGAGTGCGAGCGCGACACAAAAAGGGACGCTGTATTGCGCTTTCATGATGTCGCCCGGCTCGCTGATGTCGTGGTGGCTCAGCAGAACCGGGCTTCCTTCTACGACCACCTGCGCCACATCGGCGCCGCCAAACCCGTGCTCGGACATGAGCTCGCGCACTGCCTGTACCGGCGTATGTGCGTAGAGATGGCACGCGTAGCGCTTCATCGAAATGTGCAGCGTTTCCCACGTGCGATTCAGGTCTTCGGTAAGAAGGTTCGCATCACCGTCGCGGCAGTACGCGTCGAGGAAGCCGAACTTGCCCTCGAGCACGGTTTCAGGGCCGGCGTACCCGCCGCCCGCGAGTCTCGCGGCGAGGACGCCTGACTCCGACGCACGGCCGAGGTGCAGGCGCTTCACCATGGCGCCGTGCTGCGATTTCGTGAACGCGAGCAACCCGCACGAGAGGGAACCCGCAATGCCGAGAGCGTTCGCAAGCTCGCCCGCGCCGAGACCGGAGGCCACCCCCGCAGCGACCGCTGCCGCATAGGGGCCGTTCAAACCCGGCGCATGAAAGCCGAGGTTCTCCGAGCTATGGCGCGACGCCGCTCCGATCCGCACGGCTACTTCACAGCCCGCGACGAATGCCGTTATCGCGGTCCTGCCGTCGGCGCCCGCCTCCTCGCATGCCGCCAGCAGCGCCGGCACCAGCGTCGCGCCCGGGTGCGTGCCGCAATTTGCTTTGCCGACGCTGTCAAGCTCGAAAGCGTGCGCCGATACGCCGTTCGCAAGAGCCGCATACGGCGCATGCACGTGCAAGTCGGGAATGCCGATGATGGAGCACCGGCCGGCGCCGCCATAGCGGCGCGCGTAATCCACTGCCATTCGGCTCCAAGACCGCGTGGACCCGAAGATCGCAGCCGCTACGGTGTCGGCGATGCAGTCTTTCGCCCGGCGCACCACGGCGGGCGGAATGTCCTCGAACTTGAGCTCGGCGGCGAATTTCGCCAGCACCTGAGCGGCAGTTGGCATCGAAAGCCTCAACGGCTCGTTTTCGTATTCAACGTGTTCACGCCGGGAGCGAGGAGTGAAAGTCCTGAGGCCGGCAGCGCTGGAGCAGGCGATTCGGAGAGTATTCATGATCTGCTCGTGCGACATGACGAGCACCAACCCGCTCGCTATCGCTGCGCCCGCGATGCCCGACGTGCGAAAGCCCCGGTCTTCGATTTCTCCGAGAGCGAGTCCGATACGCGAGACTGCATCATAGCCCGCCACGACGCCCAGCACAAGCTTTAGTCTTTCCGACGGTAACCCCCCAGGATCAAATAAATGCGGAGGACACCACCGCGCTTCTTCGTCACGGCGGCCGGTGTTTCTGGCAGCTCCATCTTCCACGCCGGTTTCTCGCGGGACTCCGCCAGCGTATGAACCATCCTTTTCAGCTTCGGTGTCAGCGAAACCACTTCCGACCCCCATGGTACTATCTTAAGTACGTCGCATGCGAGCGCCGAACAATTCCTGTAGGGTGCGCCCTGCGCACCACCGCGCGGACCGGTGCGCAAGGCGCACCCTTGTATGCTTGAATAGGCTTAAGGTAGTGACATTGGGGTCAGTGTAACTTTTCCGTGAAGTGAACCCAATGTGATTCGAGACACGGTCAACCGCGACTGGCCTTTGGGGAGCGAGCGGTTCAAGGACGAAATCGAGCGCTCACTGATCCACTCACGATTTCCCGACCGCTCGATCTCCCGTTTGTTTTTGGCCCACGCGCTCGACAATGCCGCAAGGCAAGCCGTCCGGCCGAGGAAAAGCTACACTGGCCCTATTTATTCTGGAGGCAGGCATGGCTGAAGCGGTGACCGATGTCCTCGCACAAGTCCGGCGGTGGCGGGAGGCCGGCAAGGGTGTCGCGCTCGCCACGGTAGTCGGCACCTGGGGTTCGTCGCCCTGTCAGGCCGGCAGCCATCTCGCGGTGAGTGAGGACAGCGGGTTCATGGGTTCCGTCTCCGGCGGCTGCATCGAGGGCGCGGTGGTGACCGAAGCCCTGCAGGTGATCGCCGACGGGCGGCCGCGCCAACTCGAATTCGGCGTGACCGACGAAATGGCCTGGTCCATAGGCCTGGCCTGCGGTGGCAAGGTGCAGATCTACGTGGAGCGCGTCGAATGAAGCGCGACCATCTGGAGCAGATTCTCGCCGCCCAAGCGCAAAAGCGGCCCATCGCCCTGGCGACGCGGCTCGCCGACGGCGGGCAGTCTCTCTACGACGGCGCGACCTGCACCGGCGCGGTCGCGTTGAGCGCCGAGCAGCTCGCGGAAGCGCACGGGCTGCTGGTGGCCGGCCGCAGCGCCTCCCTCGCGGCGAGCCGGGGCGCGATCTTCCTGCGCAGCTACGCGCCGCCCGCCAAGCTGGTGGTGATCGGCGCGGTGCACATCGCGCAGTTCCTGGCGCCAATGGCGGCGCTCGCCGGATTCGAGGTGATCGTCATTGATCCGCGCCGGGCCTTCGCCACCGAGGCGCGCTTTCCTGGCGTCACGCTGGTGACCGAGTGGCCTGGCCCGGCCTTGGCGCGGATCGGCCTGAATGACCACACCGCGGTGGTGACCCTCACCCACGATCCCAAGCTGGACGATCCGGCGCTCTGTGCCGCGCTGCAAAGCCCGGTGTTCTACATCGGCGCGCTGGGCAGCGCCCGCACCCACGCCAAGCGCATCGAGCGCCTGCGTGAGCATGGCCTCGCGGAGCTCGCGCCGCGCATCCATGCGCCGGTAGGCCTCGACCTGGGCGGCCGCGCCGCGGCCGAGATCGCGGTCTCCGTGCTCGCACAGGTGATCCAGGAACGCTACCGGCGCGCGCCCCGATGAAGTTCCGCGCATGACGCTGCGCGGAAGCACAGGGTTCCACTCACGATTTCCCGACCTCTCGATCTCCCGTTTTTTTGGCCCACGCGCTCCATAATGCCGCAAGGCAAGCCGTTCGGTCGAGGAAAAGTTACACTATTTATTCCGGGCACTCAGGGGGCAACCCGTTCATGCCGGGTGTTATAAGTTCCCGTTTCTTTTTTGGGTTAAACCATGGGCGGAGCATCCGAACATCGCTATCTGAAGACTCTCGACGCCGATCGGGTCAAGGCCGTAGCCCGCGCTGCGCGCCGCGCAATGAAATCGCCGGCAAAACCGGTGCGCAAGCTGATCCTTGACGGGTTGCAGGAAGCGGACGATTACCGCGCCGTGCTTGCCTTTCGCAAAAAGCGTGGTCGCACCTACAGGCGCGCTGAAGTAAAGTAACGCCTTGGCTTGGCAGGTTGAATACAGCGCGGCAGCTCTCAACAAGTAGGTCGGCAATCCTTTGCCGACGATTGATGGTGGCGGCATGGGAATGCCGCCCTGCTCCCCAAGAAGATCACGTACGATCGGGTCATGGCCGCGGTCAGCCGGTTCAAGGGCAAGTTCGAGCGGCGCCAGCGCATCTGATACAATGCATTGCAATTGTAATGCGCGAGCTGTCGAGGCGGGTGGCCGGATTGTTATTGACCGCGATGCGACGGGGAGGACAAGGCCGCGCGGCAGGATCGGGGCGCCGCTGCCTCAAGGAAGTTCGCGCCGCGCGATATGGTCGCTGAGCGCACCGTCCTTGATTACAATTGGTAATAATGATCAACTCAGAAGAAAGCCGCATGCGATCCTTGGCACTTACCACGATGCAGCAGCGTCGCCTTGAAAAACTCGCCCGCGACGCCGGGCGCACCCCACAAGCAATGTTGCGCTTCGTGCTGCGGGATGGCTTCGATTTGTGCGAGCTGGAAGTAAACGAAAGCGTGGCCGCGGAACGCGATGCGGTGCGGCGCGGGTATGTGCCGCGTGAAGAGGCGCGGCGCCAAACACGCGCCGTGATCGACGCTGCCCATGCCCGCAAGCGCCGGCAGGCGGCTTGAGTGGGCGCCACGCGCGCTGCAAGCCTACATTGATTCCCTTGCTCACATCGCTGACGAAGATCCGCGCACCGCTGGGCTTGTCCAAGAGCGCGTAGAGCACGCGCTCGATGTGATTCTCTTACACCCTGGAATTGGCGTCCGCACAGCCCGGCGCGGCGAGCGCCGCTTTCCGATTGCAAACACCGGGCACGTAATCGTCTATCGCGTTACGCTGGCAGCCGTGCGGGTTCATGTCTGGTACCGCGCGCGGCAAAACGTGCGCCGCCGGCTTCGGGTCGACGCAAACGGCGGATGATATGGGAAGGTACGAATCTATTGGGGTTCCGCCTCCCGCCCCCCGCTCTTCATTCTGCGCTCATTACTCTGCACTCATCACTGTTCCTCGCCCTCTCCCCTTACGCCTCTGAGGCGGGTGAGCGAGTGCATAGAAAACGTCGTGAGGGGAGAAGCGGGTAAGTTTTGCTCTGGAAAAGGCGGCGCCAAGCGCCTGGACGGCCCCTATGGCACTACCTTAAGCCGTAGGGCGGCATTCCCATGCCGCCACCATCAATTGTCGGCAAAGGATTGCCGACCTACTTCGCTTCTCCGGATCAACGTGTTGCGCCGGTCCGATCCTGCGATCCTGCGATCCAGCTGGCCTTTGGGCAGCGAGTGGTTCAAGGACGAAATCGAGCGCGCACTGCTCCGCTCACGATTTTCCGACCTCTCGATCTCCCGTTTGTTTTTGGCTCACGCGCTCCATAATGCTGCAAGGCGAGCCGTTCGGCTGAGGAAAAGTTGCACTGACCCTTCTCGAGAGTCGTTTTCTCCCAGAACTCCTTCCCTCTCGGGGGGAAGGTTGGGAGGGGTTTGGGGTAACCAATCACCTTGGAAGCCAATATCCATACGGGTGTCCAGCGTTTTAAGGCGCTGTTATCAGCCGTAGATGAACGCCGATGAACCTGGATAAGAGCGAAGCTGAGCCGCCAGGAACGCCAAGGAACAAGGAAGGGTGCGCCTGGGAAAGGTGTGCGTCCCGTTTAAACGCAAACCGCTACGCCGCATGACGGAACGGTTCGACAGCCGGTCGCGGTTTTTGAGATGCCTGCCACAAATCCCATTTTGTTTGTCCAGCGAGCCACGATTCCGGTGTCGTGTTAGTCAGCAAACCGATCCGGATGGCCATATCGGCTGAAATCGCTGAACGACCGTTCAGAACGCGAGACAATTGGACGCGAGACACACCGAGTCGCCGTGCGACTTCCTCGATCGTCATCCCGTCCGGCAGGAATTCTCGAAGCACCTCGCCCGGGTGCGGGGGGTTATACATGCGCGCCATGACTGCCTCCTAGTGATAGTCCTGATAGTTGACCAGGATCGCATCCTTACCGTCAAAGGTGAAGGTAAGACGCCAGTTTCCATCGACCCACACAGCCCAATGGCCCTTTAGGTCGCCCTTGAGCGCGTGAAGTTTCCAACCTGGCGCATCCATATCCGTCGCCTTTGTCACATCGTCCAGGCGGGACAGCATCAATCGCAGACGGCGCTCATGCTGAGCCTGAATGCCGGACTTGGAGCCTTTCTGAAAAAATCGTTGCAGCCCCTTGTGCCGGAAGGTTTTGATCATAACGTTATTGTATCATGTAACGCTACGATTTACAATCCAATCAAGCTAGCTGGCCGAAACGATGGAATAAATAGGGCCAATGTAACTTCTCCGTGAAGTGAACTTGGTGAGATTCGAGACACGGTCAACTGTGGCTGATCTTTGGGCAGCGAGTGGTTCAAGGACGAAATCGAGCGCGCACTGCTCCGCTCACGATTTTCCGACCTCTCGATCTCCCGTTTGTTTTTGGCTCACGCGCTTCACAATGCTGCGAGGCAAGCCGTTCGGCTGAGGAAAAGTTACACTGACCCTGTTTAACCTGTTTAACCCCTGTTTAACTCAGCGACCCGTTCGACCGGCTGCTCGTTGCGCAAAGCGTCGTGGAGGCCGCTTACGCTGTTGACCAACGGCGCGCTGCTCGCGCGATACTGGGATGGTATTCGCGTCGTTTAGCATCAGCCCGCATATTTCGCGAGGCGTATGGATATAAGCCCTCCAGCCGAAAATGCTGGGAAGCCCCAGGATACTGGCTCTGCTGGTTTTTCGTCTCTCAAAGCAATCCGACAAAGCGGTAATCGACTCCGCCCCCTGATGTTCCGTAGCGGCGGAAGCCAGGCGCAGGCTTTGTAATCCGGCTGATGGACAAGTACACTGCATTCCTAATTCCAACCGTATAATGACGCCGTAGCTAAATAATGCTTGACAAGCCATTCCAACGAAATGAAGATATTATTATCATAATACTGATACACCAGCAGAGAACAAGAAGGGCATCACGGCACGTCTATTGAAGAATTAGCAACGAGAGATTGGTGAAGACTCCCTCTGGGAGATTGAGTCGTACGGTGACTCCTCGCGTGAGCTTGCGGCCGATACATTTGCCTTCGCAGGCTGGAACGTCTTGCATTCATTCCGGTTCCGTGAATGGCGTATTTGGGCGCTTTCGTGGAATGTTTTAATTATATTGATCGTTAATCGGGCTTTAAGGAAAAATATGGAATTTCGAATACTCGGGACATTTCTTAACCACGGCTACATTTGGCCGGAAGATAGTTTTGTTGCGGGTCTGAAAAGAAAACCGCATCTTATCGCGGGTCAAGGGACAAACATGGACCCGGGTCCCGGATACTTGGGCAGAGGAGTCAATATAATCGGGCAGTTCGCGGTTAAGAAAGTTCGCCAACAGCTGATTGTCAACGCGAAAAAAGCAGGCGTGCCCTTCTGTATATCCGTGGGCACAAGCGGATGCGACGACGTTTTGTTCGGGTTCGAGCTCGATATCATAGATGAAGTCGCAAGAGAAAATAAATTGAAATTAAAGCTCGCGATAATCAGCGGGGAAGTTGACAGGCGCTACATAACGTCAGCGATAAATAAAGGGGTGAAAATACCGCGGCTCGTTGATCATCCCCGCCTGAGTGAATTTCTGACCACCGGAGAGGTTGAGGGATCTACCCGAATCGTGGCACAAATGGGGCATGAGCCCATAATGAAAGCGCTCGACCATGATGTCGACGGAGTGATAACCGGAAGGGCAATGGATACTGCCCCGTTCATGGCAATGCCCATAAAGAGAGGGTTCAACAAGGCTTTGGTCGCGCATTTGGCGAAGGTCATGGAATGTGGAGCAATCGCGACAGTTCCAAAGGACCCCAAAGATCCGCCAACGAATGGAAGTGTGGATGGAATTTTTGGTGTTTTGCATGACGACCACTTTCTCGTAAGCCCGATAAATTCGAAACAGAAGTGCACCGTGGCATCAGTTTTGTCCCACTCATTTTATGAACGTGCAGATCCCTTTGTCGAAAGGATGCCTGGCGGTGCGCTGAATATTGCTGACGCGGTTTACGAACAAGTTGACGAAGAGACAGTCAAGGTTTCAAACAGCAAATGGGTGGATGAGGAATACACGATAAAACTGGAAGGCGTCAGGTCGATCGGTTTTAGGGCGATTTCTCTACTGGGTATCAGGAACCCCTCGACCATTCGAGTCGTCGACGTTTTGCTGGACCGGGTCAGGCAGCGCGCCGGGTTGCAATTCCAACCCCACATTGCGGGTAAAGATTACGATTTGTATTTCCATGTATATGGTAAGAATGCCATTCTGGGAGAATTGGAGCCAATTACGCAATCCGATCCACATGAAGTTGTTGTTTTGATGGTAGTAATCGCAAAAACGCAGGACCTCGCAACTTCACTGGCGGTATGTGCAAGAAACCTGTTTACTCAGCAACAATTTGAAGGACGAAGAACTACCGCAGGCAACCAGGCTCTTCCGTTCTCCCCAAGCGAGCCAGGGTTGGGAGAGGCGCATGTTTGGAACATCATGCATCGGATGCCGATAAAAGATCCTTGTGAACCATTTAGGATGCAGATCATGGAGTTTCCGAGGTGAGGAATAAAATGGTCCGCTTGGAGACACTGGCCAGAGTCATCAGAAGCAAGAACGCAACTCCTTTCTTGCTTACGCTCGATATATTCTGTGAAAGCAGCGATTCATACAATAGAATCAAGCAATCGAAAGCCCTCTCCAAGGAGCGCATCGCCGAGCAGTATCACGTCCCGCTCGGATTCGTCAAAGACATCTTTTTCATAGATTCAGCCCTGGCGATAAAGATAGTTCTTCTCAAGAAGATCGTATCAGGAGACCCGGGATTCTGTGATGTCTACGCCATGCAACAGAACATTCCCCTGATGGAGATCGAAATTCCATAGCAGTTTTTCTCTGTTTTTCGTCCGCCAAGAGAGCGGCCTATTTGCGATGTCTTCGTTGTTTCCTCCGCGCAGATTAAACATCTGACAATTTGCGATAGTTGCGGAGCAGTCGGCGGGTTTTGCCTTTCGGGAGGTGATATGAGTGGTACAACCATGAAAATAATGCTTGGCTGCTTTTTCCTGTTGTTGATCGCGATGGGTGCAAGTGGTGTCGCAGCGCAGACCTATCCCAATAAGCCAGTTCGATTTATCGTGCCTTTCACCCCTGGGGGCAGCGCCGATTCCCTGGCGCGGGTTGTTGGTCAAAAGCTTCAGGAGAAATGGCGAGTGCCCGTGATAATCGATAACAGGGGTGGTGCGGGTGCCAATATTGGCGCTCAATTGGCTGCCGCCGCACCGCCGGACGGCTATACCATTTTCCAATTCAATATCGCCAATGCGATCGCAATAAGCGTGTACAAAAAGCTCAATTACGACCCGATCAAGGACTTCAGTCCGGTTACTTTGCTTGCGATGCAATCGTTTATTCTCGTCGCAACCCCGGCGATCAATGTCGGGTCAATGCAGGAACTGATTGCACTCGCCAAGGCGCAGCCCGGCAAGGTGATTTACGCATCCTCGGGAATTGGGGGTAGTTCACATCTTGCGGGAGAACTCCTCAAGACCGTGGCAAACATCAACCTTTTGCATGTTCCGTACAAAGGCTCTGGACCGGCTCTGAGTGACGTCCTAAGCGGGCAGGTGCACCTCTTGTTTAACAACCTCATGGCGAGTTTGCCTCTAGTGAAAGCCGGCAAGTTACGTGCTGTGGGCGTCACCAGCGCTAAGCGCAGTCCGCTCGCGCCGGAACTGCCAACCATAGCGGAGTCCGGCGCGCCCGGTTATGAGGCCGGCACTTGGTATGGCGTGGTGACCCCCGCTCATACGCCGAGAGCTGTTGTAAACAAGCTGTACACGGATGTAAAGCAGGTGGTGGAGATTCGCGAAGTACACAAGCAGCTTTCGGGCTACGAGCTGGTAGGGAGCAGCCCTGAGCAGTTCGCGCAATTCTTAAAAGCGGAAGTCGAGAGATGGGGCCGTGTTGTCAAGTTTGCGGGGGTGCAGATAGATTAGATCTGTGGCCGGTACGGCACAGCGGATTCGTGAATATCAATGAGTTTATAAGAAAATTGTGAAACCTCCGTCATGCAAGCTGACGTAGTGGTAATAGGCGGCGGTGAGTCGGGCCTGTCGGCCGCGATAGGCGCCACGAGCAGCTGAGCGCGGCGTTATGTGTTATTGGAAAAGAACGCGGCGGTGGGCGACACCACGGCGTGCTCGATAGGTTCCATCTGTGCGACGAATAAATAGGGTCACCCATCAGGATCAAGTGGTGTCGCCTACCCTCAGGCGTCCGCCCTGGAGGCCCTGCCGCCCCAGAGAAACGTTGGTGCCGCATCGTGTCCAGATAAAGCGCACAGCTTTCGTGGCTGCCCGACTTGGGCGCCAGTCCCTTGGTGGCTATCGCGTTATTGGTCTTGGCCCGTTTCTTGTCGAAGAAGCGCTTGGCCTCGGCGCAGTAGCGCCGGGCGAAGTGTGCCGCCTCGACGAAGGCTCAGGCGAGGTACACGTTGCCGTCGACTTGTGTCGTTTCCCAATGTACGGTCATGCTTGGTCCTCCTAAACCGGCGTGGCCGGAACCAAAAAACACCCAACGCAAAAACGCAAAGAGGAGAAGAAAGGATACCAAGGATTTTCTGCCTTTCCTTGCTCTTTGTTCATAATGTAAAATCCGGCGTAGCTCGCCGTAAATAAATCCGAATTTTCTCCACCGTGGCGGAACAAGAAACCAAGTCTTCGATTCAGGTGATCGCGCGCATGCTGAGCCTGCTGGATGCGCTGGCGCGCCACGTCGTGCCGGTCAACCTGAAGCAGCTCGCGGCCGAAACCAGGCTGCATCCGTCAACCGCGCACCGCATCCTCAACGTGATGGTGCAAAACCGCATCGTCGACCGCATCGAGCCCGGCACTTACCGCCTCGGCATGCGGCTGCTCGAACTCGGCACGCTGGTCAGATCGCGCATCAGCGTGCGCCAGGAAGCCCTGCCCTACATGCAGCAACTCCATCAGCAGCTCGGCGAGACCGTCAACCTCTGGGTGCGCCACGACGACGAAGTCGTTTACGTCGAGCGCACGTCCTCCGGCACCCAGATGATGCGCGTGATGCAGATCATCGGCGCGCGCGCGCCGCTGCACATCACCGCGGTCGGCAAGATCTTTCTTGCTGCCGACGGCCCTGAAAAATGCCAGGAGTACGCGAAGCGCACCGGGCTGCCCCGATATACTGACAACACGATCACCGACGCGGCGAGCCTGCTGCAGGAAATCGAGCGCGTGCGCCGGTCGGGCTATGCATTCGACAACGAAGAGGCCGAGAAAGGCGTCTCGTGCGCCGGCGCCGGCGTTTACGGCGACGACGGGCGGCTCATCGCGGGCCTTTCCGTGTCGGCGCCGTCGGAACGCTTCGACAAAGCCTGGGCGGCGCACGTCAGGCAGACGGCCGAGCGCATCTCGCGCGCCGTGGGCCATCAAGGCTAGAAGCTATCCCAAAAGCAGCAACGGCCGATGAAACCACAGATAAACACGGATGAACGCGGATAAGGTCGACGTAGAGTCCCAACCATGGAAAACGTGCATTTCCCTGTGGTTAGCGCCGTGATTTCCGTG
>JACQOI010000050.1 GCA_016202615.1 Betaproteobacteria bacterium
CCCCCCAAGTATGGGGCAAACTCGCCCACCGGCCGCAAGGTCGGCAACACTTCCCTCGCGCTTTCCAGGAGCTTTTTCATCTCCGGCGGCACGGACAGGCGCGCAGCCTGGTACAACGGGGCCGCCAATGCGTTCCTCAAAAGCGAGCACAGTCCCTGAATTTTCGTTTGCTTGCGGTCTTCTTCAGCCATCTGCCCATGACGCGGATCGCCGGCTCCCGCTGCTTCCCGCTGCAATGCCGCCCATGCCTGGGCTTTGCGCTCGCGGCAATAATCGTGTTCTTCCTCGAGCAAGTACTCCAGGTAGCTCCAGATCGGACTCACCTCAAAATTGAAACGGCCGAAGCCCAGGTTGGCGAGCAGGATCCGATAGACAGCTCTGGCCTGGCTTACCCTCATGTAGACCTCGCCCGAGGCGCAGATTCTCAGGAGCTTTTCCTTGGGCAATCCATTGGGCAGCCATTTTGCGGCGAAGGCGAAGAGCGGTCCCGCAAGGTCGCGTCCGTGCATGCGGTAGGCAAAACACTTCAGGCCGCGGCTCAGAATGCCGGCGTCACCCGACCTTTCGACCAGCCATTGGACCGTCCGCCCCGGGCCGTGATAGTCCTCCAGAATCCGGTACAGCCTGTGCTTCAGTTCCCCGTGGTCGCGGACGAACTGCTCGTATTGCTCCTGATTCGTGCAGACCGTGCCACCAGCGAAGAACAGGTCCTGCAGCACGGCGTGCAGGATGACCGCCTGATACAGCCGTATCTGGGTCCACTCCTTCAGCCCGATGCTGTAGCCCTGAGCTTCGCTCGCCACGAGGAATTGCATCAGCCCGCCGCAAGGCAGGTTGGACTGTTTTCCGTCGCCGCGTGGAGTGGGTGAGCCCAGCGCCTGGTGCGCAAACAGCTTGTGCGTTTCCACGTAGCGCCCCTGGCGGCAGGGGCCCGTTCCCTTGTTGTTGAAGAACAGCAGCCGTGTTTTCCCGGCAAGCATGGGGTCGCCCGATCGCTTGCGGCGCTCGAAATCCTGGACGGCCAGCATGAGGTCGGCATACACACCCGCAAGAGGCGCGCACACGGCATCGCCCGCCACGCTTCGACCGAGCTTGATCAGCGCCTCCAGGTCGTGTTCGTCGCCGTAGTTGTCGATGCACGTGTAGCCCGCGCCTCGCAGCACCGAGGTGAGCATTCTGTTGTCGTCGAGCGTCGGCAGATATATGGCGTCGGTGGCCAGGTCGAGTGCCTCCTTGTTCTCGAAATCATCCAGCATCTTCACTTCAAAGTGGGATTCGCCGCCCAGCGAAAGCTTTGCGTGCAGGCCCAGTTCGAGCTGGCGCACGTAGGTGTTCACCCGGTTCTCGAGGTGAGCCAACTCCTTGAGGATGGCATCGGACTGGATCAGCAGGAACGGGCGCTTCTTCATGATCTCGCCGACCAGGTGAGTAATCACGCTGTCCGGTCCGCAGGAGAAGGTGGAGATCTGCACCACCGGCAACAGTTCCCCGGCGGTGTTCGCTTCGATGCGCTCGAACAGGCGTTGCAGCCTTCGATGGCGCACGCGCTGGTGGAGCGTCTTGCGCGCAACGGCGTCGAGAATGGTGACGATCGCGTGCGGGTTGCGCCAGTAGAGATGTTTGTAGTCCTCGTTCAACTCCACGTCCAGGACGTACGAGGGGATGACCGCCATGCGTTTGTCGCGCAGGAGGCGTCGGATGTGGCTGTCGTAAATCCCGGGGTTAAGCACGTACTCCCTGCCCACCACGAGAGCGATGCGATGACCCTCGGCCAGCGCGTTTTCCATGAAGTCAGCCGCGAGGTTGGCTGCGCTCTCCCGCAGGGACAGGTGAGCGGCGAGCGCCCCCACTATGGCCGATTGGAGCCTGGTCCGCGTTGGCGCCAATCCGTAGTACTGGAATACCGGAACAAGCTTGTCATAAATCTCGTCGCAGATGGCCGCCGCGTCGAGCGAGCGCAGCGCCATTGAAAACGCGTGGAACTTTGCCTGCGGGGCCGCCATGGCGGCCAGGCTCTGGGCCACGACGACGCCACCCTGGTTTATGGTGCAGGTCCGGCCCAAGCTCTTGCCGTCGGTCGGCAGCACCTCGATCTGGGGTACCAGAATGATGCCGTGCGGTTCCGCAGCCAGGCGCCGGTACTGGCCCACGGCACCGATCTGCGGCGCACAGCTGTCGACATTGAACAGGGGATGCGCCTGGACCAGGTCGGCCTCCTTGACGCTGTCCACGTGCACTGGAATGCCAAAGTCCGCGAACAGCTGCGACAGGAAGTAGGCCCATTCCGATACGCAGAAGCTGCGCGCGATGACCAGGCGCCGGGCGTCCTCGCTGCGCGGGTGGTGCCGATCGACGAAATCCCAGATTTCCTTGTAGGTGTCGCGCACCGGCTTGATGGCGCCGGCTGTCTTGTTGCGCTTGCGCGCGAACATCTCGTTTATCGCGCTGCAGCCTCCCAGCGTGAAGCTGAAGCGCTTGCCGTCGGCGCCGGTGCACTTGAGGCTGGCACGATTGCAGACGGCGGACGGATCATTGCACGCTGCACCTTTGCACTGAACGATCTGCTTTTCGAACCGGGCATCGATGAAACGCGAGAGCTCCACCTCCTCGGCGCCTTGCGGGGCAGATTGGCATTGCGTGCGGATCAGGCCGAAGCAGGCGCGGTGACCCGGGTGGGGCGGAACGAGCGCATAGGCAGCACCATTGAGATAGGACTGCAGCCGATGGGTCACGGCAAGCGGCAGCGGCTCGGAGAGCATGGTCTGGCCATGCAGCAGCACCACCGTATTGGGCGGCATTTCGACCTGGCTCCACAGCGTGCGGGCCATGTTCTCGACAATCGCCCAGTTGGCCGAAGCGAGAATTTCGTCCCGCGGCACGCCAAGCGCCTGGAGTTTTTGCGCGTTTTCCATGAGGAACACCGCGCAGGTCGCATTGATGGCGAAGCTGCGCTTCGCCTCGAAGGCGCGCTTGCTTGCCTCGCCCGCGTCTTCCAGGCCGAAGAGCGCCGAGAGCGTGTCCATCAGGCTGCCGGTGCCGGCCGAGCATTTAAGGTTCATCGCGTTGTTGAAGAGTTCCGCCTCTTCAAGCGCGATGGTGGATATCTTGGTGTCCTCCCCGCCGATATCCACCAGGATGCAGAAATTCCGGTTCAGGTTCCGTATGCCGCGAGCGGCAAGCCGCGCGAGGTGATCGCGGGCGTACTCGATGGAGCCGCGGGCGTGGGCGTAGTTCTCCACCAGCACCGAGGTGCGCGGCACCAGGCTCGGATAGATGTACGCGAGCGCCTCCTTCACCTGATAGCGCGCCGAACCCGTGACGCCGATGGAGCGTATCCTGATTCGCTCGCCGGCGTGGCCGCGCAGCTCGCGAAAGACGTGTTTGATGGTCTCGATGGTGTCGCCTGAATTGCTGCAGGCGCTGATGAACAGGGCCTCGCCCGTCTGGTCGTCGGCCACCACCACCTTGGCCATGGTGGAACCGACGTCAAGCCCGATGTCAACCACGCGGCGAAACAAGTCCCTGGTGAGCTCCGGGCGCACTGCCTGCCCTGGCAAGCGCAGATAGCGCAGCGCATTCTCGTGCTCGGCCTTGATCTCGGAGAATGCTGGGTACTGCGTCGGTGCCTGCTTTGCGCACAGATGCGGATTGGGCTGTGCGATACTCCCGGCGCCGACGCGGACCACGAATTCCTGCAACGCCTGCAGCACCAGGGTGTTCTCGGTATCGTACTCGACGTCGTGCACTCCGAGCGACTGCAGGAAGTCCTCGGCGCAGTCGCGTGCAAACTTCCAACGAAAGATGCGCCCCATCAGGCAGACTTTGTCGAAGCCGCGCGGCAATTTCGACAGGGTTTTCCGGACTTCCGACTTCAGCGTCGTCGCCAATGCCACCGCAAGCGGAATGCCCTGGTTCTTGTCCGAGATCGTGGCCGAGGAGCCGAAAACTCCACAGCGGTCGGCGCGCGTGCTCACAAGCGTTCTTCGGCTGCGCCCGGCTGCGCCGAGATAGTCCTGCAGCACCGCATCCACCCCGTCCCGCTTGAGGCCGAGTTTCTGAAGCACGCGATCCAGGTTTACCCCGCTGCCCGCGCCGCAGCGGGGATTGGCGATGAGCAAGTCGTCTTTCAGTTCGCCCGCGCGGTCCACTCCGACCAGCATGTACCCGGAGGCCGAAATTTCCACCATGGCCAGCGACCGGATGGAAGACCTGCAAGTCGCAACGAGATGCTTGGCCGCCAGCCACAAGGCCGCGGACGGCATGAAGAGCTTCCCGCGGCCCAGCACCTTGTGAACCATCGGTGCGAGCTTTCCGGTAATGAAAATCGGCGCGTGTTCTGTGCGGCCCAGCCGTTGCGTTAGCCGGCATTGTGAGAACAGCTCATGCAGGTTCTGGTTGCTTGGGAAAAGCGCATCAGCCAAAAGGCCGCCATCGGCGGCGGTCACCAGGACCCGGATATTGGCGATGCCCGCGTCGATATAGACCTCGGCCGCATTTTGAGGAAGGTCGAACGGACGCGCATTGCACAATTCAAGGTTCGCTCGGTCCATAGCTTTACTGTACTAGCGTCTGTTTGGATTCACACCAGATGTTCGCGACTTCCTCGGCGCGGATCTCCCTGGCCTCGGAACGCAGTAAGTTCGCGAGGTTGCCGGTCGCGAAGCTCCTCGGGCAACACTGGCCGATGTCCGCCAGCTCGCGGCCGGTGAGCAGGTCCTCCTTTGTGGCAATGGGCAGGACCCGGCTGCGGTAGCCCAGGTTTTCCATCGCCCCCTGGATCAGCCGCCCGGCCCGCCAATGCAGCCCGCCGAAGAGGATCGTGACTTGCTCGCGTTCGGCCCCGGTAAAAGGTCGTAGCTTGTAGGCGCTGTAGTGCTCAGCGACGGTGGTTCGCACGGTCTGGCGTCCTTGAAAAGATGGACTCGAGAATCCAGTAGCGCGTATTACTTGATAGTGTATCGCTATTCGCCCGGGAGATGCCCATGAGGACAGGGTCATACGCCCCGGTCAACGCATGATACCCACCAGCCCGGTGCTCAGCCACGGCAGGTAGGTAATGGCCAGCACCCCGGCGCCCGGCGCGAGGAACGGCGGCATGCCCCACCATCGTCTCGCCGCCACCGGCGGAAGCGCACGGAAACTGGGAAGTGACCGCCGATGAGGACAGTGTGAAATCGCTGTTCAAGGATAAAGACGGAAAACTGCTCGGTTTCGCGTTGAACGGCAAGGCCACCGAAGAACGCGCGGCGTTGCTCAAACAACTGCCGCCGGTACTAGCTTGACGGCCGTTAGAGCATGAGGGCGCGGGAGCGGGAGATGGACGTCATTGGTTTCTCGCTCTCACGACCTCCCGATCTCGCGCGTTCACGGGGGTTCCATTTCCCGCTCAGCCGCCGATATGCACTTGGTACTTGGCGCCGTTGTTGAAGCTGCAATTGCCAGCACCCTGCAGCGGGCTGCTCATCTGATATTCGCAGCTTACGTAAGTCCCGCGCGAACCATAGGCGCTCGCCATGCCCCGCCGCTCATCGCCGGCCACGCGAGTCGCTTCCCCGCTCAGCAATTCCCCGCGATAATCGAACTGAAACCGCCCCTTGCCGCTCATCATGTTGGTCACCGTGCCGCTCATGATGCCGGTCTGGTTGGCGAGATCGTTGGCCGGATAAAGTCTGACGTTGAGCACGGCGGGAATCGGGGCACCCCCATAGAGCACGGGCGCGGGCGCCGTCGTCTGGACAACAGGCGGCGCGCCAACCGCATAGACCGGGTTGCCATGCTGGTCGACCGGGATCACGTAACAGCCGGAGAGTGCAAACAGCGGCAAGGCAAGTGCGATCGCCAGTCGCCCGAAACCGCTGCGCGACGTTGTGTTGCCCGGAGAAACGCGTTGAATGATATTTCGAGTGTTCATGATTGCTCCTTTCGTGTTTGCTGCGTTAATGATGTTGCCTTACTGTTTGCCGGTCCCGGAACGCGATACCGCAGGATGCGATGCGCGACCGGGCACATCACCCTTAGCGATTGCCGTGCCAAAAGTCTCATTGGATTGCCAACATGTTGTTTCACCTACGTATTTGTCATAATTGCCAATGCCTATGATAAGCGATTCCAAGACCTGAATATGCACAAACGCATACACGATATACAATTTATGCAAGCTGTTTCAGGAGAAAGCACATGGAGACAATGGCCAAGCTGAGCGCCGGCGACCGCGGTTTCTTTTCCCGCATGGCGCAGGTGACTTACATGAATCCGTTTGATCCGGAGCGCAATCGCATTCTCGTGCAGCTCGCAGGCGGACACGCGGATATGCGCGGCGAAGCGGCGCTCAAGATTGTCCTTCCCGAGATGAACGCGCGCATCGCGCATCTCGAACAAAGGGGCTTCAACGCGCTGCCGCGCTTCGCTGCCGCTGACCAGCCGTTAATGCGATCACTGTTCCTGTATCAGATTTATGACCGCTATATACCGGAGCTGGACCGGGTAATCGAAGAGCATCTGCGTGATAAAGATGCGCCGGTGCCGCTTGCCGCGCGCCTGATCACGGATTTTACGAAGCGGGGTTTCACCGAAAGCGATGCGCTGCATTATTTCGCATGTTTTTTCCAGTTGCGGCGCGCGTTTCGCTTCATTCTGGGTTCCCTGGTGGGCCGCAGCGCCTCGATGCAGCAATTGCGGTTCGCGCTGTGGAACAACGTGTTCACCAACGACATGCGCGCGTTCGACCGCGTGCTGTGGGGACGCATGGAAGACTTTTCGACCCTGCTGCTCGGCGAAACCGGCACCGGCAAAGGCTCGGCCGCCGCGGCCATCGGGCGCTCGGGCTACATCCCTTTCGACCGCGCCAAGGGCCGTTTCGTGGCGAGTTTCACGCAATCGTTCATTGCCACCAACCTCTCCCAGTTCCCCGAAACGCTGATCGAGTCGGAGCTGTTCGGTCATCGCAAGGGCGCGTTTACCGGCGCGGTGGATGACCACAAAGGGCTGTTCGAGCTGTGCAGCCGGCACGGGGCGCTGTTTCTGGATGAAATCGGCGAGATGACCGTGCCGGTGCAGATCAA
Organism: Betaproteobacteria bacterium; assembly: GCA_016202615.1. Taxonomy (GTDB): domain Bacteria; phylum Pseudomonadota; class Gammaproteobacteria; order Burkholderiales; family SG8-41; genus PALSA-1004. The sequence continues at coordinate 7,062 of JACQOI010000050.1, forward strand.
GCTGCTGCAGGTCATCCAGGATCGCACTTTCACGTCGGTCGGCAGCCACCAGATCAAGCGATTCGCCGGGCGCGTAATTGCCGCGACCAACAAGTCAATCACTGAATTGCGCACGAGCGGCCGGTTCCGCGACGACCTCTTTTATCGACTATGCTCCGACGTGATCACACTGCCGACGTTGCGCCAGCGGCTGGAGGAAGACCGCACCGAACTGGAACGGCTGGTCGGAGAACTGATCGTGCGTCTTACCGGCAAGGACGACCCGCACGATACTGATCTAATTTTGGAGACGTTCAAGCGCGACTTGCCAAAGAATTACCCGTGGCCAGGCAATGTGCGCGAACTCGAACAGGCGGTGCGCCGCGTGCTGCTGACCCATCACTATAGCGGCGACCTGAAAATGTCCAGTGCTGAGCCGCATCGCGCGCTCGCCGGCGAAATCCAGGCCGGCACGCTCAACGCGCGCGAACTGCTGTCACGCTATTGCGCGCTGCTCTACGACCGGCTGGGCACAATCGAGGATGTTGCGCGCCGCACCGGGCTCGACCGGCGCACCGTCAAGAAATACGTCGCCGCGGCGCAATCGGGCGATGAAACGAGGTGATCCGGAACGCTCGGCTTCGATCGCGATCTTCTCAAGCGGCCCATTGCTGACATGGCCTTGTTCCGACACTACGCTGCGCGGGGCGCTGCCCGCACGAAAAAATACGACACTCCCGCCGCCAGTGTCAGCACGCCGACCGTAATAAAAGCGATCGCATAGCTGGCGCTGACGATCACGATCAGCCAGAACAGGAACGGCATTGCCACCACGCCAGAGTAAGTGAACGCAAGTGATGCGCCGGTCGCGAGCGCGACATTGCCGCCGGGCATGATGCGCGCGATCTCCGCGATGTAAACGCCGTTCCAGCCGATCGCGGTTGCGCCGAACACCGCACACAGCACACCAATCGCGAGTAACGGCCAGCCGGGGGTGACCTGACTCATCACGCACGCCGACAGCGCCATGACGATACCGAGCGTGCCGAGTACGATGCGCGCGCTGCCGATGTAATCAGCGGCAACGCCCCACAGCACGCGGCCGACGACGCCGCCGATCATCGCCGCCGACAGCGCAAATCCCGCGTTGATCAAAGTCAGCTCCGCGCGCTCGGTCAGGAACACCACCAGGAACGACGCGAGGCACAACTGCATTCCAGCGTAGGTAAACGACGCGAGCGCGCCCTGGCGCAGTTCCGCATGCGCAAAAACCATGCGCAGCAGGCTTGCGAGCGAGGGCTGCGGTGTCTGCGGCGCATCGTGCCGTACGCGGTCGTAGCGGCCGCGCACCGCTTCCAGGCCTAGCGCGCAAAGAATGCAGAGCATCGCGATCACCAGCGCCACCGCTTTCCAGCCGACGGCGAGCAACAGCATCGGCACCACCATACCGGCGATGGCGCCGCCGACCGGAACGCCGGTCTGGCGGATCGACATGATCAGGTTGCGCACGCGCTCCGGCGTGCGCGCCACCAGGATTTCGGAGCTTGCCGGTGTGGCCGGCCCGTAGCCGCAGCCGATCAGCAGCGCGCCCGCGGCCAGCGCAGCCGGATATGCGAGCGCGCACAGCGCAAGTCCGCCGCCGGAAAACAGCAGACAATACTGGCTGACGCGGACCGCGCCGCGGCGCGCAATAATAGTGCCGCCGAGCGGCGCCGATAACATCGCCGCAGCGTAAACGAGCGCGGTAAATATGCCGATCGAACTCCCCGCCACTCCGACGTCAGCCTGCGCCACCGGTGCGAGGACCGCGGGCGTCAAAGCCGTCATCGAAATCATCGCCTGCACCAGCAGCGTCAGCGTAAGCGCAACGGCGAGTTCCTTCACCCTTTGTCTCTCGCCTCACCCGTCACCGCCGCTCCGCGGCTAGCCGCCCGTGAACTTCACGAACACCATCACCGACCATGGGTTGGCGACATACGCGGCGGCCGGCACCACGCCGAGCAGGCAAGTCAGCCCCTTGAACTCGCGGAGGTAGCCGATCACGCACAGCGCGAGCCCGCTGATCGCAAGCCACCAACCGGCAATGAATCCGCCGGCCTGGAAACCGCTGCGCTGGGTGAACAACTGATCCGGACGCGTCGGCACATCGGGAATATAGATCGCCGCATAAATCAGCGTGGCGATGAATATCGCCCACGCCACCAGGCCGGCAATCAGGCCCCACATGACATAACGGCCGCAATCGAAGTTTTTCATCATGCCCTCCGGGCAGTGAAGGGTGATATCAAAGCCGGCTTTATCTGGTAAATTTAACGGAATGATTCTAGCACCATTTACCGCGCTTTTTGCCGCATCCGCGTTAATTGCTTTACGGTTTTTTGAGCCCGCACGCCTCCTCACGCTATACTCCCGGCATGAACAATGAACTCTTAATCGGTCTGGTTTCGATCAGCGACCGCGCCGCGAGCGGCGTTTACGAAGACAAGGGCATCCCGGCGCTGCAGGAGTGGTTCGGCGCGGCGCTCTCCACGCCGTGGAAAATGGTGACACGGCTGATTCCCGACGAGCAGCCGGTAATCGAGCAAACGCTGAAGGATCTGGTCGACAACGAGAAATGCCAATTGGTGCTCACTACCGGCGGCACTGGACCCGCGCCGCGCGACGTGACGCCCGAAGCTACGCTCGCGGTCGCCGACAAGGTAATGCCGGGATTCGGCGAGCAGATGCGGCAGGTGAGCCTCAAGTACGTGCCGACCGCGATCCTGTCGCGCCAGGTCGGCGTGGTGCGCAAACAGGCGCTGATCCTGAATCTGCCCGGGCAGCCGAAAGCAATCAAGGAAACGCTGGATGGCGTATTCGCCGCGGTGCCCTACTGCATGGACCTGATCGGCGGGCCCTATATAGAAACGCACGAAAACGTAATCAAGGTGTTTCGGCCGAAGTCGGCCGTTCGGCCGAAGTGAACGAGTGAACGGGTGAACAAGTGATCCCTCTCTCCCCAGCCCTCTCCCCCGGAAAACGGGGGAAAGGGGGTCTTATTTCACTTCTTCACTTTTTCACTTCTTCACTCCTTCAGTCTTTCACCCGTTCACCCGTTCACTCGTTCACCTTCCACATCATATGACCCAGCTGCTTGAAACAATCGAAATCGAAACCGCGCCTAACCCCACGGCGGCGGTCATCTGGATGCACGGGCTGGGCGCCGACGGCAATGATTTTGCGCCTGTCGTGCCCGAGCTCGAGCTGCGCGATCTGCCGGCAATCCGCTTTATTTTTCCGCATGCGCAGATGATGCCGGTGACAATCAACAACGGCTACGTGATGCGGGCCTGGTACGACGTCACCTACGGCGACCTTGAAGGCGAGTCGGACAAGAGGGCGGACGAGAAAGGCGTGCGCGCCTCGCAGGCGGCGATCGAAATGCTGATCGCGCAGGAAAACCAGCGTGGCATCAAAACACGCAATATCCCCGGTGGCCACTTCAAACTCCCCCACCCGTGGCCGGGTCAAACTCCCCCAGGCGGACAGGACAATCGGTATTGTTAACGTGTTTTCGGTTTGCGCGCAAGTTTTTCCGCGGCTTCCTTCAATCGATAGCTCTTGCCTTC
>JACQOI010000051.1 GCA_016202615.1 Betaproteobacteria bacterium
CCCGATCGAACTGATATGCCTCGTCGACCTCGGGCACATGCGCTCCCGCGATGCTAAAAGCCGGGACCTGCATCTTGCTGTCGATACGGAACGACTGACTGGCCGAGATTATGATGTCCGGGGCGTCGAGCGGGAACTCTGTGTTCTCGGAATTCGCAAAGGTGCTATTCGTCATCTTCGTCGCAAATCAGTATACTCTGCTTTTCCGATATTCGGTTCGCCTTGTCCTGGTGCGCGCCTTACGTGCGTGCCGGCTTCGCCCGCTGCGTGCTACCTGGCAGCCTGTCGGACTTAGCATTCGGCACGCTGCTAAGGAGTTTGTCCGACCCAAGTCCGACAAACTCCTAGGGGGCACCGCTCTTGCGCAGCGGCGCGCCATATTCGACCGACGAGTCATGCCGCCCGAAAACCGTGGCCAATGTCTCGGTGATCTCTCCGATCGTGGCTCGGGCCCGGGTGGCTTCGAGCAGCGCCGGAATTGTATTGCGTCCTTCCCGGGCGGCGGTACAGAGACCATCTAAAGCAATGCGCAACCGCTGCGCGTTTCGGCCCGTGCGGACCTGCTGAAGTCGTCCGATCGTCTCCTCTGCGGTGCCGGGAGGAACGGTGAATGGCAGGTTTTCAGGCATTGGCTGATTCGAAGGCTTGAAATTCACGCCGACGATCAGTCGCTCGCCCCGGGAGACCTCCTGGTAATCGCGGTACGCGGCATCCGCCAGCTCTTGCGCGAGAAACCCCGACTCGATGGCCCCGATGGCGCCACCGTGGTCGAGCACGGTGACCGTATAGCGCGTGATCTCGTTCTCGAGTCGCTGGGTCAGCGCTTCGACGTAATACGAGCCACCGAGCGGGTCGACGACTTTGGCGACACCGGCTTCGTGCGCAAGGATCTGCTGCGTGCGAAGCGCCAGGTGGGCGGCTTCCTCGGACGGCAGGGTATGGGCCTCGTCCCACGACGAAGTCGCGAGAGTCTGCACCCCGCCGAGCACCGCGCCGAGCGCCTCGTACGCCACGCGCACGATGTTGTTCTGCGGCTCGTGGGCAGCGAGCGCGCCTCCGAGCGTGTACGAGAAGATCTTGATCGCGGCCTTCTCCTTGGGTACCCGGTAACGCTCGTGCAGCAGGCGCGCCCAAAGTCGGCGGGCGGCCCGGAATTTCGCCGCTTCCTCGAAGATGTCGACGCTCGACGACAGGAACAGGAACAACGAAGGCGCAATCTCGGCGATCTCGACGCCTCGCCGCTCCGCTTCGTCGAGGTAGGCGATGCCGTTCGCCGTCGCCACGGCGACTTCCTGCACCGCGGTCCCGCCGGCGTCGCGCAGGTGGTAGCCGCAGAATTGGATCGGCTGCCAGGTGGGGTGGTGCTTCGCAAAGTACTCAATGACGTCAACGGCGAAGCGCGCGCTTGGTCCGGGCGGGAATATCCAGGTGCCGCGTGACGAGAACTCCTTCAGCGGGTCATTCTGCAGGAACAGTCGGAACGCCGCGGGATCAATTGCGAGCTCTTCAAGGGCGACGATCACGAAGGCGGCGAAGATCGGCCCGATCGCGTTGACTGTGGAGCGCATCTGCCGGACCTGGTGCAAGGGCAACCCGTCGAGCAGCGCCAGTATGTCCTCGACGCTGTTTAACGGCACGCCGACTTTTCCGACCTCGCCTGCCGCTAAGGGGTCATCCGAATCCACGCCGATCTGAGTCGGCAGGTCGAGCGCGATCGAAAGTCCGGTCTGTCCCGCGGCGAGCAGGTTGCGAAAGCGGGTATTCGTTTCTTTCGGGGATGCGTATCCGGAGTACATCCCCATAACCCAGAGGTCGTCGTGGTACATGCGCTCGGTGATCCCGCGCCCGAACGGGAACAATCCGGGCCGGTCGGCGCCCGGCCCGGCGTAGAAGGCCGGTATCGGAAGGCGCGAGGACGTGGTCTTTTTCGCCGCTTGCTCCACTGCCTCGTCCGGTTTCACCCAGGAGCGGAGCAAAGATGCGAGGTCGTCGATGTCAGTCATTAAGATCTTCCTGTCCTGTGGGTAGGCACTTTACGCGCGGCGCCGGTGCGCCTTGAAGAATCGTGAACTTTGTGAGTATACTAGCACTGAGGAGTCCCCCAGATCATGATTAGCGTGAGTGCTCGCAAGCCGCCGGCTAACCGGGGACGGATAGTCGTCGCCAAGGTGGGTCTGGACGGACACGACCGGGGCGCCCGCGTGCTCGCACGGATGCTGCGCGAAGAGGGTTTCGAGGTGGTCTTCGTCGGCATACGGCACAAGCCGGACCAGGTTGCCGACATCGCCGTCGCCGAGGAGGCGGATGTGGTCGGATTGAGCATCCTGTCGGGCGCACACGTTGAGCTCGCCGCTGCCGTTCGCCGTGCCCTCGATGCGCGCGGCTTGGCGCACATTCCTATCACGGTCGGCGGTCTCATCCCGCGTGCCGATGGCGAGCTGCTCAGAAAAGTCGGAGTCGCCCGGGCGTTTCACCCTGGCGACAGCGGCATCGACTCCGGACCGATCAGCGCGGCGATGGACGCTCTTGTCGATCAGTCACGCGCCGCCGAACCCGGGACCTCTGGCACAGCTGCGACCGGGGCAGTAC